>NZ_AP022673.1:2680000-2980000 GCF_013374115.1 Sphingomonas sp. HMP9 | reverse complement strand
GACCCTGCACTGTGCTGTCGATGTTATCCTTGGCGATCACGCGATCGAAGATGAACGCAGCAGGCCCGCGCTGATCGATCGCGCCGTCTCACTTGCCCCGGAGACGCTCGGCCTGACGCTCGCCGAGGGTCACGCGCTGCTTCACGGCATTCAGGAACAGATGATCACCGCTCAGGCAGCGGCGTGGCAGACGGCCAGCCGACCCTGTCCGGCATGCGGCGCTCGTCGCCGTCTGAAGGATCGCCGCCCGATCGTGATGCGCACCATATTCGGCACGCAAACGATCATCGCCGAGCGACTGCGGCGGTGCGGGTGTGGTGGCGACCAAGGTACGGGCATCACGGTCACGCCGCTGGCCGAACTGCTGGTTCGGCGCACCAGCCCGGAACTGCTCTATCTGGAGACGCGCTGGGGATCGCTCATGTCCTATGGCTTGGCGGCGCGCATGCTTGGCGAACTCCTGCCATTGGACCGTCCGATCGGCGCCGAGCGCGTGCGCCGCGATCTGTATGCCGAGGCTCGCCGCGAGGAGGCGGAGCTCGGACCAGAGAAACAAGCCTTCTTCGAGGGCTGTCAGCTCGATCTTTTCGATATGCCGCTACCCGATGGCCCGATGGTGGTCGGCATCGACGGCGGATATGTTCGCGACCGCGAAGGCTCATGGTTCGAGGTGATCGCGGGCAAGGGTCTGACATCGGTTCGGCGCGACGCCGACGATCCGGTCGGCGACCCTGCATCGACGGCACCATCGGCGCTGGGTCGCTGCTTCGCCTTTGTGCAGGCGTTTGATGATCGACCGCGTCGGCGCATGTTCGAAATGCTGCGAAGGCAAGGATACCAGCCCAACCAGAGACTCGTGTTCCTGTCCGATGGCGGCGAGAGCGTGCGCAAACTGCAGCGCCGGATCAGCCCGGAAGCGGAGCACGTGCTCGACTGGTTCCACATAGCGATGCGGCTCACCGTCATTGGCCAGATGATAAAGGGAGCGGGACCGGACATCGAGTGGCGGGACAAGCATGCGAGCGATCTCGACCGGCTCAAGCAGCTGCTGTGGAACGGGCATGTCGATGACGCGATCGACCAGGCTTCCTGGATCAAGGACGACGTCGACGCGGACAGCGAAGAGGCGTCCGATATCGCCAAGACCAAGCTGAAGAAGCTCTCCGCGGCGCTCGCCGAGTTCGGCGTGTATATCGGTCGCAATGCCAGCAGCGTCATCGACTATGGCGAGCGATACCGCGCCGGCGAGCGCATCTCATCGGGCTTCGTCGAGAGCGCGATCAATCAGGTGGTCGCCAAGCGCTTTTCGAAACGGCAATCGATGCGCTGGACGCGGCACGGCGCGCATCTTCAATTGCAGACGCGAACGCGCGTGCTGAATGGTGAACTCGAGGGCGTGTTCCGAAAACGATGGCCTGGGTTCAGACCAGCGCAGACAGCATAATGGACGTTTGCCTTACCCCCCGCTCAAACCGGGTTGCCCCCGTTTTGTGATGCGCTCCTACCTGGGACCGCATTCCCTGATCGAGGACAACAGCGTACGATCCCCTGCCACGACCGTCGTCAACCTGCGCGCCGCACGTCGGTTCGGCCCCGTCGAGGTGACCGCGGAGATGCTCAACATCTTCGACACCGCGCGCGCCGACGCGGACTATTACTATGCGTCACGATTGCCCGGTGAGCCGATCGACGGGATCGAAGGCGTCCACAGCCGCACCGTCGAACCCAGGATGTTGCGCATCGGAGCGACGATCACGCTGTAGCAGGGCGCCAAACAGGCCCCCCGTGAGCTTAGACCCGATGACTGCGGGAAGCCTTTGCGGCTCTGAGATGTTGGCGATGGAGTAGTCAGCAACGGAGGCGAGTCATGACGGATGTGGCGAAGTATATCGGGCTGGATGTGCATAAGGCGACCATCGCGGTCGCGGTTGCCGAGGGCGAACGCGGGGGTGAGGTCCGCTTCGTGGGCACCGTAGCCAACGATGACGATGAGATCAGGAAACTGGTCAAACGACTGGCAACACCAGGCGCGACGCTGAGCTTCTGCTACGAGGCTGGTCCTTGCGGCTACGGGTTACAACGTTTGCTGATCAAGCTGGGGCAGCCGTGCATCGTGATCGCGCCGTCGATGATGCCGAGGCGGCCGGGCGACCACGTAAAGACGGATCGGCGAGATGCGATGACGTTAGCACGCCTGTTGCGGGCGGGGGAACTGACGGCGATCTGGGTACCGGATGAGGCACATGAGGCGGTGCGTGACCTGATCCGCGCCCGGCGTAGTGCGCAGGACGATGCGACCGCAGCCAAACAGACTGTCCGCAGCTTCCTCCTTCGACACGATCGTCGTTTCGGAGGACGGTCTGCATGGACGAAGATGTATTGGCGATGGCTATCCGAACAGCGCTTTGATTATCCGCATCAGCAGCTGGCGTTTGAGGAGCTTCAGAAGCGGGTTTTAGAGGCTCAGGCCCGTGTCATCCGTCTCGAGTCAGCGCTTGGCGAGGCGGTGGCGACATGGCATTTCGCCCCGCTGGTGCGCGGACTTCAAGCCCTGCGTGGCATCAAGCTGGTCAGCGCTGCCACGCTGGTGGCCGAAATCGGCGACCTCACTCGTTTTGATAATCCCAAGCAGCTGATGGCGTATGTCGGCCTTGTCCCGTCCGAGCACTCCAGTGGCGCGCGCACCCATCGCGGCCGCATCACCCGAGCGGGGAACGCGCAGGCACGCACCACGCTCGTGGAAGCGAGCTGGTCCTATCGGCTGCCGGCGCGTGAGGAACGGCGTTACCGGGAACGCGTCGCCGATCTGCCGGAGGAGGTTCAAGCTATCGGCTGGAAAGCGCAGGTGCGACTATGTCAGCGTTTCCGTCGATTGTCGGCAACCGGCAAGCCGCAGCCCAAGGTAACGACCGCGATCGCGCGCGAACTGGTCGGCTATGCCTGGGATATCGCACGCCGGATGGCGCCTGCGAAGGCCAACTGATTTGCCAGTGGCGACAACAAGAGGAGGCGCCAGCGCATCAGCTGTATAGCCTTGGCCGGCGTGCCGCGGGCACCCGACTGTGATGGGCAATCCACGGTGTACGGTGGGGCAGGTTCGTCCGACGCCCGAACTTAGACGGAGGATAGGCCCAGCGACGGATACGGGTAGTGCGGTGACCAATCCGCGGATGAGAGCTTGATCAATCGTCGTCGATCAGGAGTCCGCGGCACACCCGCCAAGGTTCAAACAGTCGCTGGCGTTGGCGTCAGCGGAGGAGTAAACTTGGCCAGCGTCTCAGATGGCAGTCATGAGAGCGTACGTTTTCGAACATCCTCTCACCGGTCCCCTAAACGGCGAGAAATACGTACCTAGCGGTTGCCAAATCGAGTGTTTAATCGCCGCATTGGGAGCCGGATTAGACGCCGACAATTATCGATGTTGAATTAGGGCATGCCCTAGTCGACGGCGCTAGTTCGTTATTGTTCTAACGAGCATTTTCGCGACAACGCTGCGGCAGCAGTGCCCATTGGTGGTTTTAGCGTCGGCCGCGAAGCGCTCGGTTAACTCAGGAAGGCTGGGTTCACCGCAGCTGCCGCAATAGAGCGGAGCGAGCGCAGCATCCCAAACAGGGCGCCGATCATCCCTCTATCAGCTGCCGAATCCTACTGGCGAGGGCGTCCATCGCAAACGGCTTAGTCAGAACGTGCATACCTGGATCGAGATGACCATGGCTCAGTACCGCGTTCTCGGCATAGCCGGTAATGAAGAGCACCTTTAGATCGGGGCGCACGTTGCGCGCCGCGTCGGCGACCTGTCTGCCGTTCATGCCGCCTGGCAAACCAACGTCGGTAATTAGCAGATCAATGCGGATATCCGAGTTTAGGACCTTCAGTCCGGCCGCGCCGTCCGCCGCCTCGATGGCGGTGTAGCCGAGATCCGTCAGCACTTCGGCGACAAGCATCCTGACGGTAGGCTCGTCATCAACTACCAGCACCGTCTCACCCGCCTCGGCCCGCGGTGCTTCCTCCACGCCGGTTTCGCTTTCCTCGGTTTCTGCCTTTCCGACATGCCTCGGCAGGTAGACGCACACCATCGTACCCTGACCCACCTCGGAATAGATGCCGACCGAGCCGCCCGACTGTTTGGCAAACCCGTAGATCATGGACAGCCCGAGCCCGGTCCCCATACCGATCGGCTTCGTCGTGAAGAATGGATCGAACGCTTTCTCGATAACGTCAGGCGCCATGCCAGTGCCTGTGTCGGACACGCACAACGAGATGTACTGGCCCGGCTCGAGCCCGCGCTGCTCGGCCCCGCGCTGGTCCATCCAGCGATTGCCGGTCTCGATCGTGATCTTGCCTCCATCCGGCATTGCGTCGCGTGCGTTTATGCAGAGGTTGAGCACTGCGTTTTCGAGCTGGCTCGGGTCGATCAGGCTGGGCCACAGCCCGGCCGCGTTCACCGTCTCGATTTCTACCGCTGGGCCGACTGTGCGGCCGATCAGGTCCTCCATACCGGTGACGAGCTGTTTCACGTCCGTCGGTTTGGGTGCAAGAGTTTGCCGGCGCGAGAAGGCGAGCAGTCGATGGGTGAGTGCCGCCGCGCGCTTGGCTGCACCCTGCGCTGCGGTCACATACCGCTCGACCTCCGCCACTCGCCCTTGTGAGATACGGACCTGCATCATCTCGAGGCTGCCCGAGATGCCGGTCAGTAGGTTGTTGAAATCATGGGCGAGGCCACCGGTCAATTGCCCGACCGCCTCCATTTTCTGGGCCTGCCGAAGCGCATCCTGCGAGGCCATCAGTTCCGTCGTTCGCTCCATGACGCGGCTTTCGAGCGTCTCGTTCAGTTCGCGCAGCCGCTCTTCGGCCCGCTTGCGCTCGGTCAGGTCGAGCATGGCGCCGATCATGCGGGTGGCGCGGCCTTGCTCGTCGCGAATGACGTGGCCCCGGTCGAAAACATGGGCGAAGGTGCCGTCCCCCCGGCGGAAGCGGTATTCGGCTGCCCAGTGGTCTCCGGCTCCATCGATCACAGCGTGAATGGAGGTGTAGATTCGGTCCCGGTCAGCTGGATGGATGTGCTCGATCCACCAGTCGCCGTTCGGTTCAACCTCGGCTGCGGAATAGCCGAAAAGGACGGTGACCGCTTCGTTCCAATCGATGCGATCGCTTGTGAGGTTCCAGTCCCAGATCGCATCGTTGGTCGCCTTGGCAGCCAATCGATATCGCTGCTCGGTCTCGCGCAAGGCTGCCTCTGCTGCCCGACGCTCGGTTTCGTCGCGGGCGATCTTGATGAAGCCGATGATGACACCCGACGCATCATGGAGCGGACGCACCGAGCCATTTGCGAAGAACTGCGAGCGGTCTCGGCGGACGTGCCAGCGTTCGTCGTTCGCGCAACCTTCGGCGCGTGCAGTGGCTAGCTCGCGTTCGGGTACACCGGCAGCCCTGTCCTCCGGCATGTAGAGGATATCGGCGCTGTTGCCTTTCATTTCATCTGCCGACCAACCGAACACGGCCTCTGCGCCCGGCGTCCAATCCAGCACCCGGTTTGCCGCATCGACCGTGAAAATCGAGTAGTCTTTGACGCCCTCGACCATTCGTCGGTTACGCTCTTCGCTTTCGCGTAGCTCGGCTTCTGCACGGTGCGCCTCGGTCGCATCATGACCTTCGACGAAGATACCGGTTACCCTTCCGGCGTCATCTGTGACCGGCTCGTAGATGAAGTCGAGGACCAACTCTTCGGTCGTTGAGCCTAGGCGATCGAGGCGGATGGTCGTGCGATCCGCAACGAAACGCTCACCGCTCTGATAGACGCGATCGAGCAGCTCGAAAAAACCTTGGGAACCCAGTTCGGGGAACGCTTCACGCGCCGTTTTACCAACGAAGTTGCGCTCACCGAACAGGCGTCGGTAGGTAGCGTTGGCGAACTCGAACACGTGGTCGGGACCACGCAGGATTGTAATGAAGCCGGGAGCCTGCTCGAACAACCTCCTCTGCCGCTCGGTATCTGCCGCACGACGGCGTTCGCCAAGAACCTGTTCGGTTACCTCCGTGCAGGCGCAGAAGAAACCGTCCACCACGCCTCCCGCAGCCCTGACCGGCGTGTAGGAGAATGCGAAGTGTGTTTCCTCGACATAGCCCCGGCGGTCCATCATGAGCGTGATGTCGTCCATATGGACCGGCACGCCTCCATATGCCTGCTCGACGATCGGGATCAGGTCCGCTTTGATCTCCGACCAGACCTCAAGGAACGGGCGTCCAAGTGCGCCGGGATGCTTGTCAGCCAGCACTACAGCATAAGCGTCGTTATACAGCAGGATCTGCTCCGGCCCCCAGGCTACGAACATGGGCTGGTTCGCGTTGAGCAGGACGCCCACGAGCGTTTTTAGAGGCGTCGGCCAGCTTGCCGGGTTCCCGAGTGGCGTCCCGCTCCAGTCAAAGCCGCGGATGGCGGCACCCATCTGGCCACCTTCGGCGAGGAAGCTAAGCATCTATCGTCCCAATCAATTTTAGTGACTGCCATATCAGTGCTCGACTGTGCTCGCCAGCGCACTCGTCCTCGCGCTTCTCCGCGATCGCTAGGTCCGCACGGAAGCCAGTGAGCACAATGAACGAAAGCGCCGCCTTTACGAGGCCGATTTGCGCTGAAAGGTCTCAATTGCACTCAGACGCCAAAGCGACGACATTCGCGAAATCCAAAACGGGGACTTTGACGACGAGACAGCCTCAACAAGCACTACGCCGATGACGGTAGCCGGTCGCGGGAGAGGCAAGTTTGGGTGTTGCTCCGCGCATTGTCTGCTAGGACGGTAACCTTGTCGCGGGAGGCACGGTGACTGATTCAGAGAGCATGAGGCGGCAGCAGCGGATTCTGGCTGACTTCGGAGATTTCTCGCTGGAGTGTGAGGATCTGAATGGTGTGCTGACCGAAGCGTGCCGGTTGGTAGGGGAAGCGCTCGGCACCGAACTCGCCAAGGTCATAGAGATCGAGGAAGAAGATCAGACCCTGTTCGTCCGGGCGGGTGTCGGCTGGCAACCCGGCGTCGTCGGACAGGTCCGCCTGCCCATGGGTGAGCGTTCGTCGGAAACCTATGCGGTTGAAATCGGTGAGCCGGTCATCACCCCCGACCTTCGCAAGGAGGATCGGTTCGACTTCCCCGACTTTTTGAAGGAAGCCGGTGTCGTCGGTATTGTGAATGTGCCCATCTTCCTTCCTGGCCGGAAGCCATACGGGCTGTTGCAGGTGGACAGCCGCGAGGAATGGGAGCCTGACGAGGAGACAACCGCCTTTCTGCGCACTTACGCGACGATCCTTGGGCCGGTGATCGATCGGCTCAACAAGGTGCATGACCTTCAGCGTGCAGCGGAGACGAACGAGACGCTGCTTCATGAGCTGCAGCACCGTATCAAGAACAACATAGGCGCGATCAGCAGCCTGGTCCGGATGCGGGTAAAACAGGCTCAATCGGAAGATGCGCGCCAGGAGTTGGGCATTGTCGGCGACCGTATCGAGGCGCTCCGCCTCGTGCACGAGCAGGTGTATGCGGCGAAGAGCGGCGATCAGGTGTCTCTCCGCTCCTATGTAACCCTGCTCCTCGAAGGCCTGCTTGAGCTTCACAAGGAGATCCCCGTCCAGCTCGATGCGCGCATTGAGGACGTGGAAATCAAGAGCGACACTGCCATTCCACTCGGGCTCATTCTTAACGAGTTCACCACCAACAGCCTGAAATACGCATTCGACGGCGATCGAGGCGGAGCCGAAAACATCATCTTGGTCCAGGCGTACAAGCACGCCGATCGGCTGCGGGTCCAGATTCGCGATAATGGGAAGGGGTTGCCGGCAGAAACCCAGGCAGCCCGTCCCGGCTTCGGGACCGGCAGGGCGCTGATCGAGGGGTTGGCACGACAGATCCGGGGCGTACCTGAATGGAAGTCGGACAAGGGCACCAGCCTTTCGCTAGATTTTCCCCATCGGAACTAATGAACACGCGCGGGTATGGCCCTGTGCTAAATTATGTTACGAGCTAGTTATCGCTCGTATAGGCCTGCCTGCGCCGAGAGACCGTCCGCATAGGGACGATCCCTGCTTTTGCCGCGCGGATCGGTGCGATGAATCCCATTCTTCTATTGCTCGTCGAAGACGAGGCTCTGATTGCCATCAGCGTACAAGACGCGCTTGAGGACGGTGGTTTTTCCGTTCACGTCGCGCCCTCGGGCGACGCTGCGGTCGCCGCGCTCGAGGCGGAAGAGGCCGTGGCCGGAGTTCTCACGGACATTCGCTGTGGCTCGGGCCCGGACGGTTGGGCAATCGCGCGCCGCGCTCGCGAGCTCCACCCCCACATTCCCGTGATATATATGTCCGGTGACAGCGCCCACGAACACAGCGCCTACGGAGTTCCGGACAGCATCATGCTTCAAAAGCCGTTCGCGGTTGCCCAGGTGGTCACTGCAATATCCATGCTGATGAACGCAGTGTCGCCTGAACCCGGCACGCGCGCTGCGTAGGCACGCGGATGACCCACTACACACAAGCGGACCTGGAGATGGCTGACCGGCACATCGCCGAGGGTGAGTGCCACATTGTTCAACAGGAAGCGCTGATAACCAGGTTGCGGATGCACGCCCTCTCGACCGAGGAGGCGGAAAAGCTGTTGGCACTCTTCAACTCGACGCAGACCGGACACCGCGCTCATCGCGTGGCGATTGCAGCCGCACTGGAAGCGGACGCCCTGTCTGCTGATTCCGACGAAGTCGCCCCCCGTTTCCGAGATGATCGCGCCCCCTGATTCCGAGATGATGTCGCCCCCCGGAAGCGGGGCCTTGTCGGCAATGATCGTTGTTGTTTCGTTCGGTGCTTACGTCAAGCGATCTGGCTGGTTTTCGCACGCCGCATGCTATCGCCATCGAGGTCGAGCCGATGGGCGTTGTGGACGAGGCGATCGAGGATCGCGTCGGCATAGGTCGGATCCGCGATCACCTGATGCCAACTGGCGATGGGCAGCTGGCTGGTAACGATCGTCGAGCGCCGCCCGTAGCGTTCTTCGAGGATCTCGAGCAGATCGTGGCGCGCGAGTGCGTCGAGCGGCTCCAGGCCCCAGTCGTCGAGGATGAGTAGCTGCACGCCGCCGAGCTTTCGCAGCAAGCGTTCGTGACGACCATCCCCGCGGGCAAGCGCGAGGCTGGTGAACAGCTTGGGGACGCGCTGATAGAGCACCGAGCGATCGTCGCGGCAGGCCTTGTGACCAAGCGCGCAGGCAAGCCAGCTCTTACCGACCCCGGTGGGTCCGGTGATGACCAGATTGTCGTGTGCGGCGATCCAGTCGCCGACCACGAGCTTCACGACCAGCGCGCGGTCGAGCCCGCGGGGTTTGCGATAATCGATGTCCTCGGGCGAGGCCTGATGGCGCAGCTTGGCGAACCGCAGCCTGGCGGCAAGCTTGCGATCGTGGCGGACACCCCATTCGCGGTCGAGGAGGAGTGCCAGCCATTCGGGATGGGTAAGCCGATCCGCTTCGGCATTGGTGGCAAGTTCGTCAAACGCCCTGGCCATACCGGCCAGGCCCATTTCGTTCAGCCGATCAAGGGTCGGATGTGCGAGCATCGTCGTGTTCCTTTCAGTGATAATAGCGTGAGCCCCGGATGTTGGGATGATCGACCGGCGGGCTCTCAACCGGAGGCGATGACGGGATCTGGTCGAGGTTCTTGTCGAGGATCGATCTGACCGAGCCGTAGGTGAGCGCACCGATATCGAGCGCGCGCGAACAAGCCGCTTCGATCCGCTTGGCACCGAAGCTGCGCGTCATGCGCATGATGCCCATACAGGCCCGGAAGCCCTGCTCGGGATGGCGCCGTTCGACGAGGATCTTCTCGCACAGCAATGCCGTACATGGCCCGATCGCGGTCGCATCGCGCGCGATCCGCTCCACGGTCCAGTCGGCAAAGCGCCGGTGCGACGAGGGCATATGCTCCGGGATCGTGGTATGGCGGCCATTGCCCGAGCCGCGCATGTGCGCGGCGATCCGCTCGCCCTTGTGGAACAGCTCGATGGTCGCCGCGGTGATCCGCGCTTCGATCGGCTCGCGTGCGAAGCGGTATGGGACGGAGTAATAATGCCGCTCGATCTCGACGTGATAATCGAGTCCCGCGCGCCTGCGCCGCCATTCGGCGTAGACATAGGGCTCGGCTGGCAGCGGCTTCAGCGCGGGCCGGTCGATCTCTTCGAACAACTGACGACGCGTCTGCCCAACCCGGCGCAGCACGCGCCGATCGTTCAGCTCGGCAAGCAACCCGGCGATCGCGGCGTTCAGTTCGGCCAGGCTGTAGAAGATCCGACGCCGAAGGCGTCCGAACAGCCAGCGCTCGACGATCAGCACGGCAGCTTCTACCTTTGCCTTATCGCGCGGGCGGCGCGGCCGCGTCGGCAGCACCGTGCTGTCGTAATGCGCCGCCATCTCGGCATAGCTGCGGTTGACCTGCGGATCGTAAAGACAAGCCTTGATCACCGCGACCTTCGCATTGTCGGGCACGAACAGCGCCGGCGCACCGCCGAACATTGCGAGCGCGCGCGTGTGCGCCGCCAGCCAGTCGGGCAGCGTCTCGGTCCAGCTTCCCTCGGCATAGGTCAGGCTGGACGCCCCCAGCACCGCCACGAAGATATGCGCGTCACGCACTTCGCCCGTCAGTCGGTCGATCACCACCGCGATCTTGTCGCCCGCATAATCGACGAACAGCTTGTCACCCGGCGCATGGTTCTGCCGCATCGTAACCGGCAGCTTCATCGCCCAGCCGCGATACAGGTCGCAGAATCGGCTGTAGCGATAGCCGGTCGGATGCTCGGCGATATACTCGTCCCACAACACCTGCAGCGTGACATGTTTGCGCTTCAGCTCGCGATGAACTTGCGCCCAGTCGGGTTCGGGACAGCGGCGGTGGCCGGTCTTCTTGCCCGCATCGCGGTAAAGTGATGCCTCCAGCGCAGCATCGCCGAGCGTCTCGTCCAGCGGCCATCTCAGTCCCGCATCCGCGACACGCTTCAAGGTCGCCCGCACCGTCGAGGGCACCGCACCCACGCGCAGCGATATCGCCTTGTATCCCAGCTCCTGTTCGAACCGGTATCTCATCATCTCGCGGACACGTCGCATACTCACCCTTCCCGCCGGCATCATTCACTCCTTCGGACAGACCCAAAGGAGCGACGATAACCCTGCCGGCGATCCCGGTCCGACCCACCCCGCAAGGGGGCGACATCATCTCGGAATCCGGGGGCGACTATTTCTCGGAATCAGGGGGCGGCATTATTTCGGAATGAGGGGGCGGCTTGCCTCGGAATCAGCAGGACTTATAGCTCTAATCGGGCCGTCTGTATCATGTACCACTTTCAATCGGCTCACTGGAAGAAAAGCGACGTTCTGCAGCGTGCAGGGCTATGCTTGCTGCTGTAGGTTTGGTGGAGTTGGCCTACCCATCGGATCGGTGGGCTAGGCGTGGGGGGAACGAGATCGGTCATGACAACGCTTATCACCGGAGTAGCCGGATTCATTGGCATGCATACCGCGGAGCGCATGCTGGCACGCGGTGATGCGGTGATCGGAATCGATATCGTCAACGATTACTACTCGCTTCAGTTGAAGGAGGATCGCCTCGCACGGCTCGAGCATAAGTTCGGCGACCGCTTCACCCTTTTGCGTGTCGATTTTGCTGACATGGCAGCACTCAACGCCACGCTCGCTGATCACGACTTTGACCGCATCATTCACCTCGGGGCGCAGGCGGGCGTGCGCTACTCAATTGAAAATCCACACGCCTATGTTCAGTCGAACCTAGTAGGCCACCTCAACCTGTTGGAGGTAGCTCGGCATCACAAGGTCGCGCACATGGTCTATGCGTCGAGCTCCTCGGTGTACGGTGGCAACACTACCCTGCCCTTCCGGGTTGAAGACCGCGTTGACCATCCACTGTCCCTCTACGCCGCCACCAAGAAGGCGGACGAGCTGATGAGTGAAACCTACGCCCATCTCTACCGCCTGCCTCTGACCGGCTTGCGCTTTTTTACCGTCTACGGACCGTGGGGTCGCCCAGACATGGCGATGTGGATCTTCACGAAAGCGATCTTCGCCGGCGAGCCAATCCCTGTGTTCGGAGAGGGGGAGATGGAGCGCGACTTCACTTATATCGACGATATCGTCACGGGTATCGTTGCCTGTCACGATAATCCGCCGCCCGATGACAATGAGGAAAAGGCAGGTGGTAGCCGCGCACCACACCGACTCTACAACATCGGCAATAACAATTCGGAGCATCTCGGGCGCATGATCGGCCTTCTCGAGCAGGCTTGTGGGCGTAAGGCCGCGAAGACTTACCTGCCGATGCAGCCGGGCGACGTACGCCAGACATACGCGGACATCACCGCAATCCAGCGCGATCTGGGCTTTACGCCGACCACACCGATCGATCGAGGCGTTCCGGCCTTTGTCGAGTGGTATCGGACCTACCACGGCGTATGAACGCGTCCATCGACAAGCCATCCATTGTCGTCGTGGGCCTCGGCTATGTCGGCTTACCGCTTGCCATTGCCTTGGCGTCACGGTTCGACACTACCGGCCTCGACATTGATGCCGGCCGGATCGCCGAACTACAGCGGCACCATGACCGCACCAACGAGATAACGTCCGAGCGGCTGGAGAAAACGACCCTTCGCCTGACGAGCGATCCCGCTACTGTCAGAGCTTCTGACATCTATATTGTCACCGTTCCCACCCCTGTCGATGCCGATAACCGGCCTGATCTTTCAATTATTGAGCGGGCATCACGGATGGTTGGTGGCATGCTCGACGGCGCCCGGCGCCCAATCATCTGTTACGAAAGCACGGTCTATCCAGGCGTTACCGAAGACCTGTGCGGTCCAATCCTGGAACAAGCATCCGGTCTGATCCGCGGCCGAGACTTTTTCCTCGGCTACTCGCCAGAGCGCATCAATCCCGGCGACCGCGAGCACACCATCGACAAGATTACCAAGGTCGTTGCGGGAGAGAGTCCGGTGGTCACCGCGCGTCTCGCTACGGTCTATGGCGCGGTTACGGTTGGGGGAACCTATCAAGCCGCGTCCATCAAGGTCGCCGAGGCCGCCAAGGTCATCGAGAACGCACAACGCGACATCAACATTGCCTTCATGAACGAGATCACGCGAATCTTCTCGCTGATGGATATTTCAGTCTGGGACGTGTTGAAAGCGGCCGGGACCAAATGGAACTTTCTACCATTCCAGCCCGGCCTGGTTGGCGGTCACTGTATTGGAGTAGATCCCTATTATCTCGCGCATTGCGCCGCAGCGCTTGGCCACGATCCAGCGGTGATTCTGTCGGGGCGCGCAATCAACGACGCGATGGGTGGGTGGGTCGCCGACCAGCTTTCCGCTCAGCTCGTGCCAAAATCTCGCGTGTTAGTGATGGGGCTGACATTCAAGGAGGACGTGCCCGATCTACGCAACAGCAAGGTTGCCGACGTGATCGCGCGCTTGAAGTTATTGGGCCACGGGGTCGACGTGACGGATCCGCATGCGGACCGGCACGAAGCGGCGCAGGAATATGGGATAGAACTAGTCGTTGACGCGGAAAAAGCAGCCTATGACGCTGTACTCTTGGCGGTCCCGCATGAAGAATACCGCGCTGCTGGTGTTACAGGGGCTACGTGTTTCCTTCGCGGCGGCGGCGTGCTCGCCGACCTAAAGGGGCTGTTCGCCGAACACACTCTGCCGAATAACATTGTTTACTGGGGCATTTGATTTACGAACCGCCTAGAAATGCTTCTGTAGTTGCCGCAGTGTCGCAAGAAAAATCGAACTAAATCGCGGGATAATCGGCCCGTACGACTACATCGAGGACGTCACCCGGCGCTTAAGACACGGCGCAGCTCGGACTTTCTTGCCGGTCTAGCGCTCGAGACCGGACAACCTAGAACATACGATTGAGCCAATTTTCTCATCCGCTAGTGGCGTATAATTCAATGTCAGTACTAAGTGGCAACGCTAGTGTCCGCCGGCGGCACGTATTAAGAAGTTCGGCCGGTGATTGGGCGTTAAAGCCGTCGGAAAGCATCCGCAGCGGCCACGACGGTAAAGCCCTCCATCACATTACGGGCGCGGCGAAGGCGGTCATCCACCTCGGACGTCGACAAGGAGATCGCATACTCGATCGCCGCCTGAATTTCGAATGAAGTCAGACCGCAGACCAGTCGTGGATCGATCTGTGCAACGATTTCCGAACTTCCGCAAAACTCCGATACGATGACAAGGCGCCCGCGCATGAGAGCTTCGTTGACGACGAGCCCCCATGGATCGATGATCGACGGCAGGACCAGCACGTCGATGTCGTTGAAGAACGCCTCCAACTCCAAGCCTGCAATATAGCCACAGGCTATTTCACGCGGCCAAATATCCACCGGGTCATAGCCAGCTAAATACAGGGTAAGGTCAGGGTGCAGTATGGCGTCTACCGCAGTACGAAGTGCACTGACGTTCTTACGGGCGACGCCGCTGCCCAGATATCCGAAGCGTCGCAACGTCTGCACCCGCCGACGGGCAGCACCCAATTCCGGCGCGGGCACGACTTGGGGGATGCGTCTGATAACGCCCTCGTAGCCCAAGCTTGCGAGGTATCGGTCACTCATAGCGGAGAAACTGGCGGCGCCATCATTAAAGCGCAACAAGCCTCGCGAGGTCATCGTTTGGTACAGCGTCTTTCCTTGCCCCTTCGAAGGATCGGGAATATGCTCAACCCAAAGATAGGTTCGGCCGGCGATGCCTTTGACCGTACGCGCAAGGAGTAACATCGCGACGTTGGTGGGATTGTTATCCACCATTAGTGCGACCTCGGCCTTCTTTGGAAGACCCAGATGCCCGACCGGCAAGACCACCTTTGCAATTTGCCGCGTCGGAATTCGCCGTGCCACATAGTTCTTCGGTGTCTCTTCAACCCACCTGCGGCCTTCGTCGACCCCGGATTGTAGGTACATCACTACAAGCTTGCGATCCTTGCCGAGTTCCTCGAAAATCGCATGTCTGCTGGGCGAAAAATAGTTTTGGAAGATCAGCAGATCGGTTTCGTCGCTCGGCCCGAAGTTCATCAAATGCTCCGCACGTTGCTCCAGTAGACCATCCGATACGAAGGACGCTGGCACCGCGCAAGGCTCGGATCGCCGATTGTTTGCGCCCCGCGACTGGCGTTAAAGGTAGCGCTGCAGGAGTAGTGTCTGCGGTTTTTCGATACCATCGACCGGGTCTGTGGAGCTCATGCTTTTGCCCCAGGTCCCCCCCCCGGCGAAATAGGTCGCGCCGATGAACACATCCTTGTGCCGAACCATGAACGATAGCAGAGCGTCGAGTTCCGCCAGCGACGCGGCGCTCGGGCCGGTGCCGAACTCGCCAAGGAAGATTTTCTTGCCGTTCTGACGTGCCCAGCCGTAAATGTCGTTGAGGACACGCGCACCCACGCCGGGGATAGCGACGGGAGTGCCGCCGCCATAGCCTTTGTCGAGATATTGATGCGCATCAAATGCGTAGTTGTTGCCGGGGTCTCGCGCCAACAGCATGACCTTCGCATTAGCTGTTTTAAGCCAGGAATGCGCGCCCGTCCATGCGCTGCCCGAAAACAGCACCTTAGACGTTGCGCCAGCGGCGCGGATGGCAGCGCATGCCGCGTTCTGCGCAGCGAGATTGGCCATCGGGTCCTCGTCGTGTGGCTCATTCATCAGATTGTACCAGATCCGGCCGTTCGCCTTGTAGCGGCGCGCCATCAGCCCCCAGAAATCCGCGAACGCTCCCGCATCAACGCTTGAGCCGGTCTGGGCGATGATCTGATCGCCGCGCCGACCGTAATCATGCGCGTCGAGTAGAATCACCGCGCCTGCGCCGGTCGCTGTTCGAATAAGAGCGTCGAGGCCGGCGAACGCATCGATCTCTAGTGAGCCACCGACCGCGAGTTGTAGACGGTTCCACTTGAACGGCACACGAAAGACGTTGAAGCCCTTCCCAAGATAATAGCGAAGGTTGTCCTCGAGGGGCCAATGCCATTTTCCGCCAATCATGGCGAACTCCGCACCGGCCAGGTTTACGCCCAAGCGGAAGCTGCCTGCTGACATCACCCGCGCGGGGATGACGGTGGATCCTACAGCTGCAACTAGGGCAGCGGCCCCGCCCTGGACGATGAAACGGCGAGAGATCATAGACATATCAAGCTTTGTGCCGGGGCGGCCACGTACTGGCAAGCGCCTTGATGCCGGCCCGAGCAAATGTCGCGGCGAAACGACCCGTACACACAATCAACCATAACCATGCTAACCCGTAAACTTGCACGGAGTCGCATGACACATCCACCACGATCAAGCCACGTCGATGACCTTGACTTCACAGTGCTTACCGACCCGCGTGCTTGCACTCCGCACGCGCAGGACGGTATCGGCAAGTCTACCGAACCAAGCGATGCCGGGCCTCTCGATATACCGATACGTAAACTTCGCGACGAGGATGACGACCGCAAGATACGCGATGGTGATCGCGTCCATTAGCAAGCCACTGTTACCGATCAACGCCAGATCGGTTCCCGGCAGCACCCAAGCCTGATGACCAATCCGTCCACCCACCTTTATGACGTTGGTCACCGCAAAGGCGATGAAGAAATGCACCATGTAGATCGAATAGGACGTCAGCCCGAGGCGCAGCGCGAACGGCGCCCTGAGGACCGCCGAAACCTTGCCCGCCTGACGTGACAGCACGAAGATCACCCCGGCAAAGACCAACGGCGCAACGACGAACTGAACGCGCGGCATGCTCGGCAAAAGGATCGCGATCGCGCATCCGACCGCGACAAGCTCAGCCGCCGTGCCGATGCGGCCGACCCGCGCCGCCCGGAACCGCCAGACGAAGGTGCCGATGAAGAACGAGAAAACGCAGCGTTCGATGCCGATCACCTTGTGAACGACGCACAGCATGCACAAGGCGACGACGATCAGCGCGGCGTGAAAGACGATGCGCGCGGAGCGGCCGGGTATCATGGCCGAGAGGGCGAACAGCAGATATGCCGCGAGCTCCACGCTGACACTCCAGCTGGGCGCGTTCCAGCCCGCGCCGATATAAGGGATCAACCCGTTCAGCATTACCAGATTGATCGGTATGCCGAGTAGAGTGCGATCCTCGCTGAAGGGCGGACGCGGAAGCGGCATATGGGCGTACTGGCTGCCGAGGTACAACGCGGTCTCGGCCGCTATGAAGCACAAGAGCATGACGACGTGCAGAGGCCAGACGCGCCCGAACCGCTTGATCATGAAACGCAACGATGCAGCGCCCCCGTTCAGCCGGTCAGCATATGCGTGGGCGATCACGAAGCCGCTGAGGACGAAGAAGAATTCGACGAAGAGATAGGCGTTCCGCGTCGTAGGGAAAAAGTAAATATGGCTAGCGACCTGAAGGTGATGCAACGCGACCCCCAGCGCAGCGATGCCGCGCAGGCTGTCGAGCGCGTCGTACCGGACCCTCGGCTCTTCTTGCGTGTCGAGCGGGAAATCCCTTGAAGCGTCGTTCATGTATGCCCCTCAACGGAATGCTTACCTTTATCACCGAACCGAACCACCGCCCTCAGCTTGTTTTAAAAAAGGCGAGCATGTTGTGCCGAAAACGAGCAAGCAAGGCAGCCCCCCCAAAAACACAGCCTATAACTAACCTCGTCAACCTAATGAAGCTTCTCCAGCAAGCCGCATTCGTCTACCAAGGCATCTCGCGAGCCGATGCGAAGGAAACTCGACGGCCTTGTAAAAACACCAACATAATATAGCTACAGATAGCAAAGTCACCACCCAATACACAAATGGACTCCAACCAGTTAGATTACTTTCCATATATTGCATAATAAGCATATGTGTCAGATAAAGGCTGTATCCGGCTATGCCAAACTGCTCCAGAATTGCTAAAGAAGATTTTCCTGTTCCACGCTATGTTTCAGCCGCAAGCCAAAATACACACAGTATACCGAAAAACCATATCGTCCACATACAGCCTATGGTGATCGATCCACATTATGGCCCTTAGGGCGCCAATATACCCCGGTCCGAGTATGTGCGAGACAAGAAGGGTTGCAACCAGAGGTAAGCCTAGACGAATACCACGCCGCAACCAGAATGCTGGAAGCACGACACTTGATTTACCAATATTGGCGCCGTGAATGAGAAATCCCGAAATGACAAGAAACGGTCACTGCAGCCGTTCCGTTCCATGTAGTATTGCCGATTAACAGCAATATATCATTCACGAGAGAGTCTGGCTTAACGACGCGATCAATCGGATACCGGGCGCCATGGTATAAGGACACCCACATGGCTGTAATGAACCGAAGAGTATCGAGCCCAAGAACAACTTGTTTTGGCCGAATTTTGTGATCGAGTGTCTCTTCACACAGGGCGTTTGTTTCGACGTGAGTTCCCAAGAGCATTTCCGATCTATCTAATGCCATTCACGTTACTTCCGACGACAAGGAGACGGAACCGCGGCGTATCACCGGGCCGGTTCCAGTGGCACCGCCTGCACCTGCGGCCCGTCGGAGACGGCAGGCCGGGGCGCGAGGAACGAGGTGGGCATGATCCGCCCGCGCCGTCGCGGCAGGAACGGTCCGATCATCATGCAGAGACTTCGCACGAACGATGCGCGCACGCGGACCATATCCCCCTTTAGAAGCGACACGAGAAGGCGCGCGAGGGTTTTTGTAATCTGCCATGCATAAGTGCCGTAATAGCCATGCTGGAGTAGCACGGCGCCGTTACCCAGCGAGTAGAAGAAGGCGCGTTCGACGCGATATTCGTTGGCGGTATCGAGCGGGGGATGATCAATGAAGATCGACGCCTGTCGGCGCCCCTTGAACCCGTTGCGCAGCAGGCGATATCCGAAATCGAACCCTTCGCTTGAGCCGTGGATGCAGGCGATGCCGAGTGTCGCATCGAACTGGGTCTTGACGAAGGCGTCGCGTCGCACTGTCAATCCGGGTTCCCACATGTGGACTATTACGGTCCGCTCGTCGAGATCGGTATCGCGCGCGACGGCGCCCCCCGACATTACCTCGCCGGCGGAGTGGATGTTGCAGGTGACGAAGTCGAGCTTCTGCGCCTCCATCACATCGAGGATCTTGATCGAGAAATTGCGATCGATTGGAAAGGTGTCGTCGTCCAGAAAGCAGATCGTGTCGTAGCGGGCGGCAAGCCCGCCGATGTTGCGTGCTTCCGATATGCTAACTAGATCGACCGCGATGACCGTTACGCCCGGATAGACGGGCGGGCTGTCCATCCGTCTGCCGTCCCACACCAGAATGATCTCGAACCGTATGTCTTGCTGCTGGACGAGATTAGTCAGTACTTCTGACAGGCGATGATCGACCTTGGACTTTTGGATCGTGCAGATAACGAAGGAAATCGATCGCATTGGCGCTGGCCCCCATTGTAACGGCATCGCTGCGACGCGGAATACGATCGTCGTCCGTCCAGCCGTTCAAACCCCAAAGCAGGTCAACGCGCTCCAGGTGTTATCAGCCACGCGATAGCTTCCGCTACCGGGCGGCACAACCCCACGACTCCGGATGATGGGGCCAAGTACTCGGGTAGCGGCTCCATTCTTACTGCATCGCCGCATATTTTGGTGCATTGCCGCAATGTTAGCCGGGATACTGCTATGTGGCCATACTTTTACGGGCCGGACATTGCATGAGGTGATGGCGCTAACCGCCAACGTACGCTAAGATGAGTTTCGAAATGGGCGGGGCAGAATGACATACTCACGCATCGCGATCACGGGTATAGTGTGGCAATTCCTGCAGATTGCCGCAGATCGCGTGACTCAGGCGCTGGTGTTCTTGATAGTAGCCAAGGTGATTGGCCCCCGTGAGTTCGGCTTTGCTGCGCTGGCCACGACGGCTGCGGTGATCGTGATGACGACACTTCAAGCCGGATCTCAGATCGTTGTGCAGCGCAAGGAGGTGGACGAGACTTTCCTAAACTCGATCTTCTCATTGATGGCTTGGCTCGGCGGTTTGAGCTCGCTGGTGATGGTAGTGATCTGCGCAATCTTCTACAACATCGGCGATCTCAGAGAGATCGGGTTGCTGATGCTGCCGACCATGCTGGTGCCGCTCGCTACTGCCTTTGGCGTGGTGCCCGATGGGCTGTTAATGCGCACCTTTGCATATCGCCGGTTGGTAGTGCGCAGGTCGGTGGGCCAGGTGGCGGCCGGGGCGTTATGCTGCTGGCTAGCCCTCGCCGGAGCCGGGGCTTGGAGCATCGTGCTTCAAGTGACGCTCGCGCCTATTGTCTCAACTGTCATCAGCGTACTGAGCACCTCATGGCGCCCGCGGTTCGCGCGCGGCGGCTTGCGCGGTCTCGCAGGCATTTCTAGCGACATCCTTGGTATGGCGGCCTTAACGCAGGTGAACATCCGTTCGGCGGACGTGATCGTCGGCGCATTCGTCGGCCCCGCCGCGATCGGCGTCTTTCGCCTCTCGCGGGTGGCTCTCGACATGGTCACGGGTTTTGTCCTTAATCCCGTTAACAATACGCTACTGCCGATCTTCTCGCGCATGGAGGATCAGCGCGAGCGCGCGATCGAGGCCATGTGGCAGGTATGTCGCTCGATGACGGTGGTAGCGACGCTCCCAATGGTCGTCATGCCCTTCGCAGGTCCGTATCTGGTCTCGGTTGCATTGGGTGGTAAATGGTCGGAATTAACGGGCACAACGGCGATCCTGCTTGGCGCGCTGCCACTAATCGCAGTGGCCTCGCCGTTGTCGTCGTTCCTGGTGGCGTTCGGATCATCGCGGTTGGCCTTGAAGAACAACCTTTGGCAGCTCTTGCTCAACGTCGTGTTCCTAGCGATTGGCGCCATGTTCAACATCTACGTTGCAGCCGCGGCCTTCGTGTTGCGCTGCTTCGTGGGCTTCGTTGGACTTACGTTGGTACTGCAGCGACACAATTCGTCGGTGCGCGCCAGTACAGCGCTATCGACGCTCGCGCCCGTTCCCGCTGGGGCCGCCGTGATCCTGGCGGTCGAAGGTCTGGTTAAGGTTCTTGGCTTGGACTTGAATACTATTGGCGGCGCGATCCTTGCCACCCTGCTGGCCTGTACCACGTATTTCGCCGTGGCGTTCCTGCTGTTCGGCGCGCGCGTCCTAGAGGTTGCGCGCCGGGTTCTAAAGCGGCCGGAACAATTGCAGGCCCGAGGGTAATACGAGAACAAGCAGTTACAATTAAAATTGGGGGATCAATGATGTCGAATATCGCAGTAGTGTGTGCTTTTCCGCCGGATCGCAACACAGGCATGTACACGGTGGATTATTCCGCGGCGCGCTTTTTCGCCGAAACGTTTCCGGCCGAGTCCGTCTCCTTCTACTGCCTCGGCGACCCTGATCGCGCAGGTTACGATCTTGAGAAGCGACCCGTTGCATATAAGCCGCTGCATCGCCATCTTGACGACCTCCATGCTGCAGACCTGATCGTCTATTGGGGCGATTTCCTGCAATCCAAGGGCTATTGGGATGCCGACCTCTGCGGATGGCTCGTGCGTGATGGCATTGCCAGTACTAAGGCGGAGGCCGAAAATCTGGTCTATCGCGCATTGATGCTTGAAGATGCACCCGATGCGGTGTTGGGCAGGGTCCTGATCTTTGGGGGCACCATCATTACGATCGGCGCTATCGAGCTGAGCGACACTCGCTATCGCACCGCGTTGGAACGAATGCTACGCCTCGCCAAGGGCGTATATTTTCGTGACGCGATTTCGGCCGCTAAAGCTGATCCGTATCGCGGTGGGCGTTCGGCTCTTGGCATCGACTGCGCGTTGCTGTTGCGCCCGGAAGATTACGCCGCTGCGGATCTGCCCTTGCCTGCCGCAGCGAACAGCGGAAGTCGCCTGCGACTTGGAGTGTTCTTCGGTCGCGCAAAATGGATCGTACAGCCTCTCGCCTTCTCACGTATGTTGGCAAAGAAGCTGGACGCGGAGGCGACCTGGGTACCATGGTTGGGGTCCGCGCCCCGTCAGTTGCCGTTAGCGCGCGCCGCGGGCTATCCAGCCTCCTCCAAGCCACCCTTGCCTCAAGACATCTTTCCGGTCCTAGCAACCTGCAATTTCATCGTTTCCGACACCTACCATCTCTGCGTCAATGCTTGGAACATCGGCATTCCGACAATCTGCCTGGGTTATGGGGCGGAGCGGATAGCACATACGCTGGGCGACAAGAAGAAGGAAACGTTGTTTAGCATGAACGGGGCAGCGCCCTTCTACGTGTATCGCGAGTCCATCGCAAACCCGACAAATTTGCGTAGCGCGGTCGCTCATGCCGCGCAAATGCTTCGCGACAGCGCCGCCACCGATATCGTACGGACGTCGATACGGGCACAATCAGCAGCCGCTCGCGAGAAACTGCTCAGCGCATGTCTTGCAGAGATGTAGGCAGTTGTCCGTTTTAAACGCGATAGGACTGGTACCCGCCGCAGCCCAATATACTTGCTAGGTGGCTGATGAAAACCCGCCGCAAAAGCGTACAAGTGGGCAGTCGTTTACTGCTAGCCTGTGCGCTCTACACCGCGACCGGCACGATAACGCGGTTGTCACGCCAGACGGCCAGATCGACAATACCAAGTGAGGCCCTTTAGAAACAATGTGCTTAAGCCACGACCAATGTCAGCGAAAATCGCTTTTTGTTGCATGGCTACGTAATCTTCGATACGCAACTGCAACATCAGGAGGCTAAGCCTTTGCCAATTGCCCTGGATCTCGTGCTAGCTACCCGGCCCAATGCCTCCACCGGAATCGAACGGTACGCGATAAATTTGTTCGATGCATTGAGAGGGATAGCCCACGATACGATTGCGTTTGTTGACGAGCGCTCGACCGTACTTAATGGCGACGGATTAGTACCCGTGAAAGGCGGTTTCGCTGGCTGGCTTGCGCTGCCATCCACCAAACAATATCGCAAACAACTGTTTGACACACTTGTATGTCCGGCATTTCCACCAAGTCCGCTTGCCTTACTTAACAAGACACCAGTCGCCCGGATCATCCACGACGATTTCCCGTGGACCCGTTCCAACGCGATGAACTTCCGCGGCCGCTTTTTGTTCAGGGATTTGGAAACCCGTATGGCATCTCGCTACAAATCTATCTTCGCGCCGACGGACCTAATGGCCCATAGCTTGTCAGATATTCTACGGCGCGACGTAGTCCCGATCGGTAATGCACCAGGCATCGATCTTGGCGCAGCCCCGCCAGCAGACCGGGCGAAGCAACAGTTGATAGCGGTAGGCACTATCGAGCCGCGAAAGAACTATAACACAATCCTTGCCTTGGAACCCTATTTACCCGCTGATTGGTCATTAGCGATTGTTGGTCGAAACGGCTGGGGGCCGGTCGCGGCCAATTGGGAGAAACATCTTGCCGAGCGAGGCGGTACGCTAGAATGGCACGGTCACGCTTCGGATCAAACTTTGCTGGCGTTATACCAGACTTCCAAATGCTTTATTTCGATGTCCTTAGCCGAAGGGTTCAACATGCCTCTGGTCGAAGCTGGTAGCCTAGGCTTGGCTGTCGTTTGCAGCGATATCGAAATTCATCGTACGGTGGCCCCGCCTTGGGCGAGCTTCGTACCGCTTTCAATCTCATCAGAAGATCTTGCGAATGTCGTTTTGCAGGCTTCGAACAATCTCCCCGCCAAAGCGGCGGTCGCTGCCTATAGCGAGCAATTCAGTTGGATCGCGATCGCAAAAAGACTTTTACGCCAGGTCTCACAGTGATCGCTTTTACATTGACTGTACCTCAAGTGTACGATGATGCCGGAAGGCTGTCGCATTTCCCTGAGAGGGTGACAAAATTAGCATTTGCGCCCGCCGAACTACGCTTTACCGAATGTGCTATTCCGCGTTCTTAACTAGTTTCAAACTAGTGATCAAACCTTGCATTTGTCAATATAATAGGGTTACAGATGAACGACACCGGATTGATGGTTCAGCGTTCGACCTCGCGGGATCGTTATGGCCTTTGCTTTCAGCGCGCGCGCCTTATTGAAGTCGTTGAACTTGCATTTGCTCCCATTGATGCGCCACAGCTTTTCTGTACTTGTAACCTAAACCATCTCCGTCTCTTGCAAAGCGATCGAGCCTTTCAACGAGCATATCGTCTAGCCGTCGTTGTGACGGTAGATAGCCGCCCACTACAAATGCTTGCTCGCTTCCAATGCGGCGAAGCATTGCCACTCGTGACGGGCGCAGATCTTTTCCCTGCACTGATCGCACGGTTGCGGCCGGGTCTGGACCGCCCCTTTTTTGTCACTAGTTCGGACGATGCCGGCAGCACGCTCGTCAGGCAGCTTGTCACCCGCGGATTCGCGCCAGAGGCGGTAGGATATTTTAGCCCCCCGTTCGGCTTCCAGGATAACGATGTACATAGCGCGGACCTCATTGACCGAATCCAGGCACTTGGAACGACGCACCTATTTATGGGCGTTGGAGCACCCAAATCAGAGCGTTGGATCGCGAGCAAATTTGTGCAGCTTCCGTCCGCCCGAATATTTTGCGTCGGCGCAGCGCTAGACTTCACCTCAGGTCTGAAACGCCGTGCGCCGCTTTGGGTTCGTCGATTCAGCCTTGAGTGGCTGCACCGCCTGCTTAGCGAACCGAAGCGGCTTATCCCCCGCTATCTGGGAGACGCCTTGTTCCTCCTGAAGGTCATGAGCGGGCACCGGCTTGTTCAAATCTGCCCCCCCCCCGGCATCTCGGGCGAGGATCACGACGCGTCGCCTGCGCCTTCGATAGCCTAGGTTTCGTTAACAAAGCGCCGCGGCAGCGTGGCGGCATTGCTTGACCTTGCTGCGTAAGCCTGGGTGGATCGACCTTTCTTAAGAGGAGAAGGCTTACAACCATGATAAACACTTGTGACGATGCGGATACGAAGCCGGTCCGTTCCAATTTATTTACGAGAGTTGGCTGCCAGAAGTGGAGAGACAATACTCGGTCTCAGATTTTGGCAGAGAGCTACGAAAGGCTGGAAATTGCGGGCGGACCGTTCGGCGGGTTTTTGGACGGAGCTATGATGCCGGACGAGACTATCAACCAACCGCAGTAACGATCACTATCCGAGCCAGTCGTATCGCTCGTCGAAACTGACAACTTGAACTTCGTTGACGCACAGGCCTTGTCCGCTGACACCTCGACGCGCCTAGTCGACCCCCGCCGCATCGATGTCCGCAGCACTTCGTGCCTTGGTCCTTCGGCGCCCGCGTGGTGAGTTTAGCAGGGCTTAGGATAGAAGGGCCGTCCTGACGTCCAGCTCTCGAACGATGGCTTTAAGGTAAGGGTGGCCGGCAGGCAGCGGACTATGCAGCTTGTGCTACCGGCTTCGTAGGCTGTTGGGCCCGGTTCTAGGACATGAGCTCTTCCCATTGCGCCGCTGGCCAATCAGCTGCGATCTTCCCAGTGACGTCGGCGATGTAGGCCTGCGGGTCGACGCCATTGGCCTTGCAGGTCTGGATGACGGTGTAGATCGCTGCGGAGCGCTCGCCGCCCGTCTTCGAACCGGCGAACAGCCAGTTGCGTCGTCCGACGGCAACGCCCCGCAGCGCACGTTCGGCGATGTTGTTATCGATCTCCAGGCGCCCGTCATCGATATAGCTACACAATGCCGGCCATCGCTTCGTGCCATAGGCGATAGCCTTGGCCATGTCGGACTTCGGCGACAGCCGGCGTAGTGCCGCGTCGAGTATCTCGCGCAGCGCATCGACCAGCGGCTTCGTCTGGTTCTGCCGCGCCGCCAGCCGCACGTCTGGCGGCCTGCTGCGGACCTCGGCTTCTATGCCGTACAAGGCACCGATGCGTTCAAGAATGTCGGTGGTCTGCGGCGTGGCAACCCGCTCGTTCAAGTCGAACACTTTGCGCCTTGAGCAGGCCCAGCACGCGACATCGGTAACGCCGCTTCGATAGAGCCCGTCGTAACCGGCATGGGCCTCGGCCTGGAGGAAGCCTCGAAATCCCGCGAGATGGGCTTGCGGATGCGCACCGGTGCGGTCGGTTGTGAAGCGATACCATGTCACTGCCGAGGTCGTGTTGCCCTAGGCGCGGTCGTCGACCGCATAGACTCACAGCCGCCCGATCGCGGTACCTCCGCGGCCGGGGTCGAGCATGCGTCACCGGCCAGACGAAACGCCCACGGTCCATCCGCTTCGAAACAGGCATAGTCCCTGACCGTCGAACCACAGCAATTTGATCAGGTCGCTGCGCTTGCCGCAGAACGCGAACAGCGCACCAGAATGTGGTTTCTCCCGGAGCACCTGCTGCACCAATACCGCCAGGCCATCGAAGCCCTTGCGCATGTCGGTGACGCCGCACGCCAGGAATATCCGCGTCGATGTCGGCTGCGGGATCATCGCGCCAGCACACTGATCACGCGCGATAGCGCCTCGGCGTCGATTGTGCCGTCGACGGTCAGCCGTACAACCGACGGCAGCTCGATGCCGATCTACCCCGTGGTCCGGGCGTCCGCTGCCACCTCGACGGGCGGCGCCGACAGCATCACGGGCGGCTCGCTGATCCGGACTTCCGCAAATGCGGTCTGAGGCCGGGCCGGCACTCCGCTCAGTGCACCCGACATCGCCTGGCGCCGCCAAGTGTAGATCGCGCCTCTCCCGACCTTGTGACGCTCGACCGCCGCCCCGGACCGACCCATCCGGCCCAAACGGATGACGTAGGATTGCCAGCTTCTGTTCGACCGTCCAGCGGCGTCGACCCGACACCCGACCGACAATCTCGATATGACCACTCATACGACCGGTCGTATGACTAGTCGCTACATCCGCGGTTGGTTCGATAGTCTCGTTTGACATCACGGCCCCGTTCAAAGAGCCACCATCAACCCGTTGAACGCTCGACCTACAAGGCGCCATTCAGACCACGCTTACGCTTCAAGCCTTGTCCCGCGATTTCATCGCCTCGATCAGCTTCTTGACTTTTTGGCCGCGACCGCGCGGCATGACTAGAGCGGTTTCTGACCAGTCTGCAGCGTAACCAGCGGCTGCGAAATAGTTCGAGCATTCCTGGGGCGAGTAGAGGTCGACGATACGGCCGATGGCAACCCAGAGGCCGTGAATTGTCCGCTCTGCCGCTTTTCGCAGATGCGCCTTCAGCTTCAGAAGGCCATCTCGATAGGGTTGAAGTCCGGGCTGTAGGGTGGAAGGAACAGGAGCCTGGCACCTGCGGGTTCGATGGCGGCGCGCACGGCCGGCGCCTTATGACTAGACAGGTTGTCCATGATGACGACGTTGCCGGGCGAGAGTTCGGGCACAAGGACACGGGTCACGTAGGTGGTGAAGGCGTCACCGTTCATCGGCCCGTCGAGCACCCAGGCCGCGATCATGCCGGTGCGGCTGAGACCCGCGACGAAGGTGGTGGTTTTCCAGTGCCCGTGCGGCACGCCGGCCCGCAGTCGTTCGCCGCGTGGCGCTCTGCCGTAGCGACGTGCCATGTTCGTTGATGCCCACGTCTCGTCGATGAAGATGAGCTGCTCGGGATCGAGATCGAGCTGACCATCGAACCATTCCTCGCGCCGCCTCAGGATGTTGGGACGATCCTGCTCTGTGGCGTGCGCGGTCTTTTTTTGCGCGTGATCCCGCGTCGCGCGAAGAACCGCCATATCGTGCCGAGTGCGACCTCGGTGCCGTGATCAGCCAGAAGCGCCTGCAACTCGGCCAGGGTGATGTCGGGCGTCGTTTTGTAAGCCTCCAGGATCAAACCGGCATTCGCCTCGATCCTCATCGAACGTCGATCGCCGCCCTGCTGCTGTGGCGCCGGCGTCCCGTGCGGGTTTGCAAGCTGCTGCCACCGGACGGCGCTCGCGGCGCTGACACCGAACCGAACCGCGGCCTGCCGACGCAACAGACCACCCGCGATCGCCGCCACAACTCTATCAAGAAGATCTACTGACAATGCTCGCGCCATCCATGCCAGCCTCCTGCACCGGCAGGAATCCTGAATCAGAAAACCGCAGCGACGGGAATCCCCTCATGATTCAGCACGGGCAGAAACCGCTCTAGCACGTCGTTGCTGCTAAAAACCACGATCAGGCCCTCGACCCCCACCAGCGAGACGCGGATGCCGTCGCTGCGGACGAAGCAAGTTTTCGTGCCGATCGCGAGCACGTTACCATTGCCATGATTGCGGTGAGCGTTGCCGTCACCATCGACATCGCTGATCGCATGCAGTGCATCCCAGCTGCCGACGTCGTTCCAGCCCATATCGACTGGCACCACGGCGACGCGCCGGCCTTTTCTGTTACCGCGTAGTCAATCGGAGCGTCCGGCGAGGTGGCGAAGGCGGCCGCGTCAGAATATATCCGCGTGCCCTCCATACGCGCCTTGTCCATCGCCGCTTGGGCGGCAATCAGAATACACGGATTGAAGTGTGCAAACGCTCTGAGATAGGCGCCAGCAAGGAACAGGAAGATTCCGCCGTTCCATACATGATCGCCGCTGGCCCGCATTGACTGGGCCTTGTCGACAGGAGGCTTCTAGACGAACCGCGCGACGCGGTTGACGCCGGGCTGCAGCTCCTCACCGATTTGGATCCACTCATAGCCAGTTTCAGGCGCGTCGGGCGCGATGCCAAAGGTGACGAGCCACCCTTGCGTGACGAGCGCCATCGCCGCGTCGACCGCGGTTTGGAACGCCGCCAAAATCACCGATCACGTGATCCGACGGCATGACGAGGAGCGCGTTGCCGCCGCCACCTGCTGCGATCGCTGCAGTGCTCTCCGGCGGCGCGGTATTGCGGCCGATCGGCTCGAGGATCAGCGCCTGAGGCGCCGCGCCAACATCGGCCAGCGGCTGCTCCACGAGGTCGGCATGCCGACCGTTGATGAGGCGCGCGCTGACCGGACCGAGCGCGATCGCTCGGCTGCCTGCTCGAACGGTTGCTTCCCGAAAGCCACTGTGCAAGATGGCCACTACCCTATTTCTAGGCTTGCGAACCTCCATGCTAATCCGTTCCACCGTAATGACTGCCCTCATAATCGCGGTCGCTGCTTGTGCGGAAAAGGGCAGCGGCCCTGTCTTGTCGACCGGCGATCGTTATCTGTCTGGTTCGCCTGCGTTTGACGATTACAGACTAGGTGTTGGCGATCGGATCAAGGTTACTGTGTTCAACGAGCCGACATTGTCGGGAGACTTCGGTGTTGCAGCGGACGGCGCCATTTCATTGCCCCTGATTGGAAATTTGCCCGCGACAGGGCATACGGTGGCCGAGGTCATTGCTGCCGCGCGCGCCCGTTACGCCGACGGTTACCTGCGCCTGCCGAAGCTTAGTGGGGAAGTCAGCACGTTGCGGCCCTTGTTTATACTCGGCGAGGTGTCGTCACCGGGTAGCTATCCGTACACGTTCGGGCTGACCGCCATGAACGCCATCGCAACGGCTAGGGGTTTCACGCCACGCGCGAACCACGACATTGTGCGCATTCGTCGTCAAGGCGAGACTGAGGAAGTTAATTATCGCCTTACCCCGGAGCTGCGCGTGTATCCAGGCGACACAGTTCACGTGGGCGAGAGATATTTCTGACAATAGCAGCAGTGTAAGGAAGCGACTTGTGACGACCCGGCTCTGGGCGGCAGCTGTGTTAATGCCTCCGGCTGTCGTTTTGCCCAAGGCGGCTTGCGCACAAGTTGAGGAGGGCCTGGTTGTCCAGCCAACTATCCCGCAGGACTTCGGCCGAGACCGCAACGTGAGCGTGCAACAACAATCTCGTCCGGACTATACGCAACTGGGCGTTCCGCTAGGTGGAGTAACCTTTTTCCCTAGCATTGACATTGGTACCGGCGCCACCTCGAATACCTACAACACCTCTAGCAACCATATTGCGGCCCCCTTCCTCTATCAGCAGGGATCGGCACGCCTCGTTTCGGGATGGTCTCGTCACCTGCTGCAAGTCTCCGGGACGACAACCCACCGTGAATATGTCGGCGAACCGCAACGCAACGAGCATCTGTGGAATTTTAGCGCGGTTGGCCGGTTGGACGTATATCATTCCGTCAAGATCGATGGCGAGGTTAGCATCGCGCGCAAAGCCGAGAACAGCTTTTCGGGTGAGGTCAGCCCCATCGTGGCGGCCTTGTCTCGTTACCGCCGCGACGCTGCGTCACTCAAAGCCAGCTATACGCAAGGCCGCGGCCGCGCCTTTGTATTATTCGATTATTCCGATTTCGCTTTCGCACCGATACCGCTACGGGCCGGCGGCGAACTTGATCAGAGCCAACGCGATCGACAGGTCACGCGCCTGACGGCGCAATTCGAATATGCGAGGACCCCATCCGTCTCGCTCTTTGTGCAGATTGGCGGCGGTCGTACGTACTTTGATCAGCTGCTTCAGTCGGGGCTGCCGAATGTCGATTCCAGGGCTGTACGGTTCCTCAGTGGCGTCAACGTTGATATCGCTGGGCGCATCCGGGGGACGATCGGCGTCGGCTATGGCATTCGCGACTTTGACGCAGGCATCTACAGGACGGTGCGTGGCTTCTCGTTCGAGACACAACTCGAAGCTTTTCCAACCCGACGCCTTACCCTTGGAATGACGGGGCGACGCTCAATTGAGGACGCCACCGTTGGTAGTTTCAATCCGTATTTAAACACCAGCCTCACTGTTAGATCCGATTACGAAGTATTGCGGAACATGATTCTCAGTGCGACTGGTGATTTATCGCACCTTTCCTTTCAAATTAGTCGAAACACGACCAATTTTTACAGTGCCAGCGTTGGTGCGCGCTTACTGTTATCACGGCGCTTAAGCTTGAGGGGGGGCTGAACTATCGTCAGCGACCGTCGAGCGACACTTCTAGCTCATTAAGCGAAGCTCGCATCGAGACCGCGATAACGTTCCAGTTGTAAAATATTCGGGTATCGTACGTATCATAACGCTAAGTCTTAGCTGCCGCTTGATTGGCAAATAGGGAAGTCGGACGAGATGGAAGTAAGACACGAAGCGGACGAGCAGGAGGTTCGGCTTGCGAACGTTATCAGCGTGGTTAGGGATACGGTCCGCCGGCGCTGGTTGACGCTGTTCGCCGTCACCGCCACGGTGTTCGTGCTGGGCTGCGTTCTAGTTTCGTTCATGACACCCCAATATTCAGCTACCTCCAAAGTGCGACTATACCCTAGCCGCAGCCCGTTAAGCGGCGGCACTCAGCAGGCTGCTACCTTATCGGATGATGCCATCCAAACCGAGCTTACTGAGGTAAGATCGCTAGCCGTAGCTCGCGAAATCGTCCGATCTCAGGATCTGGTCGCAGACCAAGAATTTGCTCAGGTGCTGACGACCACTACCAATTCCTCGCTCAACAACTCGGCCGCTCGAGAGACGGTAGTTGCCAATGCACTGCTACAGCATCTCACAGCCTTGCGTGAGAAGGATGCTTATGTCCTCGACCTGACCGTTACTTCGACCGACCCGATCAAAGCGGCGCAGCTCGCCAACGCATTTGCTGAAGGTTACATCAAATATCGCAGCAGCAAATCGCTTGGGACAGCTAAGGAGCAGAACACCTGGTACCAGCAACAACTCGGTGCTCTTGCCAAGGATGCGGCACAAGCCTCGGCGCGTGCGGCAGAGTTCCGTGCCCGTTCTGGCATTATGGAAGGTAGTGTTGGTGGGGGTACGATCATCGATCAACAGGTTGCACCCCTGGCCGGCACGCTTTCATCCGCTGAGAGCGATGCCGCAACTGCGCGCGCTACGCTGGCTGCAGCACAGGGGCAGGTCGCACGAGGCAATTTTGACACCGTGTCCGAAGTTATAAGTTCACCAGCGATCCTTGCGTTGCGCAATCAGCGCTCTCAAGCGTTGTTGGCGCAGAATGAGGCTGAGAAGCGATACGGCGAGCGGCATCCTGAAAGTATCCGCGTGCGCGATCTGGTGAACTCAATTGACGCGCAGATAAAGACGGAGGCGAACCGCATCGTAGTCTCGCTCCGGGGTAATGCGACGGCGATGCAGGCTCGCGTCGATAGCCTGCACCAGTCGCTTGGCCAGCTCGAGCATCAACGTGAGCAGAGCGTTCAGGCGTCCGCCACCGCCGACACTTTGCAGCACGAGGCAGACGCCAAGCGCGCACTGTATGACAAGATGTCGCAGCTTTCGCTCGACAGCATGCAGGCCGCAACGACGCAGTCGACGCTTGCCGAGGTGGCCGTCTCGGCTCAGCCCCCGTCCGCTCCTAGCGCACCCAACAAGCCTCTTCTTTATATGCTCGCCCTGATCGTTGGCCTTGCCGCAGGCACAGCCACCATCGCCGCGCAGGAGATGCTGAGTGGGGGATTCCGTTCGGTGGCGGATTTGGAAGCGCAGCTAGGGTTGCCCGTGCTTGCCGTTGTTCCTCGGGTCGGTAAGTCCGACAAGCCAACGGAACTCATGCTCGAACGCCCCACCTCGATGTTCGCCGAAGCGTTTCGCATCGCACGCACAGCTATTATTGGAGGTCGGGATCGCGCGGACGTGAAGGTGATCGCGATAACGTCCTCCTTACCGGCGGAGGGCAAGACCACGTCGGCCGTTGCCTTCGCGCGAACACTGGCAATCGCCAATGCACGCGTCCTTCTCCTAGAGTGCGACGTACGGCGTGCGACGGTTCGGCAAATGGTGCGAAGCACGACGCTCAAGGTTGGACTGGTGGAACTGCTTCATGGAGAAATTTCCCTCGAGGAAGCCATCGAGCCAAGCGACGTGCCCAATCTCGATCAATTACTCGTTGCCACTCCTTATTTCTCAGGCGAGAACCTGTTCGGCGAGGGCCGCATGGAGCAGCTTCTCGAGGCAGCCCGCGCGCGCTACGACTACATCGTGCTTGATCTGCCACCGTTGATGGGACTGGCGGATGGACGCTACCTTGCTACACTTGCTGACGCGACTGTACTCGTGGTTAAGTGGAGCAGTACGCCGATTTCTGCTGCTGTGTCTTCCGCCGATTGGCTGCGTAAAGACGGCAGCAAACCCGTAGGAATTATCTACACACAAGTAGACCCAAGTGCGCACTCCGTTGGCGGGCTTTACTACTATTCCAAGCAATATTCGGAATATTACCAAAACTAGGAATCCGGCGTGCTGCCGGCATCACCAGCGGTACGGCTGGGAGGCTTGCCTGCGGCGGTACAGCTCACGCAAAGGGCGCGACGCGAGCGCGCCCACCAAGAACCTCGTTTGCTTGACGTCGATCAGAGTCACTGGACCCACTGCGGCCAAAGTATGGCACCCGTCTGTGAAAGGTGTCGCCGCAAGAGGCGCGCTCATCTCGTTCACAAACGCCGCTACAATGTTGTCCGGAGCCAGCTTGTCGATCCTCAGCAGGCGTACGGCCGCCCCGTAGGTGCCTGTGCAACCTTGAACCGGCAGGTAAAGATTCCCGCGATGCCATATCGGTGTGCCACCAGGCCGCGCGCCATGTAAATCCGTGAAAAAGGGATTGGCGATATAGGACTGCCACGGCCCCTCGATCCTGTCGGCATACGCTGCGCACAGCTGCACGAGCCGAGCAGCGGGCGGAAACGCCGGGGAGTAGAACAGCCACCAACGTTCGCCATCGTAGAAGGGCGTCGCGTCCAGCGGAACATGGTCAAGGGTAATCTTTACTGTCCGTTCCCAACGATACGGAAACGATACCGCGCGATACAGCCACAGCCCGCCCGACTGGAAGCTCTCAGGCAGTAGCCACGTCTCCCCTTCCGCTTCGAACACGAACGGGTAAGAAAGATGCCAAGGTTCGCGCAGCACCACCGTTTGCTCGACGAGCGTCAACGCAGCATCATAGACGGATACCGCAATACGACCGACAGAATCGCGATAATCGAACCACTCGGTGAAGACATACAACTGCCCGTCGCGCCAAAGGCCAAATGGGTCAGCGAGATATCGAAGATTACTTGAACCTGGTATCCAATCGAAGGCAAATCCCTCGAGCGACCTTGTCGTCACTATTTCAGCGATAGGCGCACGAAGGATTGCGCATCGCCAGATGTCCTTACGTAGCTGCATCAATCATCCTAGCACGCACGACCACCAAATGAACCAGCGCGGGTCCGCTTGCGCATACCTCCCTCCTGGCGTAGCAGATGCCTGTCAAGAGTTGAGCGTAAGCCTGGGGATCGCCCCCTGGGTCGAGGACTGTGGGGCACCGATTGGTACGGATAGCTGAAAGTGCGCCCGGCCGTGTAACGCCCGACTTCACGCTCTTGGCGGTTTCGTCCGGCGGAGGGCATTGGGAAGAAATGATGATGCTGCGTCCGGCGCTTGCGGCATTGGATCCCGTGTTTGCGACAACCGATGCTGAACTGGCCAAACGCGACGGCATCATCAAGTTCCACCTTCTGCCGGACTGCAATCGGGACGAGCCTCGACGAGCGCTACGGTGCCTCATGGCGTCGGTTCGATTGGTGTGGCGTGTGCGACCAGCGATCCTAGTGACCAACGGCGCGCTACCTGGGCTTTTCTGCCTTATCGCCGGGCGCTTTATCGGCGCTCACACGATTTGGATCGACAGCATTGCAAATTCTGATCAGCCGTCGTTGAGCGGCGCATGGGCGCGACCTTTCGCAAACGAATGGTTCACACAGTGGGCGCATCTCGCGAACGGCTGGCGTCGCTATAACGGCGCGCTGCTATGATCCTGCTGACCGTCGGCACCCAGCTTCCTTTCGACCGGTTCGTGACGATAGTCGACCGGCTTGCGCCAACACTGCCGCAGCCGGTATTTGCGCAGATTGGAGAAGGAGTTTACCGGCCCAAGAACATGGAATGGCGTTCATTCGTCGGACCTATCGAGTTCGAGCGGCGAATCGAGCAGTGCAGCTATATCATCTCTCACGCGGGTATCGGTACAGTCGTTATGGCGCAGAGGCACCGCAAGGGAGTGATCCTGTTTCCCCGGGTGGCCGCGCTGGACGAACATCGCAACGATCACCAGCTCGCCACCGTACGAGCGCTCGGCAGCCGCTCCGGGATTGCCATAGCACTGGATGAGACGGAGCTGAACAGGCTGCTGAAGGCGCCGCCCCAGGCACCCAGATTTGCCGAACAAGTGCCAGAGCGTGACCGTCTGTGCAGTGCCATAGCGGGCATAATCGCGGGCGAACAGCGCCGCCGTCAACAGAAGTAGTCGACCGTGAGCCTTCCCAACGCCGAAGACCGCTTTCGTCTCCCCCGCCTTTCCCGGGCAAAGACGCGGCATCGTGACGACCGCCCGCGATGGGCCAACACGCTTGCCCAATTTGCGTTCTCCGCGTTGATCGTTCTGGCGATTGCCGGTCCGTGGATGACGAACCAAGGCGACGAGACGTTGAGCAAGGTGCGAGAACTCGGCTATGTCGCGATCTGCATACTCGCCGCCTCTGCCTTGCGTCCATGGCGAAATGCGGAGCGGCTGTTGGTTGTGCCTTGGCCGCTCCTCTTATCTTTAGGGTATTGCGCCCTAAGCCTGCTATGGGCCATTGAACCCGGCCTCGGGGCCCGCCGCCTGGTGCTGACGGCAATGGTACTGTGGGCAGTGTTCGCGCTCGTACGCTATATCGGCCCGGAACGCTCCGCCACGATATTACGCGCACTCATGGCGCTGCTGCTGCTGGTCAACTTCGCTGTCGTGTTTCGCTTTCCGGCGATCGGCATACATGGCCTCGGCGAAGCCGATCTCGCCGGCAATTGGCGCGGAATCATGGGGCAGAAGAATTTCGCCGGGTTCACCTGCGCCATGACCATCATCTTGTTTGCGTTTCCCGTCCAGAAGGTAGCGATCGCGGCTCGGATCGGGATCATCCTCGCCGCAGCCGTTTTCTTGCTTCTCACCCATTCGGCTACGTCGTTTGGTGTGGGCATTGCGGCGCTGGTCGCTGGCGCGCTGTTCGATCGAGCCACGACTCTGCGGGGGCAATCTAGGCTTGCCGCGCCGGCCTGGACGTGGGTGCCCCTCGCTGTAGTGGCAGCAATATTCGTCAGCATGGCAATAGCACCCGCACCGTATGTCGACCTCCTCCGAGATCCGGCAGGTTTCACCGGCCGTTATGGAATTTGGACCGCGCTGATCCAACTGTACGCCGATCGGCCTTGGCTTGGCGTTGGTTATGGGTCGTTATGGGATCTAGGATCGGGCGGGCCGATCCACGCCTATGCGCACGGCTGGGTTGCTGAGGTGAGCCAGGGCCATAACGGCTATCTCGACCTTCTTGCTCAGATCGGCGCACCCGGAACCTTGGTCGTTCTGTTCGCGACGCTGGTGTGGCCTCTACAACGGTTGTTGCGCGGCGGGAATCAACGCGCCCGCGTGTTCAGTGCTGCCGCGATCCTCATGAATCCCCTCATTTCAGATTAGCCCGAAGGTTTTTTTGAGGATCTGTTGCTTCTGGATAAGGTGTTCGAACCGGCTGATGAGGGGGCGTAGTCGTACGTCGGGCATGGTGGGCATCAGTTGATAGTACATCACGCCTTGCCGGAACAGGGAGTGCACGCGTCGCTTGGTCGTGCTGGTTCGCAGATGCCGGTCGTAGCCGATGGCTTCGCCTGCGGCTCCGAGCACGGTCAGCAGCACGATAGCAAGAGCGGCGATCAACCACAGCCTGTCGCGCCGGGCTGGCGTTGAGATACGGGTTGCCGACATTCCCATCCCGAACCGCCAGTCTTTGGCATCCCGAAACGAGCACTCGATGCCCCAGCGTCGGGAATAGAGGTCGATCAGGGTCTTTGCCGACGCCGTGATCAGGCTTGTGGCAAGGCACCATGGCTCTTTCATGTCCTTGGCATGCACGCACAACACAGCCCCGACCGGGCAGTCCTGCGCAGTGACGGTCGCCTCGCGCAGCAGCCTGGCGCGCCCCGAGGGGCCGACCCATTCCTTCGCCGGACGGCTCTGGCCTGCGGCCGTCACTTTGATGTTGCCGCGAAATCGGATGACGTAATCGAAGCGCAACTCATCGCGGAGCACCGCGTACAGCTTGGTATCGCCAAAGCCGCGGTCTGCGACCAGAAGCACCTTCACCGCGCTCGGCAGGAGTTCGGCAAGGCGGGTGACGACCCAGTATTCATAGTAGTTGCGCCTCTCCTTTAGCTCCGCTTTGCTCACTGTCAGCCATAACAACGGTGTCGCCCGGCCATGCTCGGTGAGCAACGACACCATCAAGGTCGAGTGACCGTCGGCATCGAACTCGGTCCAGTCCATCGCGACGACGATCTGTGTGCGACTGCCAAGGCAATACACAACCCACCCGGCCATCAGCGCATCGACATCGATCCCGTCATTCGACAGCAACCGGTCCACCTGCTTGATCGCGTGACGCGATAGCCCACCCTGTGCCAGCGCGAGCCCGTGCCCGATGGCACTGACCGCCAGCGACGACGCACGCAGCGTGCCGACCGTCGCATTTGCAAGCGATGTCACCCGCTTCGCGTGCAGATCCTCACCAAAAAGTTCAGCGACAAACGAATGAACCCCATCAGAAGAAAACGCCGCCTGGCCATTCATGAACGTCTGTTCCCCATTCCAACCGGGAAAACAGAATCACCATTCTCGCCCTACGTCATCCGGAAAATGAGGGGATCGGTGAGGCCGCGATCATGTTTTGCCTTGGTCACAACTTTACGGAGACAAGCCTGTTCGATCGCGACACGCTGGGCCAAATATTTCTGTTGATCGCTATAGCGATGCTCTGGAACAGCACCACTGCCGTGCCCGTGCCTCTCCAGAAAACTGCCTCTCAGAAAGGCGGGACGAAGCAAAGGCGGAAGCGTCGGTCGGTTTCCGACTCCAAGGCAGCGAGAGCCGGGTGAATTCCCCTCCCGCTACCACTCGACGCATGGTGGTACTTGGTGGAACGATCCACCACCCCGGCGGTATCGAATCGTTTTGCGCCCGCGCGGTACAGGCGCTTGCCCGCCATGGGGATGACTGGGAGGCGGAGTGGTGGCCAACGGACACCGCTTATTTTTCTTTGCGATACGTTAACAAAGTACACGCCGCATGGCGAAGACTAATCGATCTGGACGAAGTTGACCTGGTATGGCTGCAATGGAGCACGCTTCTCGACCTAATATTCCTGTGGCGGCTGAAGAATTTCGGGATGCCCGTGCTGGTGACGCCCCATCTTGGGGCGCAGGCCCGCCTCCAACGTTGGCCCGCGTTGCGGTACCTAAGCGCCAAATTGCTCGATCGAGCCGATCGGCTGGGATTGTTGTTCGACGGGCAAGACGGCGAGATTGCGCTACCGTCCGGTATTCCTCGCTCGCTTTTGGGTACGTTCCTGCCTGAGAAAGTCCTCACTGCGCCGATCGTCGCAAGGACCGGCAAGCTCCACCTGATTCACGCTGGGCGGCTATCCGTCGAGAAGGGAAGCTTCCGGATGGTCGAGCTCTGCGCCATGCTACGCGATCGACGGATCCCGTTTACCGCGCAGATCATCGGCCGGGCAGACGCAGACGTTAGCGCTGCGCTTGCTGCTGCCATCCAGAAGGAAGATTTGGATACGGTTCTGACATTCGACGGCTGGATGGACGGTGAGGCGTTAGGTGCAGCGCTTAGCCAGGCGGACGTGCTGATCCATTTGTCCGAGCTCGACAGCTTCCCACTGATCGTGCTCGAAGCGCTTGCCGCCGGCGCCCTCCCCGTGATCGCGAACATGGCCGGGGCATCGGCGATGGTGCGCCGCTATGGCGGGTTCATCACGCCCGGTAGCAGCGTCGTCGCCGCGGCCGACTGGCTTGCCGAAAGCGCGCTCGCGGACCTGCGCCGGGATGGTTCCGCCGCAGCCGATCGCGTCCGGCATGATCAGGCTTGGAGTTCCGTCGTCGCGCGGTTGGAGCACGTCGCCAACGTCACCTTGCCCTTGGCAGCCGGTACCCGCGACTGATCGTTACGTCATTGCCGTACGACTCGCCACTCATGCAGCGTCATGTCGCCTAAGCCGGTAATGGGTTCTGCACCGATCCCCACGCCCCACAGCCACTCGTCGCCCGTGACCAGTCCACGCTGTTGCAGCCACCTGATGGCATGAAGCATGTCCAATTCGCCTTCAGGCAAGTCGCCGGGTTTTTCGAGCGCGAACATGCAGTATTTGTCGAACATTCTGACAGTCCAGCGTCGACCGGTCGGATCGACATATGCGCCCACCAAGCGGGATGAGTCGAAGAACTGGCGCATTTCCGCAGGTGCATGAAGGAACCATCCGATTTCAATGCGATTGGCTTCCACATCCGTGGCGTTCGACCGCAGATAGAATTCAGTTAGGACGTTGGCATCGCCCCACCGGTTGGCAATCGACCAGCGAAACCTTTGGCGGAACACCTTGAGGTCACGAACCCGCGTTGGTTCGACCCGTTGCTCGGTAACGCCGCCAGCATAGTTGTCGTACGCTACCCAGTTGTACCCCCACACGCCGGCCCCGTTTCTCGGCGCGAAAGGGGGCCAGCGCCACGAGATCTTTGTGTTGGCCGGAAACCGCTTGAGATCGATGATCATTGCGTCGGCAAAGCGGCTCCAAAGACGAGTTGAGGTAGCCAGCTCGCCGCCCCAAGGTCCCACATAGGCAAAGAACCGCTGCTTCGTGAAATCGGTTTTGGGCAGCAGCAGCAACTGACCCGGCTTGGGCGACGGTGCCGTTGCCCAAAACAGCAAAGCCACTAAGGCTAAGATCGCCAGCAGGCCGGCTGAAATCGCTCGTATCACCCGCAAAATGACCTCCCCAACGTGCGCAAGGCGAATAGCAGCATCGTCATCCGCGAGCCACCCGTCCTACTACACTGCTGGCCCTGGCTCAGCGCCCTCGTTCCCGTCGCTTGCTTGCCTGCGTTCTCACGCTTATACCTGCGAGATGCCGCGATACGGACGGATTTTTTAGTTGGTCCTGAAAGCGTTCCGCACCCTTTTCGGTGGACACGTAGCGCCGCGAGCTGGGCTTGGCACCCGTGTCTATGTGATAGGTGACATTCATGGTCGGCCCGATCTGCTAGAGCGCATGCTCGACGTCGTGGAGCGCCACGACGCACAGCGCGCGCTCCGTACACGCCGAGAAGTGGTCTTTGTCGGCGACATCATCGATCGTGGCCCACATTCGCGCGAGGCACTGCAGGTACTGAACGAAGCGCAACGACGCTTGCCAGAGCTGGTCACGCTGCTCGGCAACCACGAGGAGATGCTGCTACGCGCGCTCGCAGGCGATGAGGTAACAATCCGCGGCTGGATGCGGGTCGGCGGAGCGGAGACGGTGGAGAGCTTTGGTCTCTCCGCGCTCGCAGAAGGTGAAGACGCAGTACCCTTTGTCGCAGCCCTGCAGCGGGCGGTTCCCACCGAATGGGTGGAATGGCTTCAGTCCTGGCCGCTTACCGCGCGATCGGGCGACTATTTCATCTGCCATGCCGGGGTGAAGCCGGGTGTAGCACTCGCGCGCCAAGCCCGGCGCGACCTTTTGTGGGCACGCCACGAATTCCTTGATGATCCCCGCGATCACGGCGCGATCATAGTCCACGGTCATACCATCAGCGAAGAGGTCGAGATCCGCCGCAACCGGATCGGCATCGACACCGGCGCCTATCGCACGGGTACGCTAAGCGCAGTCTGCCTTGAGGGGACGGAGGTGGAGGTGCTGACCGTCCACGGAGACGTGACGACCAGCTGACTGGCCGCGCGGTCTCGTCAACGGATCCGACTATATTACCCGGCTGTACCGATCGGGCGCACACATCGCTACAATCGCTTTGCGGCTTGAGCGTCCTATACGCGATGAGCGTTCAGACATAAGCGAGCCTGCGCGGTAGCCCGTCTCATCGCGCGAGAACCAAGGCAGAGGCACCCCCAAATAGACGTACTGCCAGATCGGCACTCGCGGCACTGACCATCGACCTCGGTACGTTTGCGATGCGCGTGCGCAGCGGCAAATTTTGAATCTCGCGCGACCAGTATGTATAGTTCCAGTCTACGATCTCGTAGCCGCAGTCGCGCAACGTATCGAACGCAGTTTCTTTCGAGAAATAATGGAGGTGACCCAGATCGCCGCGCACGCGCGTGAACAGCCCTGCTCGAAGCAGCATCTGGACCGACATATCGAGCGGAATGTGGAAAAGCTTGTAGGTCGCCCGACTGCGGATCGCCTGCAGGAAGCCGAGATAGTCCGGAACATGCTCGAAAACGTCGATCGCCATCAACAGATCAAATCCGCCAATGTCAGTAGCGATCATATCCTGAAGGTAGAAGTTCACGCCGTCTTGTGCCTTTGCTGAAGCGAGATTAAAGGCTTGCGGAGAAATCTCGTACCCGGAAAACCGTGTCTTCGGCCGCATTTCATGGAGCGCCTGCAGTATACCGCCGGCGCCGCAACCGATCTCGGCGACTGCTACAGGATCAAGCCCATTGCGCTGCAAAATCGTGTTTATCCAACGCGCCTTCATCGGGGAGTCGTCTTCGTGCCAACCAGGGTTCGCCTCAAGATAGCTCCCGTCGCTGTAACGCGTCTCACCCATCGGTCAGTCTCCTTACCCTCACGCTGTGCAGGGGATCTGCCCGGCGTCAAGACATGCGAGCACCGACTGCAGGTTGCGAGCTGGGGATGGCGCCTCCTCAGAGGCGGCGCCCGGACGAGGTCGTCCCGCTGCTCCACGACTAAAGCGGCATAGGTCCTTTAATGCCGCCCCGCTTTGCTGCTACCCCGAAGGTATGACAAAGCCTATGGTCAGCGTGGTGATCCCAACATTCGGTCGCGCGACCCTTGTGGAGCGCGCGATCCGCAGCGTGTTTGCTCAGACACATCAAACAACCGAGGTCATCGTGGTGATCGACGGCGACGATCCGACCACCGTCGCTACACTCGAACGCCTTGGCGATCCGCGGCTTCGCTGGATCGTACATGCAAACCAGCAAGGAGCCGGGCCGGCGCGAGACACAGGAGCTGCCGCATCGGCCGGAGAGTGGGTGGCGTTTCTCGACGACGATGATGAGTGGCTGCCGACCAAGTTGGAGCGCCAACTCGCAGCCGCCCCGTCCGATCGCCCGGCGCTGCTGATGACACTCTTTCGATGGGTGAGCCCGCGCGGCGATTTTGTGAAGCCCGCGCGTCCCTATTCGGGCAGCGAACCGATCGACGAGTGGCTTTTCGATCGCCATAGCTGGATGCAGGGTGGCGAGGCCATGCTGCAGACATCTGCCCTGATGGCGCCTCGCGCGCTGTTCGAGCGGCTGCGTTTCCGCGACACCAAGCAGCACGAAGAGTGGGAGCTCGCGATCCGGGCGGTCAAGGAGCACGGTTACGTATTCATCACGGTGCCCGAGCCCCTCGTTATCTACTACGTTCCGACCAGCGCGCCCTCGCTCAGCAAAACGTACACATGGCAGCGTTCGCTCGAATGGATCGATAGCTTGGGCGACCTGATCACCCCACGCGCCTATGCCGGCTTTTGTCTGACGGTGGTGACGCAGGGGCTCACAGGGTCAAAGGCGCCCTTTGCCTTGATCGCCCTACTCCGCGCGGCTTTTCGCCACGGTCACCCGACTGCGCGGCAGCTCTTCGCCTTTGGTCTGATCGCGGCAATCCCGCATCGCCTCCGCAGCTGGGCTCGCGCGTACGCCAAGCGAAGCGCCGCGCATCGCACCATCCAACGGCACTGAGCGACACGATGACGCGAATTGCGGATACAAGCGATGCTTCGACTGCCCCGACGCTCATTCCGGGGTCGAATGGCACTGCCAGCAGCGAGATTTACGCCGGCATCCAGTGCTTGCGGTTCGTCGCGGCGCTGATGGTGGTGGTGCGTCACGCCACCTACTACACGAGCGAACGCCTTTCGTCGGACATGGCGGTGTGGTCCAACGGTGGCGCCGGGGTAGACATCTTCTTCATCATCAGTGGTTTCGTCATGATGATCACGGCAGGCAAGTTCGAGCGGCGAGCGGGTGGCTGGGCAGACTTCGCGCTTCGGCGCCTCGTCCGCGTTGTGCCGCTCTACTGGCTGGCGACGACGGTGAAGCTCGCGACCATGCTGCTGGTGCCTGCGGTCGTGCTGCACGCAACGCTGGACTGGGGCTATGTCGCCAAATCCTACCTGTTCGTCCCCGCTTACGCCGATGACGGCACGATAGCGCCACTGATGGCCGTGGGATGGACGCTGCTGTTCGAGATGTTTTTTTATCTGGTCTTCACGCTCGCGCTCGCGTTACGCGTCAACATCCTAGCCTTTTGCGGCGGTGTTCTTTTGTTGTGCGCAGCAGGATCTCTGTTCAAACCGGATCCCTTCCCGGCCTACATGATGTACCTGGATCCGCTCGTGCTCGAGTTTTTGATCGGCATGGCATTCGCACGGTGGGCGACGGGCGCGCGACTGGGCCTCGTCACATGCATCGGCTTGTGCGCCGTCGGCTTTACCATCATTTTCGCCTTTCCTGATGCCTCCTTCGACAATGCCGGCCTCCTACGTGCGATCGGTCCAGCGCTCGTGGTTCTCGGCGTCATCAGCATCGAACGGCATGTGCGGAGCTTCCCCCGCCCTCTCGTTTTCCTGGGAGCCGCATCCTACTCGCTCTACATGATGCATCCACTGATAGCGCCGCTCGGCCCTGCCTTGCTGCAACGGGCAAGGCTGGTCTGGCCGATACCGTCGGTGCTCCTATCCATTGCTCTCGCACTCTTTACCGCACTGATCGTATTCGCGCTGTTCGAGCAGCCCGTGACGAACCGTCTCGTACGGCTGCTCCGGCTGCAAGAGCGTCGGGAGTCTCTCCGTTGACAGCCCGAACGATCGTGATCAGCTCGGAGCTTGAAAGGTTATAGCGCTGGCCGACGGAGCAAGTAGTAGCCGATCCGGTGCCGGATCGCCGCCTTGGTCAGTTCTGCACCGATCCGCTTAGCGCCATGCGCCAGTGACCGGAGTCCAACGGTATCCACCGAGATACTCCGCCGGCGCGTCTGGGTGACGATCTCAAGTCCATTGTCAGCGGCAAGCCAGGCGATTGTTTCCGGCCCAAACGCGTTCAGGTGCTCGAGCGGCTGGATCGCCCCATATGCTTCGACGTCACCAGGAATGGCGCGCGCGCCACCTGCCGCAAACAGCGCGACGCGTGGCAACCCTTTGGCGGGAAGCAAGGTGGCGAGCCGACCGCGGTACGGGATTGCAACCTTGAACAAACCGCCGGGTTCCACCGCTCGCGCCAGACGCTTGAAATCGCGGCCGGGGTGAACAAGGTGCTCCATGACCTGCTCGGTATGGACGAGATCAAACCGCATCCGGTCGATCTCATGATCGCCGATGACCTGCACGCCTAGCGTTGCGGCCAAGCGCTTCTTGTCGTCACCAATCTCGGTTGCATAGACCTCGGCGCCCATGGCGCGCGCGACCCGCGCCCACCGCCCCTGCCCCATGCCGAAGTCCAGCATCCGGATCTGTGTCGGCAGTTTGCCTAGCTGCTCGAACAACACCGTGAACTCGCCGGCGATACGGTGAAAATTGTCCAGGGTGAGTAGTCCTTGCTCAAGGACATTCAGCGAGGCAGGGCTGATCATCTGGCTGTATATGACCTCGAGCATTGCCTCGTTGGGTGTGTTCACCTGGTAAATTAGGCCGCACCGGCGACACTGGTCGATCACGAAGGTCACCCCTTCCAGCAGCGACCAGTCGACCACCCCTTGTTCGGCAAAGCTTGATGCCACCAGCGATCGGACAGGATCGTCAGTATAGGGGGCCTCGTATAAGCGCACGGCGTCGCGATCGTGGAGCTATGCTGGAATTTGGGTGACGAGGCGATCAGGCGGCGCGGGTTGATTGGCTGTCGATGACTTCGGTGCCGTCACGGAACCTGACACCGGCGACGACTTTGGGCAACTGGTTCTCGCCCTTCAGCCGACGCCATTTCCTGGATGCGGCGATGACGAGCTTGAAGACCATGAGGCGTGCCGTCTTCGGCGACAGCGCGCCCTTGGTGCGCACCGTCCTGTGGCGCACGGTCGCAAACACGCTTTCGATTGGGTTCGAGGTTCGCAGATGGTCCCAGTGCTCGGCGGGGAAGTCGAAGAAGGCTAGCAGCCTCTCGCGGTCCTTGGTCAGGCATTCGACCGCCTTGGCGTATTTCGCGTCATATTTCTCGGCAAAGACTGCGATCGCCTTCTCCGCCGCTGCGCGCTCAGGCGCGCTGTATATCTCGCGCAGGTCGGCTTTCATTGAGGGCTGCACCGACTTCGGCACTTTGTTCAGTACATTGGCGACCTTGTGCACCCAGCAGCGCTGGTGGCGCGTGCTTGGCCAGACTTCGTCGAGCGCCTTCCAGAAGCCGAGCGCGCCATCGCCCACCGCGATCTCGGGAGCGATCGTCAGGCCGCGCCGTTTCACCTCGACGAGCAACTCGCGCCAGCTCTGGGCGCTTTCACGGACGCCCACCTGGAAGCCGACCAGCTCCTTCCTACCCTCAGGCGTGGCGCCGATCAGCACCAGCATGCACTCGGAATGGTCCTCCATCCGCGCCTGCAGGTAGACGCCGTCCGCCCACACATACACGTAGCGGCGAGCAGATAGGTCGCGCGCCTGCCAGTGCTCGTATTCGACCTGCCATTCAGCGGTGAGCCGACCGATCACCGCCGGCGAGAGGTTGGGCGCGTCCTTGCCGAGAAGCGCTGCGAGCGCCTCCTGGAAATCGCCGGTAGAAACCCCGCGCAGATAGAGCACCGGCAGCAGCGCATCGAGGCTCTTCGTTCGCCGTGCCCAGCGCGGCAGGATCGCCGACGAGAAGCGCACACGCTCCCCTCCCTCGGCCGCGCCGCGATCACGGATCTTCACGCGCGACACTGGCACCGGCCCGATCCCGGTCTGGACCTGACGCTGGGGTCCATGGCCGTGGCGCACCAGGCGCGGCCGCCCGTCCGGCAGCCGCAGATCCTCTCGTGCCGCCAGGAACGCCTCGGCCTCCAGTTCCACCGCCTGCGCAAGCAGGCGGCGAGCTCCGGCACGCAGCACATCGGTCAACGGATCGTCGACATCATCGGGCTGGCGAAATCGAACAACGTTGGTAGGGTCGGTCATGGCGTATCGCTCTCCTCGAGAGGTTCTGGCAGGTTCGTCACCCGCCTCGATACGCCGCCTTCAATCCTCCACCGTCACCCATTTTCCAGCATAGCTCGCGATCGTGGCATACCGGGCACTCGGTCCGTACATCAAAAGCGGGCGCGGGGGTGGAGTTAGACATTGTCACCTATACGCTTGCAAGGAACGGGACGGGGAGCAAGTCGACTTCACGACGTCCCCTCAGCGGTACGGCTGTGGATGCGCCGACGAAAGTCCCGCACGCCATGGTGCACGACGATCGTACTGACGAGCCAACCGGGTAAGATCGCAGCGACGGTCCAGACGGGCTGAGCAATTGCGATCACCAGCAAGACAGCGGGAACGCTGACAACACTGGCCCACAAACTGGCCTGCGCAAGCTCACGGAAATCCCCACCGGCTTGCAACAGTACGTTATTTGGTACCTGTATCACGATGATCAGGGATACTGCGGCCCACAGCGTCGCCCCCAAGCGCACGGTGGCAAGATCGTAGCTGCCGGGAAACACGAGATCTGGACGAAACAGAACAATCGCCCCTGAGAATATGATCGTGACGGTCCATACCAGCAAGAGGACAACGCGGAACAGTACGATCGAGCGATCCACCTCCCACATCGCACCGGTCTCCAGGAAGCGGGCCATTTGCGGTCGTTCGTACTCGATCAGAGCATTCTGGATGACGTTAATCGGGCGCACTAGCAGCGCACTGGCTGCGATTGGTGCGACCGCAACGGCCCCCACAAGGGTGGTCAGCAGGTAAATGTGCGCGTTTGCGACCGCCTCTGTTGCCGTGACCGAAAGCAGCGACCACCGCGATTGCGCCTGCCAGGTCGCGGCATAACGGCGTAGCGCCACGCGGCGGGGGGAACATAACAACGTGACGAAACCGAGACCAAGACTTGCAACTGCAGCGGCCATGCCGAACGCGAGAGCCGGGTAGACAGCCCGCTCGGATGCGACATGCACCCAGCCGACATTGACTGCCAGGATACCCAGAGTAACGACCGCGTAGCTCACGTCAGATATCGTGACTCGCCAAGGCTGTTCGGCAACATAGCACCACGCACGTCCCACCGAACGCAGGATGGTCAGCATGCCGAAAGCGCCATAAAAAATCGCGGCAAACGGTTCAAGGCCGAGCGCCAGGCCGACCAGTACAAACACCGGACAGGCGACAAACGCCGTCACCGTGGCGGTGGGTACCACCGTCGCCACGATCGCCGATCGGCTCGACTGATCAGCGGTTTGAAGCGCCTGCATCGGCGCACCGAAAAGCGCGCCTGACAGAGAGACGGTGAACATGGCCGCAGCGAACAGGAAAGTGAAGGTACCGAACGTGCCTGGAGCCTCAAGACGCAGCATGCTGAAAGACACCAGGAAGTTGGCGCCAGCCACAGCGACGGGCCCTGCGGCGGCCATGGCATAGCGCCGAAACCGCATTACGTAGGACGTGTGACAAAGCTCCGCTCGATTCACGCATCGTCCTTATCGAGCCGGCGTCTTACACATCTTGCTGACAATCCGCGGCCCTCTACAGGTCACTCACGGGCGAGGACGGTCACCCCTGCTGCCGTGTAGCAATAAAAATGGTCTCACCACGCTCGAGCCCGTAGCGGCTAACCTCTGGCTCGGTCGCCACATAGCTGGTGTGATCAAGGCCGGCTTCCTTGAGCCGATCACGGAAGTCCCGCCCGTATAGACGCAGATGGTCGTCTTGGTTGAAGTACAGATCCCTTCCCTCTTCCGTCGTAATCGACGGATCCTCATAGGTGTGTTCCCAAGCCTCGAACATCGGCACCGACAGGAGCGCACGCCCGTTGGGTCGGAGCACCCGAGCGATCTCGCGCATTGCCTTACGATCGTCCGGCACGTGCTCCAACACATTGTGGCAGATTACGGTGTCGAACGAACCGTCGGGAAATTGAATGGCCTGTAGATCGACCTGCGTCTCACCTTTGGTGGGTTCATAGTCGGCGCGTAGATAGCTGCCACCGGTTGCCTTCAACCGGTCGGCGTAACGCCGGTCGAAGCAGGGTTCCGGCGCAAAGTGGAGGACCACAGATCCATTGAGCCAATCAGGGTGCCGTTCCATCAACAGGTGATGCTGACGATGTCGACCGACTGAACGGCACCTGGGGCATTCGCCATCGAATACCATGGGCTGCCGGCCCTTAGCCCAGAACAGGCCATGATAGCTACAGATCGGGCAATCTCGAGGATGACGTCCCCGGATGTCGCGCAACAGCTGTGCGCTCGCTTCAAGCAAGACAAGCTGATCGACTACCTTACGCGGTAAAACATTCTTCAACCGTGCCCGCGCCGTCTTGCCAAACATAGTCCCGTCGCCCTTCTGATCGCCCATGACCGCATGGCCGATTTTTTCCACGCTGTCACTTGCCCGCTGGTGGTACTGGATAATGGTGCCAAGCCGAAACGGTCAGTCGAGGCACACCATGTCGAACAGTTCGCCAGATCGCCTGCGTCACTAGCGCCGATGCGCGCGACATGGGAACGCCCGCCATTAGCCTGCTGAACGCTGTAACAGTGAAAGATGCACCATATTGACTTGGCCCAAATAGCGGTTCTGTCCAGCTCCTGACCTGCTCCCCAGAATTCATGCTATTGGCAAGTTAGCTCGTCAGATGGAGACGAGCGATGCGGCGAAGCCGATTTACCGATGATCAGATCATTGGGGTGCTGGGCAAGCATGAGGCTGGAATGGGAACGGCTGATCTGTGCCGTAAGCACGGGATCAGCGATGCGACCTTTTACAACTTGAAGTCGAAGTACGGCGGGCTGACGGTGTCCGACGCGGCACGGCTGCGAACGCTGGAAGATGAGAACTAACGGCTTAAAAAGCTGCTGGCGGAGTCAATGCTGGAGGTATCGGCGCTGAAGCATCTGCTGTGGAAAAACTGACCCGGTCCGCAGAGCGCTACGCTGCGGTGAGGAAGCTGATGGCAGATCAAGCCTACCGACAATGCCTCATGGATTCGTTCAACGATCGCCTCCGCGACGAATGCCTGAACGCACACTGGTTCCTGTCCATGACCGACGCCCGAGCCAATATCGAGGTCTGGCGACAGGACTTTAACGAGAGATGTCCCCACACATCGCGTTATTGGATGACGCCGGTCGAATGTAATGCTGCCGCAGCCGCCAAGGCGGCCGAATGAACGCCGGACACTCACCCTCAGTTCGAATGAGAAACCGGGGGACCCTCACCAACCCATTGCCGAGACGGGCAAAGTCATGAAAACAACCATTCGCGATCACGCTGTCGGCGACGAGAAATCGATCACTTAGCGGCTGATGGTCGGGGAGACAGGATTCGAACCTGCGACCCCCTGGTCCCAAACCAGGTGCGCTACCAGCCTGCGCCACTCCCCGACAGCGCTGCGGTTAGGGAAACATTGCCAAATACGCAAGCGTCCTGTCGTCGCAACGCCGCAATGCTGCGATGACGATCTGCGGGTCGCGTCAAAAATGACGTCCATTTCCTCGCTTCTACCGCCACCGCATGAGCCACTGGCTTGAAAGATACCCCGCCGCATTGTCATATTTCATATCATCAGATGTCAGATCGATCGGTGCTGCCTCCGGCTGCTGCGCGGGAGGAGTAAGGATACCGCCCAGACGCACCCGCCGAGGCGTGGTTTGGAAGGGGCGGGCATCGACCGGTCGATTTGGAACGCATGACTGCCGTCTACGCCAACTACGATCCTCGCTATCTCGCTGACGGCGGTCACCGCGCTTCAGGCGGTCCGGCGGCGATCCAAATATCGAGACAGGGTTAGCGATTTCGCAACGTCTCGGCACAAAATCCAGGTCGCAATCTACGCGACTCATTCCGATCGTCAGTCCGTTTGCTGTCGATCGGCAGATTTTTCAGACCGGAGCCGACCCGCCACAGTGGCCCAGGTCTTGATTTTACTGCAGATTTTGGTGGGCGATGACGGGCTCGAACCGCCGACATTCTCGGTGTAAACGAGACGCTCTACCAACTGAGCTAATCGCCCCCTCCTGGGTGGACGTCCGATGCCAAAGCCCGGCGCGCGGGGCAAGCTAAAAGGGCACGGGCCATTACGGAATCCGCAGGTCGGCGCCGCTGGTGGCCGCGATGTACCCGCGCATCGCCTCGCTCGCGCGGTCGGAGAGTACCATAAATGCGCGCCGCCGGTCGTGCGCATCGGGGTGGCGTTCGAACAATCCGGTGTCGGTCATCCGCGCGATCCAGCGCAGTGCAGTCGTCGGCGCGACCGCGGCGGCGATACACAGGCTCGACACCGAGACACGGCCTCGCTCCAGTTCGGCCGCGTAGAGATCGAGCAGCATGTCCCAGCCCGGATCCTCGAACAGCGTCGCGCCGAAGAACTGGTCGCGCAATCGCCGCGCGCGGATCGCCCGACGGACATCCGCCGCACTCGGCTCAGCCAGGGCAGGTGGCGCACCGTAGCGGTTGGTGCGATCACCGACGATGGGCGGGGCGGGTGCATCGCCTTCGATCTCCGCGCGCGTCAGTCGCGCGAGCGCTTCGGCGATCCGCGCGACCTCGGTGTTCAGTCGCTCGAGCCGGGTGCCGTCGGTCTCGCGGTGGACATCGAACACGCCCGCCGGGATGCGCGAAGCTTCGGCGGCGACCACGATCGCCGCGACGCAATCGCCGATCGTGGGATCGACCAGCAACCGGGTGCTGCCGCCCAGCGTCGCCGCAGCGACGACGTCGATCTCTTCGACGCTCAGCGCGACCACCAGCCCGGCCTGCAACGCCGCCGCCAGATCGACGATTTCGGGCAGGCGTTCGGCGAGCAACGCGGGATCGATTCCGGCGGCCTCGACGACGATCACTTGTGGTGCCGCGTGATCGCTTGATGTTGCCTGCCAATCGAGGCGGGCGAGGATGCGGCTATGTAGCGCGGCGAGGGCAACGGTAAGCCGGTCCGACGCGTCCGGCGCGGCGATGAGGACCACGTCGATCCCCGTGTCGTAATTCGCCGCATCAGGCAGGCCGTCCGGTCGGGTCATCAAACTCTCCGCTGTGATGCGGAGACTAACCTGCGCCACGCGCGGAGTTACACCCGAACTGGATCGAGTTTCGTTGGAACCGGGAACCTTACGCGTAGGGGTTAATCCAGCGCCTTGACGATATCCTCGACCATCTTCTTCGCATCCGCCAGCAGCATCATCGTATTGTCACGGTAGAACAGGTCGTTATCGACCCCGGCATAGCCGACGCCGCCCATCGAGCGCTTGATGAACAACACGGTCTTGGCCTTTTCGACGTCGAGCACGGGCATTCCGTAGATCGGCGAGGTCTTGTCGGTCTTGGCGGCGGGGTTGGTCACGTCGTTCGCGCCGATCACGAAGGCGACATCGGTCTGCGCGAACTCGCTGTTGATGTCCTCCAGCTCGAACACGTCGTCATACGGCACGTTCGCCTCCGCGAGCAGGACGTTCATGTGCCCTGGCATGCGCCCTGCGACCGGGTGGATCGCGTATTTCACGCGGACGCCCTCGGCCTTCAGCTTGTCGCCCATCTCGCGCAGGACGTGCTGCGCCTGCGCCACCGCCATGCCGTAGCCGGGGACGATGATGACCTGCTCGGCCTGGCTCATCAGGAACGCGGCATCCTCCGCCGAGCCGCGCTTCCATGGGCGATCGATCGCCGTGCCGCTGCCGCTGGTATCCGCAACCGCGCCGAACCCGCCGGCGATCACGCTGATGAAGCTGCGATTCATCGCGCGGCACATGATGTAGCTCAGGATCGCGCCCGAGCTGCCGACCAGTGCGCCGGTGATAATCATCGCGCTGTTGTGCAGCGTGAACCCCATCGCGGCAGCCGCCCAGCCCGAATAGGAATTGAGCATGCTCACCACGACCGGCATGTCCGCCCCGCCGATCGGGACGATCAGCAGGAAGCCGATGACGAAGCTCAGCAGCGTAATCGTCCAGAAGATCCACGCCGACTGGTCGGTGACGAAATAAGCGATCAGCCCGAGGATGCCGGCGAGCAGCGCGATGTTGATGAGGTGGCGCCCCGGCAGCATGATTGGCCTGCCGCCCATATTGCCGTTCAATTTCAGGAACGCGATCACTGAGCCCGAGAAGGTGATCGCACCGATTGCGACGCCGAGCCCAAGCTCGATCCGGCTTACCGGGTGGATCACCGCGAAGGGCTGGCCGATCATTGGGATGACGAGGTCGGATATGCCGAATGTCTGCGGGTTGAGATAGGCGGCGACGCCGACCAGCACCGCGGCGAGCCCGACGAGGCTGTGGAACGCGGCGACGAGCTGCGGCATCGCGGTCATCGCAATCCGGCGGGCGGTGACGAGACCTATCCCCGCGCCGATGCCGATCGCCGCGAGGATTTCCACGACCGTGACCCAGTCGATCATCAGATCGTGCGGGTTCCCCAGCGGCACCGCCATCGAGCGCAACGGGACATGCGTCACCAGAGTCGTCACGACCGCGATCGTCATGCCGATGATACCGAAGCGGTTGCCGCGCTGGCTCGATGCCGGGCTCGACAACCCGCGCAGCGCGAGGATGAAACACACCCCCGCGACGAGATAGGCGAGCGAAGCCCAAGGGCTAACCGTCAGTTCATGCATATCGCGTCCCCTCGCCTGGCGTACCGCTCACTTGCTCGAAGCGGGCGCGACCGGCCGTTCCTTCTTCTTGTACATCGCCAGCATCCGCGCGGTGACCGCAAAGCCACCGAAGATGTTGACGCTCGCCAGCACCACCGCGACCAGCCCGAGCGCCTTGGCGACGCCCGAACCGGCACCGATCGCCCCCAGAACCGTCGGGGCGGCCGCGGCGATCAGCGCGCCGACTATGATGACGCTCGAGATCGCATTGGTCACCGCCATCAGCGGTGTGTGCAACGCGGGCGTGACCGCCCAGACGACGAAATACCCGACGAAACACGCCAGCACGAAGATCGACAGGATCGCGATAAAGTCCATTATTCGGTTCCCGATTTTCTCACGCTGCGGCGCGCGTTGCGGCAGGGACGGCGCGTCCCAGTTCTTCGGCGGCTTCGATCCAGCAGGCGATCGCATCATAGGCGTTCGCGAGCGCGTCCTGCGGCGTGTCGCCATCGGATTTGCATCCCGGCAGCGCGGGGGCGGTCGCAAGATACCTACCACCATCGGCCACCGGGAGCGGCCGGATCACGACTTCATAATCCTCAGGTTTCATGGTCCGCTCCACAAACGCGCTAGAAGCAACGATACCGTACATCAGTCCTCACCGGTACGGGGAGGGGGACCGGCCGCAGGCTGGTGGAGGGGGCGGGCCGCAGACGATACGATCATCGTCACCACGGCTTCGATATCCCTCAGCACGTCGCTAGCGGCCACGCGCAGCACCCGGTGGCCATTCTGCTCGAAAAATTGGTCGCGATCGGTGTCGCGCTGGGGGCGATCGCCGCGGCCGTGGAATTCGCCATCGACCTCTACCGCCAGCTTGGAAGCGGCGGAGTAGACGTCACACACATAGGGGCCGATGGGATGCTGATGGCGGAATTTGAAGCCGGTCTTCTGTCCTCGCAGATGCTCCCAAAGCAGAACCTCTGGAAGGCTCATCTCGCGGCGTAGTCGGCGGGCCAGCAATACTTCAGGGCGTAGCATATGCGGGACGCCCCCTCCACCGGCTGCGCCGGTCCCCCTCCCCGTGCCGGGGAGGAATATCACGACGACAGCCGCGCGTTCACGATTTTGCCGCCTTGGGTCAGGCGGATCGTGTCGCCGATCTCGGCGTCGAGCACGGGGCGGCCCGCGTCCTTGTCCCAGAAGGCGTTGAGGAAGTTGAACAGGTTGCGCGAGAACAAGGCGCTGGCGTCCGCCGCGAGCCGCGAGGGCACGTTGCGGTGGCCGACGATCTTCACGCCGTTCACGACGACCACCTCGCCCGCGACCGAACCCTCGACATTGCCGCCTTGTTCGACCGCGAGATCGATGATCACCGAGCCCGGCTTCATGCTCGCCACCTGTGCTGCCGAGATCAGGCGCGGCGCAGCACGCCCGGGGATCAGTGCCGTCGTGATGACGATGTCCTGCTTGGCGATGTGTCCCGACACGAGCTCGGCCTGCGCCGCCTGGTATTCGGGCGACATCTCGCCGGCATAGCCGCCCGTCCCCTCGCCTTCGATCCCCGCGACATTCTCCACGAAGATGGGCTTGGCGCCGAGCGACTGGATCTGCTCGCGGGTCGCGGCGCGCACGTCGGTCGCCGACACCTGCGCGCCCAGCCGCCGCGCGGTCGCGATCGCCTGGAGCCCGGCGACGCCGACGCCCATCACGAACGTCTTGGCCGCACTGATCGTGCCCGCCGCGGTCATCATCATCGGGAAGGCGCGACTATATTCGGCGGCCGCGTCGAGCACCGCCTTGTAGCCCGACAGGTTCGACTGCGACGACAGGATGTCCATCGACTGCGCGCGCGTGATGCGCGGCATGAATTCCATCGCCAGCGCTTCGTAGCCTGCCGCGGCATAGGCCTCGACCCGCGCACGCCCACCATCGGGACCGGCACCGAAGGGGTTGAGGCTGGCGACGATCCACGCTCCCGGCGCGACACCGGCAAGAGCAGCAGGATCAGGCCCCTGCACGCCAAGCACGATATCCGCCCCCGCCAGCGTTGCCGCACGGTCGCCTACCGACGCGCCGGCCTCCGAATAGGCGGCATCGGCGATCGAGGCGGTATCCCCCGCCCCCGCCTCGACCGCGAGCGCAGCCCCCAGCGCAATGAACTTCTTCACCGTTTCCGGCGTCGCGGAAACCCGCCGCTCGCCGTCCGCTTGCTCTTTCAGGACGGCGATCTTCATGCCGTTACGAGATCAGCCAGATGACGAGTGCGACGACCAGCGCACACCCGACCGCGCCCCATTTCATCATTCCCGTCACGCTCGAATAGGTCGCGACGTGCGCCTTCATGTCCCCGTTGCCGGCCATGGTTCGTGCCCCAATCCTGTCAGTGCCATCCTCTATGGCCGGGACCTTATCGCGCACATCGGGGAACGCCAAGCAGGACATTTAAGTCCGCCTTTACTTGCGCTAGCTATTGCACGTGCCGGAACGGGACGGGATTCGCCATGACGCGCAATGGCCAGCGCCTATTATTGCTGATCGACGACGAACCCGCGCAGCGGCGGCTGGTGGCCGCACTCGCCGCGCGCGGCGGCTGGCGCGCAGTTTTCGCAGCGGACGACGAGACCGCGATCGCTACGCTCGGCACGCAGGACGGCATGCAGCTCGATGCGATCGTGATCGATCACTGGGCACCCGACGAGGATGCGACCACCCTGATCGCGACCTTGCGCGAACGGCGCCCGGCGCTGCCGATCCTGGTCATCACGGCGAACGGATCGGTCGCGCACGCGGTCAGCGCGATGCGCGCCGGCGCCACCGATTTCCTGGTCAAGCCCCTCGCCCCCGATCGCCTGCTCGCGGCGCTGGACGCGGCGGTGGCCGGCAAATCGTCCGGCGAACTCCGCCCGCTGACCGAGAAGATTCCCGCGCTGCTCGCGTTCGACGAGATCGTCGGTTCCTCGCCCGATTTTCGCGCCGCACTGGCGATCGCCGCGAAGGCCGCCCGCGCGCGTGTCGCAATCCTGCTCGAAGGCGAGATCGGCGTCGGCAAGGATGTCATCGCCGAGGCGATCCATGCCGCCTCCCCGCGCGCGAAAAAGCCGATGATCAGCGTCAATTGCGGCGCGATCCCCGCGAACCTTATCGAGTCGGAGGTGTTCGGTCATGAAAAGGGCGCGTTCACCGGCGCGTTCGAACGCAAGATCGGGCGGTTCCACGATGCCGACGGCGGTACGCTGTTCCTCGACGAGGTCGGCGAAATGCCGCTCGAGGCGCAGGCAAAGCTGTTGCAGGTCCTCCAGACCGGTGAAGTTCTTGCGATCGGTGCCCGCCACCCGCGCGAAGTCGACGTCCGCGTGATCGCCGCCACCAATACGCGGCTGCTGGACGAGGTCGAGGCCGGGCGGTTCCGCGAGGATCTGTATTACCGTCTCAACGCGGTCCAGGTGACGATCCCGCCGTTGCGTGAACGCACCGGCGACATTCCCGCGCTCGCCCGCCACCTGCTCGCGCGGATCGCCGAACAACCGGGGCTGCGGCCGCTCGGGATCACCGATTCCGCGCTCGCGCTGCTGGTCCGGTACGACTGGCCCGGCAACGTCCGCCAGTTGCAGAACGCGCTCTTCCGCGCGGCCGTGCTGTGCGAGGACACCGCGCTGACCGAAGAGGATTTCCCCGAGATCGCCGCACTCGGCACGCGCGAGCGCGCACCCGCTGCGCCCGCACTGGGTGGCGGCGGCGTCACGCTGTTCCGCCCCGACGGCAACCTCCGCGCGCTTGAGGAGATCGAAGCCGACGTCATCCGCCTCGCGATCGGCCACTACCGCGGCCGCATGACCGAAGTCGCCCGCCGCCTCGGCATCGGCCGCTCGACCCTGTACCGCAAGCTGGGTGAACTCGGGATCGACAACGCTGCTTGAGGGAATGTCGGACTTTGGTGAAAAGCTCACATTTCAGCCAACAAGATCGATAGCGATTTCCCCGGGATCGGAGTCCCATCATTTAGTTTGGATAGTCAGTAGGAAACGATCGGGCGAGGAGCGCTTCCACATGACTCGGCACTCTTCATATTGTTTATTGGTAAGGGTGCACACTTTAGATCCTGAACGGTCTTTTTTAATACGCCAAGTCCCGCCATCAGTTACTGGAAGGCGTTGGCATATTACCTTCTCCCATGTTCCATCGGCATAAAATCTTTCTATGGGCGGGCAGCCACCAATCCGACTACCTTCCAAGTAGATATCCAATGCCAAGACCTGATCGGTATTAAGGATCGATTTTTCTCGAGGTTTCGCGCCGTTTAGTTGGTGATCATATACCACCAGACCATCTGATGAATAAGGTTTTACTGGTAGCGTCCGAGAATAATTTCGGACTTCCGATGCGGAATATCCGGGAACTGCGACACACGAGATGCCCAACGCCGCAACGGTGAATGCCACTACCGATCGCATATTGTGAACTCCTGCTACTGGAGTATTGGGGCTATGTCTTAATGTCTGATAGTGGGCGGTTGTTGATAACAGCTCAAACAAACCCCTCCACGATTTGTGCGTACACCAGTGCCGCTCGTGGAGCCGCGGCGTCGCGACGGTTATTACTCTTTTACAGCCGCCCCATCTGACGACCAGCCTACCACAGCACGCCGTGTTCGGGTTGCAGCGGCTCTGGAGCCGGGTCGCCGATCGCCTGGAGCAGGTCGATTTCGATCGTCCGGCACATCGCATTCAGCGGCACGTCGTGGATCGTGTCCGCGAACGGATCGACCAGGTCGTCGCCGATCTGCAGTACGGCGAGGAACATCAGGCCGGCGATCGTCGAGCCGACCGGCGTCGCATAGCCAAGCGATTCGACCAGGCCGATCGGGAGCAGGACGCAGAACAGGCGCGTAAACAGGCTCGGGAAGAACCGGTATTGGTTGGGGAGCGGCGTGTTCTTGATCCGCTCCATGCCGCCCTGTGCGTTGGCGATATCGACCAGGATCGCCTCGAACTGCGTCTGCTGGATGGTGTCGATCCAGCCGTTGCGCCGCGCGATGTCGATCCGGCGGCCCGTGCCGTCGAGCAGGCCGTTGGCGATGTTGGTACGATCGAGCGCGAACGAGGCCTCTTCCTTCGACAGGAACCGCAGGACTTCGGGGGGGGCGGGCTGTTTGCGCAGCTGGCAACGCAGCGCATTCACATAGGCGATCTGGCGGAGGACGATCGTCCGCTTCATGTCGTGCCCTTCGGGCTCGGGCAGCATATTGCGCGCCATCCGTGCGAGGTTGCGCGAGGCGTTGATCATCAGGCCCCATAGCCCACGGCTCTCCCACCAGCGCTGATAGGCGGAGTTGTCACGGAAGCCGAGGAACAGCGCTAGCGCGGTACCGAACAGCGTCAGCGGCAGCGCGGGCGCATGGAACGGCAGGACGTAATAGGTGATCGTGACGATCACGTCCCAGACGAACAGGCCGAGCAGCGGGCGCCAGACCTCGCTCAGAATCTGGCTCATGCGTGGTGTTGCAGTGACAATCAAACGAGAACTCCCTTGTGTACACGGCTTTTAATGCGCGAAAGGGCGTTTCGCTGCAATGCAGCGACGATCAGCCTTCGACCAGCGACTGATCGCGCAGGCCACGCCAGATTTTGAGCGCCTGCACGGTTTCGGCCACGTCATGGACGCGCAAGATCTGGACGCCGGCCTCGGCGCCTTTGACCGCCAGTGCGATCGAGCCGGCAAGACGTTGCCCGACCGGCGCTTCGTTCGAGAGGGCGCCGATCAAGCGCTTGCGGCTGGCGCCGAGCATGATCGGGCAGCCGAGCCCGTGCAAGATCGCGAGGCCGTTGAGCAGCGCTAGGTTCTGGCTGAGCGTCTTGCCGAAGCCGATGCCCGGATCGACCATGATCCGCGATCGCTCGACGCCCCCCGCGACGACTGCGGCGATACGCGTTTCGAGCCAGTCGAAGACGTCGGTCAGGACGTTGGCGTAGCCGCCGTTGCCATGGCCGCCCTTCTTCGGGTCGGGAGAGTGCATCAACACGACGGGGCAGGCGCTCCTCGCAACGATGTCTAGCGCACGTTCGTCCCAGAGCAGCGCGGCGACGTCGTTGACGATGTGCGCACCCGCGGCGAGCGTCGCCTCCATGACCGCGGCCTTCCGCGTGTCGACAGAGACGATCGCGCCGGCGCGCGCGAGGCGTTCGACGACGGGGACGAGGCGGGCGATCTCGTCGCCTTCCCAGACCGCCGCCGCGCCGGGGCGGGTCGATTCACCGCCGACGTCGATCAGCGTCGCGCCGGCGGCGGCCATGTCGATGCCGGCGGCGGCCGCAGCGGCGGGGTCGTCGACATGCTTGCCGCCGTCGGAGAAGCTGTCCGGGGTGACGTTGAGGATGCCGGCGACGATCGGCTGGTCGAAGCGGAGCGTGCGCTCGCCGAGCTGTAGGGCAGCGCGGGGGCTGGTGATGACGGCGTGGAGGTGGGCGGCGCGTTCGCCAAGGTTGGCGACGTCGGCGACGGGGATCGTGCGGCGGGTGCGGGCTTCGATCGCCTCATAGGCGGCGAACCACTGCATGCCGCCCGCGAGCCGCGCGACGCTGCCGTCGGGATGGCCGATCGGGGTGTCGACGAACTGGACGGGGCGGAGGTGGAGGCTGGTCATGATCCCCTTTTCCTCAAATCCGCCTGTCGTTCAAACCGCTCACGCCGTTCGTTCCGTATCGAGGGACATGTACCTCGATACGAGCCCTCGACTACGCTCGGTCTCTACTCGGCACGAGCGGCATTCTTTCAGACTGTCGTCGCCAGCAGGTAGGTCTGGCGGAGGTCGTCGATCGGTTTCAGCCCCTTGTCGCTCTCGTAATGCCAGAAGCTCCAGCCGTTGCAGGCGGGCGCGTTCTGGAGGGTCGAGCCGAGTTTGTGGATCGAGCCGATCGTCCCGCAATCGCTGAGCAGCGAGCCGTCCGCGCGGATCGTCGCGCGCCACCGCCGCTTCGAATCGGTCAGCACCGCGCCCGGCGTCAGATACGCATTCTCGACCAGCACGCCGAACGCGACCTTGGGCTGCGTGCGCGGGCTCATCATCGTGCGGATCGCGGATTCGTCCAGCGGCAATGCGGCCTCGATCCGCTCGTGCGCCGCCTCGATATAGTCGCCCTCGCGGTCGATGCCGATCCAGCTTCGCCCCAGCCGCTTGGCCACCGCGCCGGTCGTGCCGGTGCCGAAGAACGGATCGAGCACCACGTCGCCGGGCTCGGTGCAGGCCAGCAGGATGCGGTACAGCAGCGCCTCCGGCTTCTGCGTCGGATGAACCTTTGTGCCGTTCTTCTTCAGCCGCTCGGCGCCGCCACAGGTCGGGAATTCCCAGTCGCTGCGCATCTGGAGCTCGTCGTTGAGCGTCTTCATCGCGCGGTAGTTGAAGTGATACTTCGCCTTCTCGCCCTTCGACGCCCAGATCAAAGTCTCGTGCGCGTTGGTGAAGCGCGTGCCGCGGAAGTTGGGCATCGGGTTCGTCTTGCGCCAGACGATGTCGTTGAGGATCCAGTAGCCGAGATCCTGTACCGCCGCGCCGACGCGGAAGATGTTGTGATAGCTGCCGATAACCCAGAGCGAGCCGTCGTCCTTGAGGATGCGGCGCGCTTCCTGAAGCCAAGCGCGAGTAAAGCGGTCATAGGCGGCGAAGGTGTCGAACTTGTCCCAGTCGTCGGTGACCGCGTCGACATGGCTGCCGTCGGGGCGATAGAGTTCGCCGCCGAGCTGGAGATTATAGGGGGGGTCCGCGAAGATCATGTCGATCGAGTTCGAGGGCAACGCCTTCATGCGCTCGATACAGTCGCCCCTTAGGATCTGATCAAGGGGCAGGATCTGGTCGAGCGGGAGGACTGGCTTAACCGCCGGTTCCGCTGCCTTTTTCGCGCGCGGCCGCGCGATCGTGTCGATCAAACCCATGTTTTCCGCCCCTTGTCGCCGCCATAGCGGCGGAATTGTCCGACTCCGTCAAGCGAACTTTCGTTAACGGCGTTTCGGCGCGATTCCGTCGATGCGACCAATCGAGTCACCGTCGTCCAGATATTGAGTCGTGGGAGACGTGCGGCTCAAGCCCTTGGGGTGTGGCACGAAAGACTCAGCTCATCGCTTCCTTTGCGAAAAGTCCCTCGCGCGCCAGATAGGCCGCGGCGACGGGGGCGAAACTGCGGCGGTGAATCGGCGTGGGGCCGTGATCGCGCAGCGCTTTCATATGGTGCGCACAGCCATAGCCCTTGTTCGAATGCCAGTTGTATTCGGGGTGGACGTCGGCAGCGGCGATCATGATCAGGTCGCGCGTGTGCTTGGCGACGATCGAGGCGGCGGCGATCGACAGCGATTTCGCATCGCCGCCGACCAGCGGGGTGGCAGGGTAGGTCCAGCGGGGCAAGCGGTTGCCGTCGACGAGGACGTGGCCCGGCGCGTGGCCGAGTTCGGTGGCGAGCGCGTCGACCGCCAGCGTCATCGCCTTCATCGTCGCCCAGTAGATATTGAGCGTGTCGATCTCGTCGGGCTCGACGATGCCGATGCCGACGATCGCACAGCCCTTGAGCCGCGCGCAGAGCCGTTCGCGTTCGGAGGCGGAGAGCTTCTTCGAATCGTCGATGCCGCGGGGTACGCCCTTCGAGGGCAGGATCACGGCGGCAGCCACGACCGGGCCAGCGAGCGGGCCGCGACCGGCTTCGTCGACGCCGGCGACGGGGCCGACGCAGAGCTTTTCGTGTTTCATGCCGGGCATTATCGGTCTTTCAGATCGTCGAACGGGGCCGTGCCGAGCGCATGCCCCATCGGGCCGTGTCCTGCGCCGAGCCCGGGGGCGTGTGCAAGCGCGGCGCGGACGAACGCGATCGCGCGCTCGACCGCGGTTTCCAGCGGCAGGCCTTGGCCAAGGCCCGTGGCGATGCCGCTGGCGAGCGTGCAGCCGGTGCCGTGGGCGTGGCGGGTTTCTATGCGGGGGTTGGTCCAGCGAAATTCGCCGTCGTCGGTGACGAGGCGATCGGTGACGTGGTCGCCTTCGCCGTGACCGCCCTTGATCAGGAGTGCGGGGCCTAGGTTACGGATTGCTGCTTCGCCGCCGAGGGCTACCAGTTCCGGGAGGTTGGGGGTGACGAGCGTGGCGATCCGCATGAGCCGCTCGAAGGCTGCGATCGTGGCGGCGTCGGCTAGGATGGAGCCGCTGGTCGCGATCATGACGGGATCGAAGATTATGGGGATTCTACTCCCCTCCCTGGCAGGGAGGGGTTGGGGGTGGGTCGGCTTGGGGCTGGCGGCGGGCTCGCCAAGCGGCCGACCCACCCCCGGCCCCTCCCTTTCAGGGAGGGGAGAAAGACGCTCCAGATAAGCGGCGACCGCGTGGGCGGTTTCTGCCGAGCCGATCATGCCGATCTTGATCGCGTCTATGCCGATGTCGCGGACGACCGAGTCGATCTGCGCGAGGACCATGTCGGTCGGGACCTGGTGCACCGCCTGCACGCCAAGCGTGTTCTGCGCGGTGATCGCCGTTACCGCGGTCATCGCGTGGGCGCCGAGCATCGTGACGGTCTTGATATCCGCCTGGATTCCTGCGCCGCCGCCCGAATCCGAGCCGGCTATTATGAGGATTCTGGCGGTCATTGTGTGGTGTGGGTCGGAGTGAAGTATAGAAAGTGCAGACGCTCGCGCGGTTCTGCTGGGCTTGTGTACTTCGGTTGGATTTGGGGTGTGGCGACGGTGAAGGTCATGTTTTGCGGTATGCCATGATCGCCGGGTTGTAGGACAGAGGGGATCACGTCACCAATCCACCCCGGCGAAGGCCGGGGCCCAATTGGGAAGGTCGAAGTAACGGAGCGGTGCCCTTCGTTATCACCGTCCCCCAATTGGGCCCCGGCCTTCGCCGGGGTGGTGGTCTTCGCTATCGTGGAGAGAACAGTACCTCTAGTGTCGTCGGCCGTCCGCTGGGCGTTGCGGCGGCGCTTTACCCAATCTGGTCGGGCGGTCGAGCAGTTCGCCGCCGCAGTTCGGGCAGCGCTCGTCCAATGCTTCCGCACATTCCGCGCAGAAGGTGCATTCGAACGAGCAGATGAACGCGCCCGGCGCATCGGCGGGGAGGTCGGTGGCGCAGCGTTCGCAGGCGGGGCGCATTTCGAGCATCAGGCGGCGGCCTTTCGTACGGCGTCGCAGATCCGGTCGACGACCTGTTCGACCTGCGCGGGGTCATCGCCTTCGGCCATCACGCGGATCACCGGTTCGGTGCCCGACGGGCGGATGACGAGCCGTCCCTTGCCGGCGAGTTCGGCCTCGGCCTCGGCGATCACCGCCTTGACCGACTCGTCGTCGAGCGGCTTGCCACCGGCGAACCGCACGTTCTTGAGCAACTGCGGCAGGGGCTCGAAGCGGTGGAGGACTTCACTTGCCGGCGCGCCCGAGCGCTTCACTTCCGCCAGGATCTGGAGCGCCGCGACGAGGCCGTCGCCGGTGGTCGCATAGTCGCTGAGGATGATGTGGCCCGACTGTTCGCCGCCCACATTATAGCCGCTGCAGCGCATCTTCTCGAGCACGTGGCGATCGCCGACCGCGGTGCGGACCAACCCCAGACCTTGCGCGGCGAGATGGCGTTCGAGGCCGAGGTTGGACATCACCGTCGCGACCAGTCCGCCGCCCGCGAGCCGCCCCTGGCGGGCCCAGCTGGCCGCGATCGTCGCCATCAGCTGGTCGCCGTCGACGATCGTGCCGGTCTCGTCGACCACGATCAGCCGGTCCGCGTCGCCGTCGAGCGCGATACCGATGTCCGCGCCGCTCGCGACGACCGTCTCGGCGAGCATCTGCGGCGCGGTCGAGCCGACGCCGTCGTTGATGTTGGTGCCGTCGGGCGTCACGCCGATCGCAACGACATCGGCGCCGAGTTCCCAGAGTGCCGACGGTGCGACCTTGTACGCGGCGCCGTTGGCGCAATCGAGCACGACCCGCATGCCGTCGAGGCGAAGGTTCTCGGGGAAGGTCGACTTGGCGAAATGGATGTAGCGGCCCTGCGCATCCTCGATCCGGCGGGCGCGGCCGATCTGGTCCGAGGGGACGAGCGGCACGTCACCGTCGATCAGCGCTTCGATCGCAGCCTCGGCCTCGTCCGACAGCTTGTAGCCATCGGGACCGAACAGCTTGATGCCGTTGTCGGCATAGGGGTTGTGGCTGGCGGAGATCATCACGCCGATATCCGCGCGCATCGACTGGGTGAGCATCGCCACCGCGGGCGTCGGCATCGGCCCGACCATCACCACGTCCATGCCGACGCTGGTAAAGCCCGCGACGAGTGCGGATTCAAGCATATAGCCAGACAGCCGCGTGTCCTTGCCGATCACGACGCGGTGCCGATGGTTGCCGCGCTGGAAGTAGGCGCCTGCTGCCATCCCGACCTTCATCGCCATCTGCGCCGTCATCGGCGAGACGTTGGTGGCGCCACGAATGCCATCGGTGCCGAAATATTTCCTTGCCATCGTGCGTGCTTTCCGTCCGGTATCGGTATTCGACGCGTTGATAGCGCGGTAGACTATGAAGGGCGAGCATGTCGCAGACAACACGAATTCTTGCCGCGCTGATCGGCGGTATCGCGATCGGCATCGCCGCCGCCGCGTGGTCGCCGGAGAACGCGCTGGCGGCGACCGCGGTGACTCAACCGATCGGTTCGGCGTGGCTGCACGGATTGCAGATGGTGATCGTGCCGCTCGTCGTCGGGCTGCTCGTGACCGGAATCGGCGCGACGACCGAGGCCGCGCGGGCCGGGCGGGTCACCGTGCGCGCGATGGTGATGATCGTCGTCATCCTGTGGAGCACGACGATCATGGCCGCGCTGGTCATGCCGTTGATCCTGGATGCCTTCCCGCTGCCAAGCGCGCTCGGCTCCGCGCTGCGTGCCGCGCTGACGGGCGCCGCGCCGGTCGGGCCGGTGCCTGGGATCGGCGCGTTCTTCGATACGATCGTGCCGACCAACATCGTCGCTGCCGCCTCCAGCGATTCGTTCCTGCCGCTGACCGTCTTCGCGCTGGCGTTTGCCTTTGCCGTGACGAAACTGCCCGACGATCGCCGCCGCGTGCTGACCGGCTTCTTCCAGGCGGTGGTCGATGCGTTGCTGATCATTATCAAATGGGTGCTGAAGCTGGCGCCGATCGGCATCTTCGCGCTCGCTTACGGCGTCGGCGCACGCACCGGTACGGCGGCGTTCGGGGCGCTGCTGCACTATATCATCTGCGTCTCGGCGATCGGCTTCATCGTCCTGCTCTGCGCCTATCCGATCGGCATGATCGGCGGCCGGGTCAGTTTCGGCCGGTTCGCGCGCGCGGTCGCGCCGGCCCAGGCGGTGGCGATCAGTACTCAGTCTTCGCTCGCCTCGCTGCCGGCGATGTTGAAGGCCTCGACTGACCTCGGCGCGTCGCCCGCCACCGCGGGGATCGTCCTGCCGCTGTCGGTCGCGGTGTTCCGTGCGACCAGCCCGGCAATGAATCTCGCGGTCGCGCTCTACGTCGCGCACTGGCTGGGGCTGCCGATCGGGCCGGGGCAGATGGCGGCGGGCGTGGCGACCGCGGCGATCACGACGATGGGGTCGATCTCGCTGCCCGGCACGATCAGCTTCGTCGCCTCGGTCGCGCCCGTGGCGTTGGCGATGGGCATCCCGCTCGAGGTGCTGGGTCTGCTCATCGCAGTCGAGACCATACCCGACCTATTTCGCACCGTCGGCAACGTGACTATGGATACCGCCGTCACCATCTCCGTGTCAGCCAGAAGTGGCTCGCAGGAGATTCCAGATGAAATATCGCACGCTCGGTCCTGATTTCGAGATTTCCGCGCTTGGCCTCGGCTGCATGCCGATGGCCGGGATCGGCAAGGGCATGTACGGCGAGGCGAACGCCGATGAGAGCATCGCCACGATACACCGCGCGATCGAGCTTGGCGTGACGCTGTTCGATACCGCCGAGATCTATGGCCCGCTGGTCAACGAGGAGCTGATCGGCAAGGCGATCCGGGGCAAGCGCGATGGCGTCGTGATCGCGACGAAGTTCGGCTTTCGCTATGACGAGAACGGGATGACTGGAGTCGACTCGACGCCCGCCAATGTGCGGCGCGCGTGCGAGGGGTCGCTGAAGCGGCTCGGGGTCGAGACGATCGACCTGCTGTACCAGCACCGCGTCGATCCGGGCGTGCCGATCGAGGATACGGTCGGCGCGATGGCGGAGCTCGTCCGAGAGGGCAAGGTGCGGCATCTGGGGCTTTCGGAAGCCGGGCTCGACACGATCCGGCGCGCCGCGGCGACGCATCCGATCGCGGCGCTGCAGAGCGAGTATTCGCTGTGGGAGCGCGGGGTCGAGGACGAGATCCTGCCGCTGTGCCGCGAGCTGGGGATCGGGTTCGTGCCCTATTCGCCGCTCGGCCGCGGGTTCCTGACGGGGCAGATCACCGCTCGGTCGGATCTGCCCGAGGGTGACTACCGCCGGAATGATCCGCGCTATTCGGACGAGAACTTCGCCAAGAACATGGAGATGGTCGCGGTGGTGAAGGGGATCGCGGACACGCATGGCGCGAGCCCGGCGCAGGTGGCGCTGGCGTGGCTGCTGGCGCAGGGCGCCGATATCGTACCGATCCCGGGGTCGAAACGCCGCGTCACGCTGGAGGACAGCATGAAGGCGGCGGATGTCACGCTGTCGGCGGACGATCTCGCCAAGCTCGATGCGGCGGCGCCGAGGGGCGGCACGGCGGGGCCACGCTACGGCGAGAAGGCGCTGTCGATGACGCGGATCTGAACTGCTACTTCGGATCCTCCCCCGCCAGGGGGAGGATCCGAAGGCAACGGCGGGGGAGGACACGCGACATAGGACGTCGTGTACCGCCCCCTCCGTCAGGCTGCGCCTGCCACCTCCCCCTGGCGGGGGAGGATTGAAGCGGGGCCTTACTGGACCCCGTGCATCCACTTCTTGATCAGCGGCGAGATCAGCAGCAGCACGACGCCGATCCCCGCCGACACCAGTCCGATCGTCCAGAACACGCCCGCATAGGTGTCCAGGCTGACCTTCAGGTTCGTCACCTGTCCGCCGACCGTCTCGACGCTCGCCACCTGCGCGACGACGCCCGCGACATATTGTGCGACCGAGATCGACAGGAACCACACGCCCATCATCAGCCCGACCACGCGCGCGATGGACAGCTTGGTGATCATGCTGAGCCCGACCGGCGAGATGCAGAGCTCGGCGAACGAGTGAATGAAGTACAGACCCGCCAGCCACCAGATCGCGACCTTGAACGACGGGCCGACCATGCTCGCGCCCCAGACGAGGAACAGGAAGCCGACGCCGACGCCGATCAGCGCGATGCCGAACTTGACCGGGATCGACGGCTCGATGCCCTTGGCGGCCAGCTTGGTCCACAGGATCGACATCACCGGTGCCAGCGCGACGATGAAGAACGCGTTGAAGAACTGCGTCTGGCCGGCCGAGATGCTGAACAGGCCGAAGACGCTGAGATCGGTGTTGCGATCCGCAAACAGCGTGAGGCTCGAGCCCGCTTGCTCGAACAGCGTCCAGAACACGACGTTGAACACGATCAGGACCATCGCCGCGAGCATCATCTGGAACTCGCGCCGCTCGCCGTTCACGAACGACCAGATCAGGATGCCCGGCACCGCGATCAGGAACGTGCCGAACAGCAATTTGCCCATCAGCGACAGTGAGACGATATAGCCGACGATCCCCGATCCGGGGACCGGCGGCTCGGCGTTCATCAGGTTGACGAACAGCAGGTAGAAGATCGGGATGCCGAGCAGCGCGAGCGCATAGATGCCGAGCGCGCGATCGGGGCCGGTGCGCACCGGCGGCTCGCCGTAACCGTTCAGTTTGCCGCCATCGAACTGGATCAGCGTCCACGACGCCAGCATGCCGACCGCGGCGAGGCCGAAGCCTGCCCACCAGCCGACCGCGACCGCGAGGAACGGACAGAGCAATTGCGAGAACAGCGAGCCGAGGTTGATCCCCATGTAGAAGATCGTGAACCCGGCATCGCGGCGCTTGTCGCCCTGCGCGTAGAGCTCGCCGACCATCGTCGAGATGTTGGGCTTGAAGAAACCGTTGCCGACCGAGATCATGCAGAGCGCGAGCAGCATGATCGTGACGTAGAAGCTGCTGCGTTCCGCGCCGGACTCGAAGCCGCCCTTCTCCACCGTCCGCGCGGTCGAGCCGTCGGCGCTGAGCAGCGAGACGGTGCCGTCGTCATTGCCCTTGATCTTCAACCGGCTCGCGCCGTCGACGAGATAGCGGACTTCGCTGTCGGCTTGGTCGACGACCTCGATCGCATAACGCTGGTTGGCGATCGTCGCATAAGGCTTGGCGGTCTCGCCGCCGAAGCAGAGCAGCAGATACCCGAGCGCCATGATGATCGCGCCGAACTTCACCGCGCGCTTGGAGCCCAGATACTGGTCCGCGAGATAGCCGCCGATAAGCGGCGTCAGATACACCAGAGCGGTGTAGCCGCCGTACAGACCGGTCGCCTCGCGGTCGCCGAACACGAAATGCTTGGTGAGATACAGCGTGAGCAGCGCGCGCATGCCGTAATAGCCAAAGCGCTCCCACGCCTCGGTGGTGAACAGCCGCGCCAGCTGGCGGGGATGCCCGAACCAGGTTTCGCCGGAGGCCGGGTTGCTATGGGTGATATCCGGCTCTCGCGGGGTATCCGCGGTCGGGGTGTCCACCATTCTTACGCTCCCTGATACTCGTCCTGGCCACCGTCGAACGCGGAGCCGTTATGGCGCGCAACCTAGCGGCAAAGCCCGGCCTGTAAATATCGGACATCAGGGCCTATCTGCCGAAACATGCTCAACGACCGCTCCACGCCGCTATCGCTGCTCGCCACCCGCCGCTCGGGAAAGCCGCGCGACCTGATCGCGCCCGGCCCCGATTCCTACCAGCTGGCGACGATCCTGGAGATCGCGGCGCGCACGCCCGATCATGGCAAGCTGGCGCCGTGGCGGTTCGTGGTCGTGGGTGAGGAGCACCGGGGGGCGCTGTCGACGCTGATCACCGACGCCTATCTGGCGGAACGGCCCGCGGCGTCGCGGACGGAACTCGAGTCGCTCGACCAGTTCGCGCATCAGGCACCGACCTTGGTGGTCGTCCTGTCGTCGCCGAAGGAGAGCAAGATTCCGCTATGGGAACAGGAGCTTTCGGCGGGCGCGGCGTGCATGAACCTGCTGCACGCGGTCCATGCGGAGGGATTTGCGGGGGGCTGGCTGACGGGTTGGCCGGCCTATTCGGACAGGGTGCGCGATGCGTTCGGCTCGGCTGCCGAGCGGATCGCCGGGTTCCTGTTCATCGGCACGCCGTCGCGCGCGCTCGACGAACGGCCGCGACCTGATATGGCACGGCTGGTATCGCACTGGGGTTCGTGAGGCTCGACTTTCGAGCTAATTGCTGTATTAGAACAGCATGACAGCGCTCAGCAGCGACGACAGCCCCGTATATATCCGCCTTCGCAGCACGATCGCCGCGGGGATTTTGCGAGGCGACTACCGCGCGGGCGACCAGCTTCCCTCCGTCCGCGCGTTTGCCGCCGAGCAGGGGGCCAATCCGCTGACGGTCGCCAAGGCGTATCAAAGCTTCCAGGACGATGGGTATGTCGAGGTGCGGCGCGGGGTCGGCATGTTCGTGATGCCGGGTGCGGCGGAGGCATTGCGGGTAGCCGAGCGCGAGAATTTCGTGACGACTCAGTGGCCCAGGATCTTGGGGCATATCGAGTTGCTGGGGCTGGATGCGCGTGATCTGCTGGAGCGTGAGCAGGCTTAGGACGCTTGCGATCGAACGCCGCACTTGTCCTGCCTCTTCTCTTCGTTCTTCCCCGCTCCCGTTCGTCCTGCCCTCCCGTTCGTCCTGAGTAGTCATCGAGTAGTCGCGTAGCGGCGTATCGAGAGGACGTATCGAAGGACAGGTTGGTGCGCGGAACCCATGCTTCGATACGCGCCCTCGATACGTCCCTGCGGGACTACTCGGTCGCTACTCAGCACGAACGGGGGTGGGGTGGGAGCGGCTCGGGGCTCAGGGCTAGGGGATCGTGCCCCGTGGGCCACGGTCTACGATCTACGGTCTACGGTCTACGGTCTACGGTCTACGGTCTACGGTCTACCATTCGGAACCGCGCGCGAGCTTTAGAACAACCCCAGCGCCGCGACATCGTCGACGCTCAGGTCGATGCCGAACAACAGGCTCATGCGGATGCGGTACACGCGCGGATCGGTGACCTCGCCGACCGACGTATCGGTGCCCGAGCGACGGCGGTAATGCCGCCCGATGAGCGAGGCAAAGCCGTTGGGCAGGACGATGCTGGCGATCGGCGTGTGCGTGAAACGGCTGGCGGGGGCAGTCGAGGTCCAGTGGTTCGACATTGCGAGATCCGCGTCGAACACCGGTGCTAGCGTGAAGCTGTATTGCGGCTGGAACCCGTCGCCCGATCCTCGCCCGTCCGTCGTCATGGGATCGCCGTCGCGCAGCAGCATCCAGCCGCTTTCGGTGGCTTCAAGCCGGAAACGGGCGCCGTCGGGCGCGGTCGCCTCGGCACTGTCCGCCAGCGGAAGGACCGGCGTGTAGCTGCCGCCGAAACCGGTGTCGGCGATCCAGTCCTGCCCGTCGATCGTCACGAGCGCGAAGGTATGGGTCTGCGGCGGCACGTCAGTCGCGGCGATCCAGACGCGCGCGAGCAGTGGGCGGGCGGTGAAGCCGAGCTCGGCGAGCGCGTCGAGGAACAGGCGGTTATGCTCGAAGCAATAGCCGCCGCGGCGCGCGGTCACCAGCTTGGCGAAGACCGATGCGCTGTCGATCGCGATGCCGCGGCCGAGCACGACGTCGAGATCCTCGAACGGGATGGCAAGGCGGTGCGCGTGCTGGAGACGGCCGAGACCGATCGAGTCGAGTGTCGGCCTTGCGGGCATCGCGACACGGAGGAGGTAGGCGTCGAGGTCGAACATCTGGTTTTCTGTATCCCTTTTCCTGATCCCCATACCGTTCGTGCTGAGCGAAGTCGAAGCACCTGAGTGTGGGACCAGCCCTTCGACTTCGCTCAGGGCGAACGGAAGGTGGAGGATCGGACGGGGGTAGAGGGCAATGTACGAGGCCGGGCCTTTCCACTTACGTCATCCTGGGCTCGATCCAGGATCCAGAGCCACGGACGCTAGTGCGCGTGGCTCTGGATCCTGACTTTCGTCAGGATGACGGGGGGCCGGGAGGAGATCAGGCCGCGAACAGGTCTGCTTCGATCGCGTACAGCACCGCTGCGCTCGCATTCGCCGCCGCGTTCAGGCCCATCGCCTCGGGGACGATCTGGTCGAGGTAGAAGCGCACCGAGGCCGCCTTCATCCGGCCGAAGTCGTCGGTGCCCGCTACACCGCCCTGCCGCTCCATCAGCCAACCGCAGGTTGCGACCGACAGCATCGTCAGGAACGGATAGCTTGCCGCGAGCTTGTCGTCGGCGTCCGCGGTCGCCAGGCGACGCCCGATCGCCTCGCACGCGTCGACCAGCGCGAGCAGACGCTCGTCCTTCGACTCGGCGCGGATGTCGGCGATCAGGGTGGCGAACGCACCGCCGTTATCCAGGCCCAGCTTGCGACCGACCAGATCCGCCGCCTGGATGCCGTTGGTGCCCTCGTAGATCGGCGTGATGCGGGCATCGCGGAAATACTGCGCGGCGCCGGTTTCCTCGACATAGCCCATGCCGCCGAACACCTGGATGCCGAGGCTGGCGACCTCGTTGCCCAGATCGGTGCCGTGCGCCTTGGCGAGCGGGGTCACGAGTTCGAGGCGATTGCGCGCGGCGTGATCGCCCATATTGGCGCGATCGACCTGCCCGGCGGCGTAATAGACGAGCGCGCGCGCCGCCTGCGTCTGCGCCTTCATCCGCATCAGCATGCGGCGGACGTCGGGATGCTCGACGATCTTGACCGAGTCCTTGTTCGGCGAGCCCGCGCGCGCCGACTGGACCCGGTCGAGCGCATAGGCGACCGCGCCCTGCGTCGCGCCCTCGGCGACCTGGACGCCCTGAAGTCCGACGTTGAGGCGCGCGTTGTTCATCATGGTGAACATCGCGCGGATGCCGCCGAGCTCCGCGCCGATCAGCTCGCCGACGCAGTCATCGTTGTCGCCGAAGCTCAGCACGCAGGTCGGCGAGGCGTGGAGCCCCATCTTGTGCTCGATCGAGACGACGCGGACGTCGTTGAAGTCGCCCGGGGTACCGTCGTCCTGCAGCCGGTATTTGGGCACGAGGAACAGCGAGATGCCCTTGGTCCCGGCGGGGGCACCGGGGGTGCGGGCGAGGACGAGGTGGACGATGTTCGGCGCCATGTCGTGATCGCCGAACGAGATGTAGATCTTGGTGCCCTTGATCGACCATTTGCCGTCGCCAAGTGGCGTCGCGGTTGCGCGGAGCGCGCCGACGTCGGAGCCTGCCTGCGGCTCGGTCAGGTTCATCGTGCCGGTCCATTCGCCGGTCGCGAGATGGGGCAAGTACAGCGCCTGCTGTTCGGGGCTGCCGTGATGCTGGAGCGCCTCGATCGCGCCAACGGTCAGCGTCGGGCAGAGCGCGAAACCCATGTTCGCCGAACCCAATGTGTCGAGCACCGCGGTCTGGATCGCGAAGGGGAGGCCCTGCCCGCCCCATTCTTCCTCGACGCCGATCGTGCCCCAGCCGCCCTCGACATAATCCTTGTACGCCTGCGCGAAGCCGTCGGGCATGACGACGCCGTCGGGGGTCCACTTTGCGCCGACGGTGTCGCCGGTGCGGTTGAGCGGCGCCCATTCGCCGGCGGCGAGCTGGCCGACGCCTTCCAGGACCGCGTCGACGACGTCGTCGCTGGCGGCGGAGTAGCGTTCGGTATTCGCGAGTTCGGCGATCCGCACGACATGGTCGAGCACGAAACGCTGTTCGGTGGTTGCTGGGGTGAAGGCCATCGCATCCTCTTATCGCTATGCTTTGCGCCCGCTATAGGCCTTCAGAATGACCCGTCCACACCCAGTGATTTTACCGTACGGCACGGCCGCGGTCGCCGAGGCCGCCGCGCTGATTCGCGACGGCGGGATCGTCGCGGTGCCGACCGAGACGGTGTACGGGCTCGCCGCGGACGCGACGAATGCCGAGGCGGTGGCGCGGATCTATGCGGCCAAGGGCCGTCCGAGTTTCAATCCGTTGATCGTGCATGTCGCCGATCTGGCGGCGGCGGAGCGGATCGCGGTGTTCGACGCCGACGCGCGCGCGCTGGCCGCGGCGTTCTGGCCGGGGCCGCTGACGCTGGTGCTGCCGGTGCGGGGGGATTCGGGGATCGCTTCGCTGGTGACCGCGGGGCTGGCGACGATCGCGATACGGGTGCCGCGGCATCGCGCGATGCAGGGAGTGATTGCGGCTTCGGGCCGGCCGTTGGCGGCGCCGTCGGCCAATGCGAGCGGGGAGATCAGTCCGACCACGGCCGCACATGTGGCGGGGAGTTTGGGGGGGAACGTGCCGTTGATTATCGACGACGGGGCGACCGAGGCTGGGTTGGAGTCGACGATCGTGGCGGGGCGGACGGTGTTGCGGCCGGGGCCGATTACTTCGGAGATGATCGCGCTGCACCTCCCCGGCGACGGCCGGGGCCCAATTGGAACGTCGGATGTAACTGGGCGCGACGTGCATCATGGCCGTCCCCCAACTGGGCCCCGGCCTTCGCCGGGGGGGTGTGAAAATGGGGTGACGGCGCCGGGGCAGCTTGAGAGCCATTACGCGCCGAGCAAGTCGCTGAGATTGAATGCTACCGAGACAGCTTCGGACGAGTGGCTAATCGGTTTTGGCAGCGTCTTGGGGGATGTCACGCTGTCGGCATCGGGTGACCCGATCGAGGCGGCGGCGCGGCTGTTCGATCTGCTTCACGCTGCCGACGCAAACGCCTGCCCACGCATTGCCATCGCGCCGATCCCGCTCGACGGTATCGGCGAGGCGATCAACGACCGCCTGCGCCGCGCCGCACACCGTTGATGCTGTTCCCCCGCGCAGGCGGGGGTCCAGGGTCTGACGGCGCTACGGTATTTAGGTGGGCCCCCGCGTCCGCGGGGGAACGGCTACTCTCTCGTCGTTACGCGTTAACGGCCGCCTTCGACCGTGCCGCGAAGCTCTTGCGCAGCTTCTGCAGCTTGGGCGGGATCACCGCCATGCAGTATGGGTTCGAGCGGCCCGAGGTTTCCCAGTAATCCTGGTGATAGCCCTCGGCCTCGTACCACGTATCCATCGGCTCGATGGTGGTGACGATCGGCTTGGGCGAGTCTGCCTGCGCACGTTCGAGTGCCGCCTGCATCTCCGCCTTCTGCGCATCGTCCGCCGGGAACATCGCCGAGCGATACTGCGTGCCGACGTCGTTGCCCTGCCGGTTCAGCGTCGTCGCGTCGTGCGTCGCGAAGAAGATGTCGAGCAGGTCGCCGAGCTTCAGTTGCTCGGGATCGAAGCCGATCCGGATCGCCTCGGCGTGCCCGGTGTCGCCTCCGCAGACCTGCTTGTAGGTCGGGTTGGGCACGTGCCCGCCGATATACCCGCTCTCGGCGCTCTTTACGCCGATCACGTCCTTGAACACAGCCTCGGTGCACCAGAAGCAGCCGCCGGCCAGCGTTACATAATCCGTCATCACGATCTCCTTTCTCCCAAGATAGGAAGTCGCTACCCCACAACAAAGAGGAGACGCACGTGGTCGACGGCCCAAAGCTCGATGGTAAGGTTATGGTCACCGGCGGTGCCGGCTATATCGGCAGCCATGCGGTGCTGGCGCTGCTCGACGCCGGGTATGACGTCGTCGTGCTCGACAACCTCGTCACCGGGTTCGACTGGGCGGTCGATCGCCGCGCTACGTTGGTCGAGGCGAACGTCGCCGACGACGCGAAGGTACGCGCGGCGATCCGGACGCACGGCGTCCGCGCGATCATGCATTTCGCCGGCTCGGTGGTGGTCCCCGAGTCCGTCAGCGATCCGCTCAAATATTACCGCAACAACACCGCCGCCAGCCGCGCGCTGATCGAGAGCGCAGTCGTCGAGCATGTCCCCCACTTCATCTTCTCGTCGACCGCCGCGACCTATGGCACGCCCGAGAAGGTGCCGGTCGCGGAGGGCGATCCGACCGTGCCGATCAACCCGTACGGCATGTCGAAGCTGATGACCGAGGCGATGCTGCGCGACGTCGCCACGGCACACCCGATGAACTACGCGGCGCTGCGATACTTCAACGTCGCGGGTGCGGATCCGCAGGGGCGCAGCGGCCAGTCGACCGTCGGCGCGACGCACCTGATCAAGATCGCGGTCGAGGCGGCCACCGGCAAGCGCGGCCATGTCGGCGTCTACGGAACCGACTTCGCCACGCCTGATGGCACCGGCGTGCGCGACTATATCCACGTCACCGACCTTGCCGCCGCGCATGTCGCCGCATTGGAAGTCCTGGTTGCCGAACCGGCCGAGAGCCACACGCTCAACGCCGGCTACGGCAAGGGCTTCTCGGTGCTCGAGGTGCTCGATGCGGTCGACAAGGTCACGAACAGAACGATCGAGCGGCGTCTCGAAGGGCGTCGCGCGGGCGATCCGGCGATGCTGGTGTCGGACAATCGCGCGATGCTGGAACGGCTCGACTGGACGCCGCGTCACGCCGATCTCGACCGGATCGTCCGCGATGCGCTGGCGTGGGAGCGGGCGCTGGCGGAGAAGGGCCGGTGAGACTCCGCTCGCTCCTGTTCGTGCCGGGCGACCGGCCCGAGCGGATGGTCAAGGCGCTCGGGCTGGGGGCGGACGCGCTGATCCTCGATCTGGAGGATTCGGTTGCACCTGCGGGCAAGGCCGCGGCGCGCGCGCATGTCGCCGCGGCCCTCGCCCAGCCGCGGACGGTGCCGCTGTTCGTGCGGATCAATCCGCTCGATTCGGGGTTGGCGGACGACGACCTTGCGGCGGTGCTGGCGGGCAAGCCGGATGGCATCGTGCTGCCCAAGGCGGAAGGCGCGGCCAGCCTCACCGCGCTCGACGCCAAGCTGAGCGGCGACACCCTGATCCTGCCGATCGCCACCGAAACGCCCGCGGCGATCTTCACGCTCGGCAGCTATGGCGGTGTCACGAACCGGCTCGTCGGGCTGACCTGGGGCGCGGAGGATCTGCCCGCCGCGATCGGAGCGGCCACCTCGCGCGAGGCGGACGGATCGTACACCGCGCCGTATCAGCTCGCGCGGTCGCTGACGCTGTTCGGCGCGCATGCCGCGGGGGTGGCGGCGATCGAGACGGTCTATCCCGATTTCCGCGATCTCGACGGGCTTGCCGCCTATGCCGCGCGGGGGCGGCGCGACGGCTTCACGGGCATGATGGCGATCCACCCGAGCCAGGTCGCGGTGATCAACGCCGCGTTCACGCCGTCGGCCGAAGAACGCGCCAACGCTCAGGCGATCGTCGACCTGTTCGCCGCCAATCCGGGCGCGGGCGCGCTGCAGATGGAGGGCAAGATGGTCGACGCGCCGCATCTGAAGGCGGCGAAGGCGCTGCTAGCGCTCGCCGCCGATTGAGGCGCGTACGCGCGCGGTCGCCAGCCACCAGGCGAGCGCCCACAGCGTGCCGAAGCTCCACCCGGCCAGCACGTCGCTCGGCCAGTGCACGCCGAGATACACGCGGCTGCACCCGATCGCGCCGACCAGCAGGATCGCGACGACGAGCAGATACCGTCTGGTCGCGCGGTTCTCCGTGACCTGCGACGCCAGGCCAGCAAGCGTGAGATAGACGATCGCGCTGTTGGCGGAATGCCCGCTGGGGAAGCTCATGTTCGACACGGTGACGAGGTGTTCGACGATGTCGGGACGCGGGCGGTTGACCTGCGCCTTGACGAAATCGACGATCAGCCCGCCGGTGATGCTCGCCGCCAGCGTCGCCAGCGCAGTCAGCCAGAGTCGCTGGACGATCAGCAACCCGGTGACGACGACCACGACGAGCGTCAGCACGATGCCGCCGCCGAGCGCGGTGACGTCGATCGCGACGTTGGGCAGCCAGGACGGGCCATGCCACGCGCGCAAGCCGAGGATGATCGCGCGGTCGAACGCGAACGGCCAGTGATCGACGGCGAGACCGACGAGGAGGATCAGGATAATGCCGACGGCGGCAACCGATGCGCCGGCAAGAATCGCCGGGACATGCCGCGACCTGCTCGGCGCATCGCCCGAGGAATCGATGGTGGGTCCGCCGGGGCTCGAACCCGGGACCTCTCGATTAAAAGTCGCTTGCTCTACCAACTGAGCTACGGACCCCCGCCATCGTGGACCGCGCACCTAATCGCGTGGCCGCTTTCGGTCAACCGATTGCGCCAATTGCCGTATCGTTCTGCCCGTCAGCGGATCGCGCCATTTCGGGACGAGGCCGGCAAGGGGGCCGAGCACGAAGCCGCGGGTGCGGAAGGCGGCGTGCGGCACGGTAAGACCCGGCGACGACCAGGCGCCACCCGACCAGAGGATGATGTCGAGGTCGATCACGCGACTGCCCCAGCGGCGGCCGGGGCGGCGACCGAAGCTGCGTTCGATCCGTTTGAGGCGGACGAGCAGCGCCGCCGGAGTCTCCGGCGTCTCGATCAGCGCGACGGCGTTGGCGTAGCGGCGGTTCGACGGCCCAAGCGGTGCGCTGGTGACGGTCGGCGATCGTGCGACGACGTCGCCGAGTGCCTTCAGCGCGGCGGCGATCTCGCGCTCGGGGCTCCCGTGGCGGCCGCGTCGGTTGGAGCCGAGCGCGATGGCGTAGGTGGTTGCGGCCTGTGCGATCGGCGGGAGCGGGGTTGCAGGCGACATTTCGTCCGCCTAGCGCAATCCCATGGATTCCACACCTTACGCTTCCGCGCTTCCCGACGCCGCGATCGGCTCGGCCGACGAGATCGACGTCACGACCGTCTTCGCGCCCGTATCTGCGCTGCCCGAGACCGAGCCGCCGCATGATTGCCCGCTCTGCCCCCGCCTCGTCGGGGTGCGCGAGCAATTGCGGACCGAGTTCCCGACCTGGTGGAACGCCCCCGTCCCCGCGTTCGGCGATCCGGCGGCGTGGCTCGGCATCATCGGCCTCGCGCCCGGCAAGCATGGCGCGAACCGCACGGGCCGCGCGTTTACCGGCGATTATGCGGGGCAGTTCCTGTACGAGACGCTCGGGCGGTTCGGGCTCGCGACCGGCACCTATGGCGCCAAGGCCGAGGACGGTCTGGCGCTCGACGGCGCGATCATCCTCAACGCGGTGAAGTGCCTGCCACCCGAGAACAAGCCGACCCCGGAAGAAATCCGGACCTGCCGGCCGTTTCTCGAGACGCAGGCGGACGCGGTGCCGACCGCGCGCGTGTTCGTGGCGCTGGGGCATATTGCGCATCAGTCTGCGGTGAAGATGCTGGGTGGACGGTTGCCCAAGGCGCGCTTTGCGCATGGGGCGGAGCATGTGATGCCCGATGGCCGCATCCTGATCGATAGCTTCCATTGCTCGCGCTACAACGTGAATACCGGCGTGTTGACTGCGGAGATGTTCGACGCGGTCTTCGCGCGGGCGCTGGCGTTGCGCGAGACGATTTGAGACGAGGGGCAAGCTGAGCGGGTACTGGACCGTGATCGGACGCTAGGCACTTCTACACCTCCCCGGCGGAGGCCGGGGTCCAGTTGGGAAGGTCGCTGTAACGGGGCGTACCGTTCAGTTAGCAGCGTTCACCAACTGGACCCCGGCCTCCGCCGGGGAGGTGGGAAACGGTGGAGTCGGGGGTAATGGGTGCTGTAGACTCTACTCGATCACCCAGGCCTCGCCGGCTTCGGGCGTCCGAAAGCGGTCCGCGGCGATGTGCTCGCGGATCAGCGCCGCGCGGAGGTGATCGGGCGGCTCGTTGATCCCTTCCGCGGTCAGTTCGAACGTGCCCCAGTGGACGCCGATCGCATAGGCCGCGCCGAGCTGTTCGAACGCGGTCACCGCCTGGTCCGGCCCGATGTGATTGTCCGTCTCGTGGCCTGCGAAATGATATGCGCCGATCGGCAGGATCGCGAGGCGGACCGGCCCTGCGCGGCGCGCCTCGGTTGCCCAGAGCATGTCGCCGGGTCCGGTGTCGCCCGCGAAATACAGGTTGCCGCCGGGCAGCGTCACGGTGAACCCCGCCCATAAGGTCGTGTCGCGGTCGCCGGGGTCGTATTGGCTCCAGTGATGTGCGCGCGCGACGATCACGTCGATGCCGGGACGAAGCGTGACCCGCCCGCCCCAGTCGCGCGCTTCCGCATGGACGCCGTTCCGTGCGAGGATCTGGTCGTTGCCGAGGCCGGTCACGATCAGCGGTTTGTCGCGGTGCCACAGCCGGCGCATCGCGTGCATGTCGAGATGGTCGCGGTGATCGTGGCTGAGTAGGATCATGTCGATCTTGGGCAGGTCCTCCAGCCGCACGCCGGGCGCGCGGACGCGCTTCACGCCGAGGAACTGCACCGGTGACGAGCGTTCGAGCCACATCGGATCGGTCAGGATGTTGAGCCCCTGCGTCTGCACCAGCACGGTCGAATGGCCGATCCAGGTGACGCGCATCGTCCGGCCGTCGACATGCGCCGGCGGCCGCGACGGGGTGACGGGGACTTCGGGCCAGCTTCGATAAGGCGGCTTCACCAGATTGCGCAGCAGCGCGACCGGGCCCTGTTTCTGCTCGCCGGTGCTGCCCTGCACGCCGTCCGGGTTGAAGAAGCGCGTGCCGTTGAAGTGATCGCTTTGGGGGAAGCTCTTGACGGACGGCGTCGCGCAGCCGGCGAGCAGGGCAACCAGCGGCAGCAAAAGATAGCGAGCGTCGCGTAACGTCATGGCGCGCTTACAAATATGTCACCCGACCATCAGCGTCCAGTCACGCGCGGAAGGCTAGAACGATCGCCATGGACGATGATTTCGAAGTGCGCGGGCTGCATGAGCAACTGTCGGAAGAGCGTGCCGCGGGCGGGGAGGCGTTCGACCAGCGGATCGCGTTGTTCACCGCCATCCTGGCGACGCTGGCGGCGGTGACGAGTTTCCTCGGCGGGCATACGCAGAACGAGGCGCTGCTCCACAAGAACGAGGCGGTGCTGATCAAGGCGCAGGCGTCGGACGCGTGGGGCTATTACCAGGCGGAGGATCTGAAGCGGCATATCGCGCAGATGGAGGTCGATCTCGCCCCGCCCGGGTTCGATGCGACGCGGATGGCGACGCACCGCGCGGATATCGTGCGGTACACGGCGCGCGGGACGGCGCTGAAGCGGGAGGCGGAGACGCTCGACCGGCAATCGGCGATGGCGAACGCGGAATCGGACGAGGCGCTTCGGCCGCATACCAAGCTGGCGCTGGCGGTGACCGCGATTCAGGTGGCGATCGCGCTGGCCTCGATCACCGCGCTGACCGGGCGGCGGTGGTTGCTGTGGGTGGCGGGCACGGCCGCGCTGGTCGGCGCGCTGCTGGCAGGGATGGCGTTGTTCTGACGATCGCCCCCAATACCCGTCATCCTGGGCTCGACCCAGGATCCAGAGCCGCATCCGCTGCGGCGTGTAAATCTGGATTCCAGCTTTCGCTGGAATGGCGGGAGCGTCAGATGTCCTGGACCAGCCGGCCGTAGAGATCGGGGCGGCGATCGCGGAAGAAGCCGAACGCGGCGCGGTGGCGCTTGACGATGTCGAGGTCGATCGTCGCGGTGATCACGCCTTCGTCGTCGCGGCCCAGTTCCGCCAGGATGTCGCCGCGCTCGTCGGCGATGAAGCTGGTGCCGTAGAAGGTCTGGCCGTGCTCGACGCCGACGCGGTTCGCGGCGACGATCGGCACGACGTTCGAGACGGCATGGCCGACCATGGCGCGCCGCCACAGCCGCGCGGTGTCGAGGCTGGTATCATGCGGCTCGCTGCCGATCGCGGTCGGGTAGAACAGCACTTCCGCCCCCATCAGCATCATCGCGCGCGCGGTCTCGGGATACCATTGGTCCCAGCAGACGCCGACGCCGAGCGTCGTCCGCCCCGCCTCCGACGCGTGCGGCCAGACCTTGAACCCGGTGTTGCCAGGGCGGAAGTAGAACTTCTCCTCGTAACCCGGGCCGTCGGGGATGTGGCTCTTGCGATAGACGCCCTGGATGTTGCCGTCGGGGCCGATCATCGCGAGGCTGTTGTAATGATGCGGCCCGTCCGCCTCGAAGAAGCTGGTCGGGATCGTGACTTTCAGCGCCTCCGCGAGCGCCTGCATCGCGAGCACCGCCTTGTGTTCGCCCACGGGGGCGGCGTTGGCGAAGAGGCCCTCGTCCTCGACGCGGCAGAAATACTCGCCCTCGAAAAGCTCGGGCGGCAGGATCACCTGCGCGCCCTTCGCGGCGGCCTCGTGGACGAGCCGCGAGACGTTGGCGATGTTGCGGTCGATGTTGGGCGTGAAGCCCAGCTGCAGCGCGGCGACGGTGATCTCTGTCATGGCGGCGCATATAATAAGCCGGGGCGCGTTGTGCGAGCCTTTCACCTCGCAGCGAACGCCGCACGATCGCCGTTTCCCCGCGGAGGCTGGGATCCAGAGCCACACGATCGCCGTTCCCCCGCGGAGGCGGGGGTCCAGGGTTACGGGCGTTGCCCTGCGAGATCCTGGGCCCCCGCCTCCGCGGGGGAACAAGAAGTAGCGCAGATTGACACGCCCCTGCCCTGTCCGACATGCGGCGGAGATGATGACATCCGCCCTCCCGCCAAGCTGGCAGATGCTGCATGCCGAGTTCGAGGCGCCGTACATGCGCGCGCTCGATGCGTTTCTGGAGGCTGAGCGCGCGACGGGGGCGCGGATCTTTCCTGATGACGCCGACCGGTTCCGCGCGCTGGCGCTGACGCCGCTCGATCAGGTGCGAGTCGTGATTCTGGGGCAGGACCCGTATCACGGCGAGGGACAGGCGCATGGTCTGAGCTTCTCGGTGCGCGAGGGCGTGCGGACGCCGCCGAGCCTCGTCAACATCTACAAGGAGCTGGAGGCGGACCTCGGCATCCCGCGCGCGCGCCACGGCATGCTCGACCACTGGGCCGCGCAGGGCGTGCTGCTGCTCAACGCGGTGCTGAGCGTGCGGATGGGCGAGGCCGCATCGCACAGCAAGCGCGGATGGGAGCGGTTTACCGATGCCGTCATCGCGGCGGTGAACGCACAGGACAAACCGGTCGTGTTCCTGCTGTGGGGGGCGTATGCGCAGAAGAAGGCGGCGTTCGTCGACGACGTGGCGAAGGGTGGGCGGCATCTGGTGATCCAGTCGGCGCACCCGTCGCCGCTGGCGGCACGGACCGGGTTCTTCGGATCGCGGCCGTTCAGCAGGGCCAACGCCTTTCTCGAAACCCATGGGCGCGCGCCGATCGACTGGGCGCTGCCGGAGACCGACCGATGACCGAAGACTATGTGTACGACGAGGCGACCGGCGAGTGGGTCGCCGGTGGTGATGCGACCGCCGTGGCGGCGGATGACGGCGCGGTGGTGGTGCGCGATTCGGTCGGCAATGTGCTCGCGGACGGCGACCAGGTGACGCTGATCAAGGACCTGACCGTGAAGGGTGCTGGGCAGACGTTGAAGCGCGGGACACTGATCAAGTCGATCCGGCTGACCGGCGATGCGCAGGAAATCGACTGTCGCTACGAGGGTATCAAGGGGCTGGTGCTGCGCGCGGAGTTCGTTCGGAAGCGGTGAGGCTTTCGCGTTGATTTCACCGGATTTACTGAACGAGAGATCAGGCCGGGTTAGGCGTAGACGCGGTCACTCTTCGTCGTCGTCGTGATTGCCGTAAGGCGGCGGCGAGACGACGCCGATCATGGCCCATTCGAGGCGGCGATCGAACTCTATGTCCGTCTCGGGATGATCCGGCGTGGCGGGTTCGAGCAGCGCGATGGCCTGCGCGACCGAGGCTACGCGTGGCGCTTCAGGCCGCTCGCGGTGAAGGTCTGCGGGGCGTTGGCCTTGGCGGCGGAAGTGGCTGGCGCAGGGACGGCTTGGCCGCGCCCGGTCATCCGGACGCGGGCAAGTAAACCTCACTCCCCGTCTCCCGGAACCGGGTGCTCATTTCGGCCATGCCGGCTTCGGCGTCGGCGACCGAACGCTTGCCGCTGGCGAACAGGGCACGATCGGCATCTGTAGCATCGGCGGCGATAAAGGTGTCCGCTGCCGCGTTCTGCTTGCCCGCGAAGTCGCGCACCTCCTGCGTGATCTTCATCGAGCAGAATTTCGGGCCGCACATCGAGCAGAAATGGGCGGTCTTGGCGCCTTCTGCCGGGAGCGTCTGGTCGTGGTATTGCTCCGCCGTGTCGGGGTCTAACGACAGGTTGAACTGGTCTCTCCAGCGGAATTCGAAGCGGGCGCGTGACAGCGCGTCGTCGCGCATCTGGGGGGCGGGGTGGCCTTTGGCGAGGTCGGCGGCGTGGGCGGCGAGTTTGTAGGTGACGACGCCGACCTTCACGTCGTCGCGGTCGGGGAGGCCTAGATGCTCCTTGGGCGTGACATAGCAGAGCATCGCGGTGCCGTACCAGCCGATCATCGCGGCGCCGATGCCGCTCGTGATGTGGTCGTAGCCGGGGGCGATGTCGGTGGTGAGCGGCCCGAGCGTGTAGAAGGGCGCTTCGCCGCAGACTTCGAGTTGCTTGTCCATGTTCTCCTTGATCTTGTGCATCGGCACGTGGCCGGGGCCTTCGATCATGACCTGGACGTCGCTCTTCCACGCGCGGTGGGTGAGTTCGCCGAGCGTGTAGAGTTCGCTGAACTGCGCTTCGTCGTTGGCGTCGGCGATGCTGCCGGGGCGCAGGCCGTCGCCCAAGGAGTAGGCGATGTCGTACGCCTTCATGATCTCGGTGATCTCGTCGAAGCGTTCGTAGAGGAAGCTCTCCTTGTGGTGGCTGAGGCACCATTTCGCCATGATCGAGCCGCCGCGCGAGACGATGCCGGTGACGCGCTTGACGGTCATCGGGATGTAGGCGAGGCGGACGCCGGCGTGGATCGTGAAGTAATCGACGCCCTGTTCGGCCTGTTCGATCAGCGTGTCGCGGAAGATCTCCCAGGTGAGGTCTTCGGCGACGCCGCCGACCTTTTCGAGCGCCTGGTAGATGGGCACGGTGCCGATCGGGACGGGCGAGTTGCGCAGAATCCATTCGCGGGTGTCGTGGATGTTGCGGCCGGTGCTGAGGTCCATGACCGTGTCGGCGCCCCAGCGGATCGACCAGACGAGCTTGTCGACTTCGGCGGCGACGTTGCTGGCGACCGCGGAGTTGCCGATGTTGGCGTTGATCTTGACGAGGAAGTTGCGGCCGATCGCCATCGGTTCGGATTCGGGGTGGTTGATGTTGTTGGGGATGATCGCGCGGCCGCGGGCGATCTCGTCGCGGACGAATTCGGGGGTTACGTAGTCGGGGATCTGGGCGCCGAAGGATTCGCCGTCTCGGGCGTAGTCTTTCAGCATGGCGCGGCCGAGGTTTTCTCGGGTGGCGACGTATTCCATTTCGGGGGTGATGATGCCGCGGCGGGCGTAGTGCATCTGGCTGACGTTGGCGCCGGGTTTTGCGCGCAAGGGGCGCTTGATGGCGGCAGGAAATTGGGGGACGCCGCCGGAGCGATCGGGGCCTAGCTGACCATTATCCTCGGGACGGATTTCTCGCGCGTCGTAGCTCTCCACATCGCCTCGAGCCTCGATCCAGGCGCGGCGGAGTGGCGGCAGGCCGGCGTTGATGTCGATCGTGGCGCGCGGATCGGTATAGGGGCCGCTGGTGTCGTAGACGCGCAAGGGGGGCTCGGAGCAGGACGGGTCGAGGACGATCTCGCGCATCGCGACGCGGACGTCGGGGCTGGAGGGCACCGCGACGTGGATTTTGCGGGAGCCGCGGATCGGGCCGGTGGTTACGCCGATGTCTGCTGTTTCGGTGCGTGCTTCGATGTCGGCCATGCGCTTGCTCCTAAAGGTCTCGGAGCAAGGCTGCGGTTCTTTGACGTCCGCTCCCTCCCTCCGCCGGTATCAACCGGATCAGGTTCAGCGGGTCGAAGGCTCCTGCCTTCCTCTCAAGCGCGGATCAAAGCGCTCCCCCGGGGTGGGGCGAGCATAGGCGGATGGGGGTGGGGTGCAATGGGGAAAGCTGAGCGGCCCATATTGCGCACCGCACCGCCCCGGCGGAGGCCGGGGTCCAATTGGCAAGATGGATATAATGAAGGACCGCCAGTCGTTACCGTCGTCCCCCAATTGGGCCCCGGCCTTCGCCGGGGTGGCGTTTCTTTATGAGCGCGGGGTCCCTTAACGAGAAAGGCCGCTGCCCGGATTGGGGCAACGGCCTTTGCTCTTACTCCGCGCCGTCAGTCGTAGCAAAGCTACGCCTTGTGGCGTGCTTTGCTGCGCTGGCCGGGCTTGGGCGAGTCTTGCGCCGATCGGCACAAGCCGCCCTTCGCCTCAGAAGCGGAACGCCACCGTGCCGCGAAGCGAGTGCCAGCGGAAGTTCTCGTCGCTGCGGCGGAAGGTAGTGCCGGCGGTGTTGGGGGCGAGGACGAACGGGTTGTTCGCGAGCAGGACCGGGCTGCCGGCGAGCGTGGTGCCGGCAGTGACGAGGACGCGGGCGTCATCGTCCTTATACTGGTGATAGGTATATTCCATGCCGATCGAGATGTTCTTGGTCAGCTTCTGCTCGATGCCGCCGCCTGCGACGTAGCCCCATTTCTCGCGCTTGCCGCTGCTGGCAAAGGCGTTGGCGGTGTTGGTCGTGAAGAACAGGCGGTCGATCTTCGCATAACCAGCGCCGCCGGTGGCGTAGAACAGCGTGTTGCGCGCGGCGAACCCAGCGCGGGCGCGGACCGAGCCTTCCCATTTCAGCTTGCGCGCCATCGTGTAGCTGGCAGGCGTGGTCGAGAAGGCCGCGACGCTGTCGGTGATCTCGGACTTGCCGAATTCACCGACCAGGCCGACCACGAACGGTCCGCTCTGCACGTCGAAGCCTGCGCGACCGTAATACGACCAGCCGTCGTCGTCGTTGCGGCAACCATAAGCGGGCACCGCGGTGCGGGCCGAGCCGTTGCAGAAGCCCGGCGAGAAGGCGTTGGCGCCGGTGATGGTGTTGACGTTGTCGCTGAAATTGCCGTCGGCGTTGCGATCGAACAGGATCGACGAGCCGATGTCGTTGCCCTGAACGTCATAGCCGCCGGCCGCGCCGATATAGACGCCCGAGAAGGGCTTGCGGTCGCTGTCGGTGGTCATGTCCTGCGCGGCGGCCGGAACGGCAAATATGCCCGCGGCGGCGAGACCGGCGAGCATGGTGAGCTTCGTAAGATGTGTCATGGTTCGTTCCCCAAACGAGAGGCCGCGACGCTCTGAATGTGCGCCGCGACCCGGATTTTCCTGTTTAGCTCGTGATGACGATCACGCGTTGGCGCCGCTGGTCCGCAGCGAATCGAGGCGGTTGTTCGTCCCGTTGGGGAAGAAGCCCCCGCCGATCTTCGCGGTGTTGGTCAGGTAGACGATGTTGTGCACCTGCGCGACCGACCGGCTGTAGGCCAGGCCGTTGGCGTCGGTCGGGACGATGTTCGAGATCGTCGGATCCGAACCGGTGATGCCCTGATCGTCGTCGCCGATCACGCCGGTCGTGCTGTTCGTGACGGTGCCGTCGAGGCTGTCGCGTGCGTCGCTGATCTGGTTGGCGGCGGTGATGAGCGACGGCATCGGGTTCGGCGTCTGCAGACCCTTGCGGTACAGGATCGTGCGGATCAGCCCTGCGTGATACGCCTCTGCCGCGAGGATGCCGGCGGCCGCCTCGAGATAGGTCTTGTTGGCGATCAACGGCGCTGCGCCCTTGTAGGCCGACACGCCGACGTCCTCGAAGATGTACGCGCCGAGCAGGAAGCTGTTGTCGTCGGCATAGGGATTGAACACCCCCGTCGCACCGATGACACCCGCCGCGCGGGCGGCCGAAGTGAAGGCGCCGGGCGCCGCTGCCGTGCCGACCGAGATGTCGATCGCAGGCTGGGCGACGGCGGCGGTGCCGAGCGCCGAGCGCAGGAAGGCGACGTGCGCGACTTCGTCGATCGCGATTTCGCGCGCATATTCACGCACGACGCTGTCCTGGAACGGCACCTGTGCGCCGCCGGTGACTGCACCCTGCGTGCCGATGCCGGTCAGCATGTTGGCGTTCAGGCCGACGCCGAATGCCGCGAACGCGTAGAACTGCGCTTCGAGATATTCGAGGTTCAGTGCGACGTTGAGCACGTCGGCGTCGTTGAGTGCGGCAACCGGTGCCGGTCCCGGCGTTGGGGTCGGTGCGAGATCGGAATCGTCGCTGCCGCATGCCGAGAGCAAAGTCGCGCCACCGATTGCGAGCGCGGAACCGCCGGCGAAGCGGAGGAAGTTGCGACGTTCGTTGCGACGGCTTGCGATCGCGTCGAATATTTCCAGCTTGGTATTGAGATCGGTCATTGGGTTAATCCCCTGAATATCGAAGAAGAGCGAAAGGCGATGCTGATCGGATCAGACCGCTGCGGTGCTCGTCTTGATGTTGCCGTTCATGCCGGCCGGGAAGAACCCGCCCGCGGAGGCTGCGCCACTGGTGAGGTACACGATGTTGAGCACCTGGCTTGCCGAGCGGCTGTACGCGACGCCATTGGCGTCGAGCGGAACGATGTTCGACACGGTGACCGCGGCCTGCGTGGTCGCCAGGTTTATCGGCGTCGCGCTGTACGACGAGATGCCCTGATCGATATCGCCGGCACCGAAGATCGTGGTGTTGGCACCACCACCGTCGAGGCTGTCGCGCGCCTTCGAGATGGCATCCGCCGAGGTGCGCAACGACGGCGTGTCGATGCCCTTGCCGTACAGCGTCGTGCGGACGATCGCGGCGTGATACGCCTCGACCGCGAGCAGGCCGGCTGCGGCCTCGAGATACGCCTTGCTGGTGAGCAGCGGGGCGGCGCCCTTGTACGCGGTCACACCGACGTCCTCGAAGATGAACGCGCCGAGCAGGAAGTTCTCGTCGGTGGCGTACACGTCGAAGGCAGCGCCCGCGCCGATCAGGCCGGCTGCGCGGGCGGCGTTCGAGAAGGCGCTGGTCGCCGTGACACTGACGTCGATCGCCGGCTGGGCGACGGCCGAGGCGCCGAGCGCGGTGCGCAGGAAGTTGACGTGCGCGATCTCGTCCGCAGCGATTTCCTTAGCGTATTGCGCGACGATCGGGTCGGTAAAGTTGACCCGGCGGCCGCCGAGAACGGCGCCCTGCGTGCCGGTGCCGGTCAGCATGCTGTTCGGCAGGCCGTTGCCGGTGGCGGCGTAGGAATAGAATTGCGCCTCGAGATATTCGAGGTTGAGCGCGAAGTTCAGGACGTCCGCATCGGTGACGGTCTGGGCCGACGCCGAGCTCGAGAAGGACAGCGCGGTCGCACCGGCCGCGGTCATCGCGGCAGCGCCGAGCGCGGTCTTGAAGAATTCACGTCGTTCGCTGCGCCGTTCCACTCGCGCATCGAGGGCTTCGATCAGGTGCACGCTCTCGGTCATATCAGGGTCCTCCCCTTGTTGTTGCGGACGTCGAAATGCTCTGCGGCAGTCGCGCAACGGGGCAGGCCCCGACCAGGCCGATTGCTCGAAACCCGCTCGTAACGCGCTCAATTACGGACATAAAAAAGCCGTCCATGGCGAGGAACGTACGCTGTTGAGAAATGGACGCACGGTTCAAGGGGGCGCGATGAAATAAATTTCATCGCCCGCGGCGAAGGCGTTCGCCCGTGCGGAGAGCGCGATTTTAGAATCGATTGCGGTGTCCGCGATGGAGGCGGGATGGCGGCTGATTGCCGGCTTCACCCCACGCGCGCCGTCAGTCGAAGTCGGGCGGGCCCCTCTCCGGATGGGAGAGGGGCCCAGGTACCTCGACGAGGTCGGGTCTTCAGAAGGTGTAGGTCAGGCCGAGGGCATAGAGCCACTGGTCCGCATCGCCGACGTCGGCGACGATCGGGGTGTTCTTGTACTTGCCGAGCATACGGCCGTAGAGCACGCCCGCGCCGACGCCGAACCCGTGGCGAAGATCGCCCGAGAGGCTCTGGACGACGAAGAGGGAGGCGTTGGCACGGCGGAAACCGCTGTCGTTGATATCGTAGGTGCGCAGGCCGCTGGCAAGCGAACCGATCGGTGTAACGGCAGCGTAGGTCCGCCCGAAGCCCTTGCCGACATAATCCGCCGATACGCCCAGCGAGACGAGCGTGCGAACCGACAGCGGCGTGGTATAGTTCACCTGAGGCGTGATGACGTAGCTGTCATAGGTGCCCGAGACGTCGTGGACGTAGGCGACGCGCGCGGTGATCGTGTCGTAGTCGCTGGTGATGACGCCGGTCTTGCCGATGCCGAGATAGCCGCCGATCTCATACGCGGTGTCGATCTTGCCAAGCGCGCGAACCTGGCGATTGTCGATATCGCCGGTGCGATCACGGCGGATACCGCCAATGACGCCGACTTCGTAGTTGATGCCGACCTCGCCGGTATTCGGGATCAAGTTGAAATAAAGCTGCGTGCCACGGAGGAAGAAGTCATGGCCGCGTACCGTACCGACGACGGCGCCGGCGGGGGTGAAGGAATTGCTGTCCGCGCCCTCATAATCGGGCATCGACACCGCACCGAGCGCAACCGTGACACGGTTGTTGTCCGCCGGGTTGGTGATCGGTGGCGAGGGGTTCGGATCAGTCTGTGCGAGCGCCGGGGTGGCGATGGCGAGCGCCGCGGTTGCGGCAGACGTGATGAGAGTGAATGCGCGCAAGGAAATGCTCCGGAGAAAAAGGTTCCATCGCGAAACGCGGTACTACCGTTTTCGGTCCGTTGCGATTGGTCAGAAGATGTAACGCATTTTCACTTGTTGTATTTCGGCATCACCGGCGAGCATGAACCGGGCAGCGGAAAACCGCGGCGGACCGAAGCGGACCGCGGCGTTGCGCGAGAAACCATAGCCCTCGCGCGGGATGCCCGCGAGGGTGTCGAGCTTCGCGTTGTTGTTCTCGTCATGGATAATCGCGAGCGCATAGCCGCGCTGCGGCAGGCCGGGGAAGCTGGTGGCGTGGTTGCTGGCCGGGATCGAGCGGGTCAGCGCGTTGGCGTCGTCGACGCAGGCCGGAAAATTGTCGGGGTCCGCGGTCAGGCAGATCCGGATCATGCCCTTGGCCGAGCGCAGATTGTCGACCTGGACGTCAAGCCGCGTGACCGGCGCCGCCGCTGCCAATGTCAGCCACAGCGTCGCGGCGGTTGCAACGAGCGGCAGTGTTCGCCGGCGATCCGGTGACGTCGCCGAGCCCCCTGCCGGTGCCGCAGAGCCGATCCCAGAAGCGGAAATAAAGGCCATAGTTGCACCCGTATCGTTCGTGATGTCGCTGATGATGGCTCGCCGTGATCAGCCAGCCGCCCCCCTGCGCCCCGCCACATGAACCGGGGGAAAACCTCCCACGTCATGTGATTGCCTACTCCATAACCGTCAGGATCGTCAGTACCAGACCCGGCGCGCCGATATTGATCGGAATCAACAGCACCCGTAGCGGAATTATCACAGCGCCTTTAATTTCCTTGATCGGATGGACCGACACCGCCGCGCATCCGGGCGGCGCGCGCCGGCTTGAACGGCGTAGGTATGGACCTGTGGCCAGTCGTGCGTATCCGGTGCCCTGACAGCGCGATCCTCCCCCTTTCCCCTGTAGGATGCTCCTGCTACTCAGACAAATAACAAGAGCACGAGAGAGGGTGTCGTTATGGTCGAGCCATGCCGTGGGGGCCAATCCCGTCGGAAATTCCTGACGGGGGTCGCACAGGGTGCGCTGACCGTCGGCGCGGTGTCGATCGGTCCGGAGGCGTTTGCGTTCACGCCGCAAGCCTTGGTTCCGGCAGCCGTGCCGACTGCGAAATTGCGCGCGTTCGACCTGGCCGACGTCACGCTCGGCGAGGGACCGTTCCTGCATGCGCAGCGCAAGACCGAGGCGTATCTGCTCGCACTCAAGCCCGACCGAATGCTGCATAATTTCCACGTGAACGCCGGGTTGCCAGCGAAGGCGCCGGTCTATGGCGGCTGGGAATCGGATCCCTTGTGGGCGGACATCAACTGCCATGGCCATACGCTGGGGCATTATCTGTCGGCGTGTGCGCTGGCCTATCGATCGACCGGCGACCGGCGGTTCAAGGCGCGGATCGACCATATCGCGCGCGAACTGGCGGCGTGCCAGGCGGCGGCGGGGAGCGGGCTGGTCTGCGCATTCCCGGACGGCCCGGCCTTGGTGGCGGCGCATCTGCGCGGCGATCCGATCACCGGCGTGCCGTGGTACACGCTGCACAAGGTGTATGCGGGCCTGCGCGATGCGACGCTTCTGGCGGACAGCGATACGGCGCGCGCGGTGTTGCTGCGGCTGGCGGACTGGGCGGTGGTCGCGAGCCGGCCGCTGAGCGATGCGCAGTTCGAGACCATGCTGGATACCGAGCATGGCGGCATGAACGAGGTGTTCGCCGACCTCTACACGATGACCGGGACCGCCGACTATCGCACGATGGCGGAGCGGTTCTCGCACAAGGCGATTCTGGCGCCACTCGCCAAGAGCCGCGACCATCTCGACGGGATGCATGCCAATACGCAGGTGCCGAAGATCATCGGCTTCCAGCGGGTCTGGGAAGTGACGGGGAAGCCCGAATACCGCGATGCGTCCGAATTCTTCTGGAAGACGGTCGCGCTGACGCGGTCGTTCGCGACCGGCGGACACGGCGACAACGAGCATTTCTTTCCGGTCGCCGATTTCGCCGAGCACGTCCTGTCGGCGAAGGGATCGGAGACGTGTTGCCAGCACAACATGCTGAAGCTGACGCGCGCGCTGTTCCTGCACGATCCGCAGGCGGGCTATGCCGATTATTACGAGCGGACGCTGTATAACGGGATCCTCGCGTCGCAGGACCCGGACAGCGGCATGGCGACCTATTTCCAGGGCGCGCGGCCGGGCTACATGAAGCTGTATCACACGCCGGAGAATTCGTTCTGGTGCTGCACCGGCACCGGCATGGAGAACCACGTCAAATATCGCGACTCGATCTATTTCCACGACGATTCCGCGCTGTACGTGAACCTGTTCGTGCCTTCGGCCGTGCGCTGGAAGGACAAGGACGCGGTGCTGACCCAAATGACCGCGTTCCCCGACGTCGCGACGACGACGCTGCGCTGGACGCTGACGCGGCCGACCGACCTGATGCTGAAGCTGCGGCATCCGGGCTGGAGCCGTACCGCGGTGGTGCTGGTGAACGGAGTCGAGGCGGTGCGGTCGACCCGACCGGGCCGGTATCTGGAGCTGGCGCGCGAGTGGCGCGACGGCGACACGGTGGAATTGCGGCTGGAGATGCGGGCCGGGGTCGAGCGATCGCCCGCCGCGCCGGATATCGCCGCGTTCACCTATGGACCGCTGGTCATGGCGGGCAGCTTCGGGCGCGAAGGCCTGGCGCCGGGATCGGACATCATCGTCAACGAGCGCAAATACGGCGAGTATAACGCCGCGCCGTTCACGCCGCCGACGCTGGCAGGCGATCCCGATGCGATCGCGCAAGGCATGCGGGCGGGGAACCGGCCGCTGGAGTTCACGATCCTCGCGGCGGATCGGCAGCCGGTGCGGATGGTGCCGTATTTCCGCGTCGCGCATGAGCGGTATGCCACATACTGGCCGATCGCGCCGGGACCGGCATAGGCTGCGGCCCGAGCGGGCCGGGGAATATCGCTATCCCCGACGTATCCCGCGCGGTTTCGATAGCCTCTATGCAGTGCGGCGAAACCTGATAGCTTCCCCCTCCAGAGCAGGACGACCTGCCAATTCGGAGAGTGATGCATGGCAAATCAAGACGCCGCGCGCGGGGATACCGGCAGGGATCACAAGAGCCTGATCTACGTGATCGCGGGCAGTATCCTGGCCTTGGGGTTGGTGCTGATGGCGTTCTACGACCGGGCGGGCGATCCCATGCCGATCGCGTCGGTACAGAGGCCGGTGGTTACCGCGCAGAAATAACGCCGGTCGCGGCTCGGTCGAAGATCAGGATCGAGGCGTCCCGGTAGGTGCCCGTGGTGCGCAGGCGGTAGCGCAGGCGCTCGGCGAGGCGGATCGACGGGGCGTTGTCGGGGTCGATGATGCAGCTGGTGGCGGGGATGCGCGCGTCGGTCCAGGTGAGGATCGCGGCAAGCGCTTCGGTGGCGTAGCCTCGGCCGTGCGCGTCGCCGGTCAGCGTCCAGCCGACTTCCGGAGAGGCGTCGATCGAGGGCGCGATCGCGCGGCGTGCCTCGATCAGGCCGAGCTCGCCGATCAGGCGGCCCGTGGCGGTCTCGCGCGCGATCCAGCTGCCATAGCCGAACACCGTCCATTGGCCGACCGAACGGAGCAGGCGGATCCAGACGTCCTCGCGCGATCGGGGTTGGCCGCCGATCATCGTGTAGACGCGCGGGTCGGTCCACATCGCGGCGCAGTCCTCGAGGTCGGTGGTGGCGTGGCCGCTCAGCGTCAGGCGGGCGGTGGTCAGCGTGGGGGCGGATGGGGGCATGGGCATGCTTTAGCTTAGGACCGATCACGACGAGGGGGTATCCGTTGCCGGGCATTCTCCGCTCGCTGGAAGGGAGGGACGTTCGGCTTCCCCCTCGCACGTCACGGACGCCGTGATCCTCGATCGTTCGATCCTCTCACCGATAGGGCGGTGCCGCTGAAGGCGATGGAGGGGGCGGACGCGGATCCCACGCTTTCCTTTCCTTCCCCTCCGTGTGGCAAGAGCCAGCCACCCCCCCTGGCGGGGGAGGATTGGAAGCCCTGCCCTCCCCTTCCCCTGGACAACGCAGGTTGTCTTCGCGGGCGATTGCTTCGCAAAGGTTGTTTTCGTGTCCCGCCGTTTGCGCTAGTCGGAGGCATGGCATCGACGACAACCTGCGACGTCGCGATCGTTGGCGCGGGTTTGGCCGGCGGGATGATCGCGCTGGCGCTCAAAGCCAAGCACCCCGCGCTCGACGTGAGACTGATCGACTCCGCGCGCGTGGTCGGCGGCAATCACCTCTGGTCGTTCTTCGGCAGCGACGTCGCGCAAGCCGATCGCTGGCTCGTCGCGCCGCTCGTGGTGCATGCGTGGCGCGGCTATGACGTGCGCTTCCCCGCGCATGCGCGGACGATCGACGCGACCTATTATTCGATCGAGAGCGAGCGGCTCGACCGCGAGGTGCGCCGCGTCCTGCCGCCGCACGCGCTGATGCTGGGGCGCAAGGTATCGGGCGCAAGTGCCACCGCGGTGGTGCTGGCGGACGGCGACCGGATCGAGGCGACCGGCGTGATCGACGCGCGCGGGCCGGGCGACCTGTCGCTGCTCGATCTGGCGTGGCAGAAATTCGTCGGTCGCGAACTGGTGCTCGACGCGCCGCATGAGAGCCCGGTGCCGATCGTCATGGACGCGACCGTGCCGCAGATCGACGGCTATCGCTTCGTCTATTGCCTGCCGCTCGCCGCCGACCGGATGTTCGTCGAGGACACCTATTACAGCGACACGCCCGATCTCGACGTCGAGGCGCTGACGACGCGGATCCACGACTATGCCGACGCGCGCGGCTGGCGTGTGGCGCAGGCGGCGCGCCACGAAGCGGGCGTGCTGCCGGTCGCGATGGGCGGCGATTTCGACGCCTATTGGCGCTCGGGTGGCGCCAAGGTTGCCAAGGCCGGGATGCGTGCGGGGATGTTCCATCCGACCACGGGCTACTCGCTGCCCGACGCGGTGCGGACCGCCGCCATGATCGCCGGCCTTCGCGATTTCTCGGGCGCGAACCTGCACGACGCCACGCATGCGATGGCGCGGGCGACGTGGAAAAGCCGCGGCTTCTACCGGATGCTCGACACGATGCTATTTCGCGCGGCAGAGCCCGAGGAACGCTACCGCATCCTCGAACGCTTCTATCGCCTCTCACCACCGCTAATCGGCCGTTTCTACGCCGGACGCTCGACCCTCTCCGACAAGGCGCGGGTCCTAACCGGCAAGCCCCCCGTCCCCATCGTGCGCGCCGTCCGCGCCATCGCAGGCAGTATGTCATCATGAAGACCGCAATAGTCATCGGCGCAGGTTTCGGCGGGCTGGCGCTCGCGATCCGGCTGCAATCCGCGGGTGTGCAGACGACGATCGTGGAGAGCCGCGACAAGCCGGGCGGGCGTGGCTATTATTGGGAACGCGACGGCTTCACGTTCGATGCGGGGCCGACCGTCATCACCGATCCGGATTGCCTGCGCGAGCTGTGGGCGCTGACCGGGCGCGACATGAGCGAGGACGTGACGCTCGATCCGGTGCTGCCATTCTACCGCCTGAACTGGCCTGACGGGACGAATTTCGATTACACCAACGACGACGTGCAGATGCGCGCCGAGATCGAGAAGCTGCACCCCGGCGACTGGGCGGGATACGAGAAGTTCCTGCAATATTCGGCGGGCGTGTTCCACGAGGGTTATGAGAAGCTCGGCCATGTCGCGTTTCTCGACTTCGGGTCGATGATCAAGGCGGCACCCGCGCTGGCGAAATACCAGGCGTGGCGGTCGGTCTATTCGATCGTGTCGAGCTATGTGAAGTCGGAGAAGCTGCGCGAGGCGCTCTCGTTCCACACGCTGCTGGTCGGCGGCAATCCGATGACGACCAGCGCGATCTATGCGCTGATCCACAAGCTGGAGCGCGATGGCGGCGTATGGTTCGCGCGCGGCGGGACCAACCGGCTGGTCGCGGCGCTCGTCACGCAGTTCGAGCGGCTGGGCGGCGTGTTGCGGCTCGACGATCCGGTGACGTCGATCGAGACGCTCGGCGACCGCGCGACCGGGGTGACGTGCGCAAGCGGCTGGTCGGGTCAGGCGGATGCGGTGGCGGCGAACAGCGACATCATGCACACCTACCGCGATCTGCTCGCGACGTCGCGCAGTGCCAAGCGCAAGACGGGGTCGCTCGAGCGGAAGAAATATTCGCCGTCGCTGTTCGTGGTGCATTTCGGGATCAAGGGGACGTGGCCGGGCATCCCGCACCACATGATCCTGTTCGGGCCGCGCTATAAGGGTCTGCTCGAGGATATTTACGATCACGGGGTGCTGAGCGAAGATTTCTCGCTGTACCTGCATCATCCGACCGTCACCGATCCTTCGCTGGCGCCGGAAGGGCATTCGACGTTCTATGCGCTGGCGCCGGTGCCGCACATGGGGAAGTTCCCGGTGGACTGGAACGAGATCGCGCCGATCCTGGAAAAGCGCATCCTCGACGAGATCGGCCGGCGGTTGATCCCGGATATCCACGAGCGGATCGTGACCAAGTTCAGCTACGCGCCGAAGGATTTCGCGCAGGATCTGAACGCGCATCTGGGGTCGGCGTTCTCGCTGGAGCCGGTGCTGACGCAGAGCGCATATTTTCGCGTGCACAACCGCGACGAGCATATTCCGAACCTGTATTTCGTCGGGGCTGGCACGCATCCCGGCGCGGGGATTCCGGGGGTCGTGGGGAGCGCGAAGGCTACGGCGGCACTGATGCTCGGCGAACGATAGCCTTACCAAACCTTTTACTGTCCGCCAGATTTGTCCGAAACGGTGTAAGTTTCATAGATTAGCAGGCTACACTTCCTCTGAAGTGGCGACCAACTCAGTAATGGCTGTATCGGATGTAGATGCCGGCGGTCGTTGTTCTAGCATCTCTTTCGACCGGATACCGGTCGACAACAGAGAGGATGCATCATGGCCATTACTGTCAAGAGCGTGGACTGGAACGGGATCAGCAGCGACGAGCAGCAAAAGATCCGCGACATCATCGGCGAGAACTTCGACGGACAGACGGTCGAGGTCGGCGAGACTCCCATGGAGGCAGACGTCGGCAATGCCTGCACGACGGCCTGCAACATCGCGCAGCAGGCAGCCCAAGCCGCCTGTAGCGCCCTGCCCTGGCCCGCAAGCACGGTCTGCAACTATGCCGCCGGGAAGGCCGGCGATTTTTGCCGGAGCAAGTGCTGAGATAGTTGGCGGGTGCCGTCATTGCGGCGGCACCCGCATAATCAGGCCGGGTACCCTCCTTGTGACCGGGTATCACATCCCCTAACGCGGGCATATGAAACGTCTTGCAGTCTATTGTGGGTCGGCCACGCCGGCCGATCCGACCTATATCGAGGGCGCGCGGGCGCTGGGGCTGGCGTTTGCCAAGCGCGGGATCGGGCTTGTCTATGGCGGCGGACGGACGGGCCTGATGGGCGCGATCGCGGATGGGGCGCTCGAGGGTGGCGGCGAGGTCATCGGGGTCATTCCGCAGGCGCTGGTCGATGCGGAGGTCGCGCATCGGGGGCTTACCGAGCTGCACGTCGTGCAGGGCATGCATCAGCGCAAGCAGATGTTCACCGATCTTTCCGACGGGTTCGTGACGATCCCGGGCGGGACCGGCACGATGGACGAGTTGTGGGAGGCGCTGAGCTGGGCGCAGCTTGGCTATCATGCGGATCCGGTCGGGTTGCTCAATACGGCGGGCTATTACGACCACCTGATCGCGTTCTGGGAGAAGATGGGCGAGGTCGGTTTCCTCCGGCCGCAGCACCGCGATCTGCTGATCGTGGCGGATACGCTGGACGTGCTGCTCGACCGGATGGCGCGGCACGTTCCGACGCAGCCGATCGTGCGGATGAACGCGTCGGATCTGTGACGGTCGTCGGATCGCACATCGACACTCCCCTCCACCCCGGCGGAGGCCGGGGGCCAATTGGGAAACGTGAATTGGTTTGCGGTACGCGTAGTTACTCAAGACTTTCCAGTTGGGCCCCGGCCTTCGCCGGGGTGGTAGCGTTAAGGGGTAGGTCATGAGCCACCCCCTGCCCTCCCGCGAGGCGATCGTCGCGACCGCGCGCGAGTCGATTGCGCGCGGGTCTAAGAGCTTTGCGGCAGCCAGCCTGTTGTTCGACACGCCGACGCGCGAGCGGGCTTGGCTGCTGTACGCGTGGTGTCGGCGGTGCGACGATATCGCCGATGGGCAGGATCACGGCCACGGGATGACCGTCGTCGACGACGCGCCGGCCCGGCTGGTGCAGTTGTCGGCGATGACCGAGCAGGCGCTCGCAGGCGAGGTGGTCGGCGAGCCGGCGTTCGATGCGCTGCGGATCTTCGCGGCGGAGACCCGGTTGCCGAAGCGGTTCGCGCGTGATCTGGTCGAGGGGTTCGCGCTGGATGCACGCGAATGGCGGCCGCGGTCGGAGAACGATCTCTATAAATATTGCTACCATGTCGCAGGCGTCGTCGGGTGCATGATGGCTGTGGCGATGGGCGTCGACCCGGATGACGAGGATACGCTAGACCGCGCCTGCGACCTTGGGATGGCGTTCCAGCTCGCCAATATCGCGCGCGATGTCGAGGAGGATGACCGGGTCGGGCGATGCTATCTCCCCGAGGAATGGCTGGTCGAAATGGACTTTCCGCCGGGCCAGCACATGAAGCCGCCCTTCCGGTCTCGCCTTGCCGTGTTGACGAAGCGAATGGCGGACCGGGCTGCGGCGTTCGAGGCTAGTGCGCGCGAGGGGACGCCGGCGCTGTCGTTCCGCTCAGCCTGGGCCGTGCTGTCGGCGGCAGGGATCTATGGCGCGATCGGCCGGACAGTGGCAGCGCGCGGCGAGCATGCCTGGGACCACCGGGTGACGACGTCGGGAATGCAGAAGCTGGGGTTTATCCTGACAGCAGCGCGGGAGGCGGCTCAGCGGGACAAACTGTATCCGCGAACTGCGCGGGATGCGCGATTGTGGACGCGGCCGCGCTGATCACCGACGTCTAGCTAGTTCTTTCGCGAGGAGGGAGGTCCAGTCTCGGTCTCCACTATCGCGGTTAAACTGGTCAACCCTGCGACTTGGCCCTGCCGGTCTTCGCCATCAACTGGCCCTGAGCACGGCAGTTCGCGCCGATCATCGGATAGGGGACATCGGTGTTGTGCGCCAGCTGGTCGGGAAGCGCGGCGCGGCACTGCGCCATCGTTTCGTAGCGTGCCGGAATTACGCGTGCCTCGGTGCAGTTCACGTTGCCGTCACCGCAGCCCATGATGGCCATGACGTAGAACAGCGGTTCCATTTCATTCTCCAGTGGATCGCGGTGGCCGGCGTTGGACACGGTAATTAAAGAGACGAAGTGGCAGGATTGTTCCCCCAACTGCTTTCGCCTGGGCTTGACTGTGCCTACATCGTTACAATCCATGCCACCCGACACCTACACCTCCACCCGCGCGGACCAGCCCCTGCTGCCGACGCTTCGCCGCTTCCTGCCGTTCCTGTGGCCGGCGGGGCAGCCCAAGCTGAAGGCGCGGATCGTCGTCGCGATGCTGCTCGTCATCGCGTCGAAGCTGATCCAGGTGTTCGGCGCAGCGTTTACGCTCAAATACGCGGTCGACCGGATGGCGGGGAACGACCGCGGGGCGCTGACGCTCGTCGTGCTGCTGGTGGTCGGATACGCCGCGTCGCGGTTCGGGACGACGCTGTTCGACAATCTGCGCAACGCGGTGTTCGAGCGCGTCGGGCAGGACGCGTCGCGGCGGCTGGCCGCGCAGGTGTTTCGCCATCTGCATGCGCTGAGCCTCGATTTTCATCTGTCACGGCGCACGGGCGCGGTCACCAAGGTCGTCGAGCGCGGCACCAAGAGCATCGACACGATGCTGTACTTCCTGCTGTTCAACATCGCGCCGACGGTGTTCGAACTCGTGCTGGTGCTGGGGCTGTTCTGGACCAAGTTCGGCTGGCCTTTGGTCGTCGCGACCGTGATCATGGTGGTCGGGTACATCGCGTTCACGCGGATGGTGACCGACTGGCGCAACGCCCTGCGGGCGCGGATGAACGACCTCGATACCGGGGCGGTGGCGCATGCGGTGGATTCGCTGCTGAACTTCGAGACGGTGAAGTATTTCGGCGCGGAGGAGCGCGAGGCGAAACGCTACGACAGCGCGATCACGGCTTATTCAGAGGCCGCGGTGAAGAGCGAGAATTCGCTTGCCTGGCTGAACCTGGGCCAGGCGCTGATCACCAACCTGATGCTGGCGGGCGGCATGGGGTTCGTCGTGTGGCGGTGGAGCCGTGGGCTCGCATCCGCCGGCGACGTGGTGTTCGTGTCGACGCTGCTGGCGCAGCTGTTCCGGCCGCTCGACCTGCTGGGGATGGTGTATCGCACGATCCGGCAGGGCGCGCTCGACATGGCGGCGATGTTCGACCTGATCGATACGCCCGCCTCCGTGGTGGATACGCCGGGCGCGCCCGCGTTGGCAGTGACTGCGGGGCATGTCCGGTTCGAAAATGTCTCGTTCGGCTATGATGCCGGGCGGCCGATCTTGCGTGACCTGGAGCTGGACGTACCGGCGGGATCAACGCTGGCGGTGGTCGGGCCGTCGGGGGCTGGCAAGTCGACGCTCGCGCGGCTGCTGTACCGGTTCTACGACCTGACCGGCGGACGGATCACCGTCGATGGGCAGGACATCGCGCAGGTGGCACAGGCGTCGCTGCGCGCCGCGATCGGCATCGTGCCGCAGGATACGGTGCTGTTCAACGACACGATCGGGTACAACATCGCCTATGGCCGAGAGGGGGCCGAGATGCCCGAAGTCGAGGCGGCAGCGAAGGGCGCGGCGATCGCCGGGTTCATCGAACGCCAGCCGCTCGGGTATGCGACCCGGGTCGGCGAGCGTGGGCTGAAGCTGTCGGGCGGCGAAAAGCAGCGTGTGGCGATCGCGCGTACGCTGCTCAAGAACCCGCCGATCCTGATTTTGGACGAGGCAACGTCGGCGCTCGACAGCCGGACCGAGGCGGAAATCCTCGACACGCTTGAGGCAATCGAGCGTGGCCGCACCACAATCGTGATCGCGCATCGGTTGTCGACGGTGGTGCATGCGGACCAGATCGTCGTGCTCGAGGCGGGGCGGATCGTCGAGAAGGGGACGCATGGGGATCTGCTGCGGCAGGGCAGCGTGTATGCGGAGATGTGGAACCGGCAGGCGCAGGAGCGGGCAGGGGACGATGACGGGGCGCTGGCGGCGGAGTAGGGGGCTTCAGGCGTTGGCGCTAACGGCATGAGCAGCCGTACATGGCCATCGCTCATCAGCGCGCCCCACGCCCCCTCTGAGTCGGACGTGTTCCGTGCTCGTCCCGTTACGCACGGACGGTGGCAGCATTCGAACGGCAGCTCCCCCTTCCTTGTTCTCCCGCGAAGGCGGGAGAACAGTCTGGGTCCCGCCTTCGCGCCACCGCCCCGGCGTAGGCCGGGGTCCAATTGGGAGACGTTGCTAACGGAGGGCGGCGCGTCGTTATTGCCACCTTTCCAATTGGGCCCCGGCCTCCGCCGGGGTGGAGGTTGGGGGGGTGTATCGGGCGAAGCATCGGCGGGAAGCGCCGCGATATACGCCGCCAAATCTGTTCCGTCGCGAACTCGGGGGGCCAGGAATTGCGAGCGATGGTGCTGCTTGGTCCTGGGCCCTCTCTTTCGCAGGGGAACAGAAGGGTGTCGCCGTACCTACGCCGGGATTGACGGGTCCAGTTCGCGCAACCTTGCCTCGATCGCACTCGAATATTGGTAGATGTGCGTCAGATCCGACAGCAGGTGCCGCGTTTCGTCCTTGCCGGCGAACATCCCGAGATACTTGGTCGTGATGCCGTTGAAGTGCATCCGCGCGACCGTCTTGCGGTTGTTGTCGTCGAGCAGGATCGCGCAATAGGATTTCGCATCGCGGACGATCACGCGTTTCGGATCGACCAGTCGCGAGGCGATCGCCTGGATGATGTGGAAGCCGGAAATCTCCTCCTGCGTGGTGACGATGCCGTCGCCGTCGGAGGGGTCGTCGGACGCCCCCACAGGCAGGTCCTCGACCGGACTGGACGCCTTCAGTGCCGATGAAAGGCGTTCGTTGACGAAATCGCGGATCAGCGCGGCGATCGCGGGCGCGAGCAGCTTGGCGAAACCGTCCTTGATCGCCGGCGTCAGGCGCCCGCCATGGACGCGCTGCGCCATCATCCGGACGAACTCGTCGGACGGCTCGGCGAACTCCTTTTCCAGCTCCTGGCGGATCAACGACTGCGTCTTGAGGTTGCCGGCCTCCTGGACGATCTTGTCAATGTCGAACGCGGCCTTGGTGAATTTCTCGAGCGTACGGATGTCGGCAGGCTTGATCGCGTCCATCGTGAAGGTGAAGAACGGTTTGTCGTCCATCTTGTTCGGGCGTTCGATGTCCGAATAGAATTGATACACGACGCCGTTGGTCAGCACGGCGAGGCGCGCGTCGGTAACGCTGAAATAGCGGAACAACTGCCCCGCGTGATTGACGTTGAGCTAGACCGACGACGGCTTGCACTCGATCAGGATCGACACCTAGCCGCCCGCGCAGATCGCGTAGTCGACCTTCTCCCCCTTCTTGGTGCCGACGTCGGCAGTAAATTCGGGTACGACCTCGGATGGATTAAACACGTCATAGCCGAGCGACTGGAGGAACGGCATGACCAGCGCGGTCTTTGCCGCTTCTTCGGTCAACAGCACCTCGCGATGTTCGATCGTCCGCTTCTGAAGCTCGGCCAGCCTGATGTTCAGTTCCATGCGCGTCCCCCCGGTTTGAACGTGACCGGATGCAGGGACGCGGTGTCGCGGTCCATGATCGGACCGCGACAGACTGGCCGGATATCGACCGACTTTAGCCGCAGGTCAGCCGGATCTGTTTCGCCGGCTTGTCGAAGACGATGGCGGAGCAGCGGTCGAGCTGGTCGGCGCCGATCGTCAGGCGATCGTGTTTGGGGTCGCGCTTGCCCTTGGCGATGACGACGATCTCGTCGGGGTCGGGGGGTGGCGCGTCGGCATCGGGGATCGTGGTGGCGCTGCCGACGTCGGTCGTTCGCACGCCGATCGACGACACCGCAAGCGGGCCAACCGCGAGGGGGGTGGCGAGCGTCATCATGCGGACCGGTCGGGCGATACCGAAGGCGATCTCGACCGGTGCGGTGAGGCCGGCCAGCGTACCGCGCTGCGCCTGCGCGATCAGCGTGGCGGCGTTGGCGGTGACGGTCGTGCGGGGGTGATAGGGATCGAAGCGGACGCGGATCGGCTGGCCGCCGATCATGATCTGGGCAAAGGTGCCGGAGAGCCGCCCCAGCAGGCCGCCGCCATCGACCATCGGCAAGGCGACGGTCCGTTCGCCGGTACGCGGCGCGTTCAGGAGGATGCGCACGACCGGTTCGGGCAGCGACCCCGGCCCGATGCTGCCATCGCCGACATCGGCATAGGCGCGCCCAATCCACCGCGGGTCGGCAGCGTCGCCCTTGGTCTCATGCTTGCGGCTCGGAAAACCGATCCGGCGCTTCACCGGATCGGTCCCGAACGTCATTGGCCGCACCGTCGTCGCCTGCATCGCGCCTTGCCCGCCGACCGAATAGCCAAGTCCGAGCGCACCGCCTTTCAGCGCAAGCCGTTCCGCGACCGAAGTCGTGACGAATACCAGGCCGGGCGCCGCGGGATCGACGCGCAGCGTGACGGGCGTGCCGTCGATCGTTGCGGCGATCATTCCGCCGACCGGCACCTCGCGGATGGTCGCGACCGTATCGCCGGCAAGCGCGACGCTGCCCATGAGCACCGATCCAACCACGCCGGCTCGTAGACTATAGGCGATCATCATGAGGTCTCCACCGACAGGGCGCCGCGATCTTGCCGTGTCGTATCGTATTCGCAACGATTTCATGATCGGTAATGGCTGGATACCGAATACAGGCACGCCCCTCGACGGGCGACCGCGCGACGCCTAGATCGCTTGGTAATGGCACTCGACCCCCTTCCCGATCTCCAGCGCATCTTCGGCTTTCCTGATTTTCGTGGCGTGCAGCGCGATGTCGTCGACCGGGTGCTCGCGGGCCAGCGGACGCTGGCGGTGATGCCGACGGGGGCGGGCAAGTCGCTCTGCTACCAGTTGCCGGCGACGATGCTGGAGGGCACGTGCGTGGTCGTGTCGCCGCTGATCGCGCTGATGCACGACCAGTTGCGTGCGGCGACGGCGGTCGGGATCAAGGCGGCGACGCTGACCTCGGTCGATACCAATCGCGAGGAGACGATCGCGCGGTTCCGGGCGGGCGATCTCGACCTGCTCTACGTCGCGCCCGAGCGCGCCTCGAACGAGAGTTTCCGGAACCTGCTCGGCCAGGCCAAATTGTCGCTGTTCGCGATCGACGAGGCACACTGCGTCAGCGAATGGGGGCATGATTTCCGGCCGGACTATCGGTTGCTGCGGCCGTTGCTCGACAGTTTTCCGGATGTGCCGCGGCTCGCGCTGACCGCGACCGCAGATGCGCATACGCGCGCGGATATCCTGGAGCAGCTGGGGATATCGCAGGAGGGGCTGATCGTGTCGGGGTTCGACCGGCCGAACATCCGCTATGCGATTTCGGGGCGCGACAACGTCAACCGGCAGATCGCCGACATCCTCGAGAAGATCCCGGGGCCGGGGATCGTTTACGCCCAGACGCGCGCGGCGACCGAGAAGCTCGCCGAGGCGCTGGGGCGGAGCGGGCGGCCGACGCGGGCGTATCATGCCGGGCTCGACCCGCAGGTGCGCGCGAAGAACCAGGCGGATTTCGTCGCGAGCGAGGACATGGTGATCTGCGCCACGGTCGCGTTCGGGATGGGGATCGACAAGCCCGACGTGCGGTTCGTGGCGCATGCGGGGCTGCCGAAGTCGATCGAGGCCTATTATCAGGAAACGGGGCGCGCGGGGCGCGACGGCGACCCGGCGATCGCGCACCTGTTCTGGGGCGCGGAGGACTTCGCGCGCGCTCGGCAACGGATCGGCGAGGTCGAGCCCGAGCGGCAGGCGGGCGAGCGCCAGCGGCTGACCGCGATGGGCGGGCTGGTCGAGACCGCCGGGTGTCGTCGGCGGATCCTGCTCAAGCATTTCGGCGAGGAGCGGCTGGAGGATTGCGGGAATTGCGACAATTGCCTCGGCAATGTCGATGCGGTGGACGCGACCGAGACCGCGCGCAAATTCCTGTCGGCGGTGTTCCGGACGGGGCAGATGTTCGGCGTGGGGTATATCGAGGGTATCCTTACGGGCGTGTCGTCGGAGCGGAGCCTGATGAACGGGCATGAGGCGCTGTCGGTGTACGGGATCGTCGATGGCGACGAGGTGGCGCTGCTGAAACCCGTGTCGCGTGCGCTGATGCTGAAGGATGCGCTGCGCACCAATCCGCATGGGGGCCTAGAGTTCGGGCCCGCGGCGAAGGCGATCCTCAAGGGCGAGGCGGCGGTGTCGATCGTCGTGCCGCCCAAGCGCGAGCGCCGGCGCAAGGGTGCGGCTGGCGCCGTGCCGAACCCGGTCGACGATCCGCTGTTCGAGGCGCTGCGCATGCGGCGGCGCGACCTGGCGAAGGAAGCGGGCGTTCCACCGTATGTGATCTTCCACGATTCGGTGTTGCGTGACATTGCGCGGCAGCGACCCGGATCGCGGGCCGAGCTGAGCCTGCTTTCAGGCATTGGCGCGCGCAAGCTCGACGCCTATGGGGATGCCTTCCTCCAGGTGATCCGCGAGTCCGCATGATACGGCAAATCAACGAAAGTATTTCGGTCGCGCCACAGATCGCGGTCGACGACGTGGCGACGATCGCCGCGGCGGGCTTCAAGGCGATCGTCAACAATCGTCCCGACGACGAGGATGCGGGACAGCCTTCAGGCGACGCGATTCGCGTTGCGGCGGAAGCGGCCGGGCTGAAATACGTCGCGATTCCCGTGACGCATGCGGGCTTCTCGCATCCGCAGATCGACGCGATGACGCAGGCTCTGGTCGAGGCCGACGGCCCCGTGCTGGCCTATTGCCGGTCGGGAACGCGGAGCTGCAACCTGTGGGCGCTGGCGGCAGCGAAGGCGGGGCGGAATCCGAACCTGCTGCTCGCGCAGGCCGAGGACGCCGGGTATGATTTGCGCGGAATCCGCCCGATGCTGGACGCGCTCGCAGGGCCGCGATGACACCTGCGATCGTCGGCGGCATCGCGACCGTCGTGGTGCTACTGCTCGCTGGCGTCGGCTGGACGGTCGTGCGGATGCGGCGGATCGTGAAGATCGAGACACCGGAAGAGGCGGCGGACGCGGCGCAAGCGCAGCTTCGCGGGTTTGCGGTGGCGGGGGCCGTGGTCGGCGCGGATGGCCAGGGCGCGCTGGCGATCGCGGATGACGGGCGGGTTGCTGCAGTCAAGCGGATCGGCAAGACGCTGGCGGTGCGCGAAGTGTCGTGGCGGACGGTGCGCGCGACGCGAGAGGGGATATTGGTCGAGACCGGGGACAAGGCGCTGGGCGCGGTGATGCTCGCGCAGGTGGATGTCCTTGATATCAGGCGGTTGGCGCCGAAAAGCGTTCGGGTCTAGCGACCTGCCGGTACTGCGGTAATTCTGCGGCAGCGGTTCTGACGCTTGCGGAACGTTTGGCGCGGCGAGGCGTCGCCGCTCTGGATGAGAACATGGGTCGCCAAGCGCTGGGTCAAAGTCGCCGGCATCGTCGTCGTGGCCGTGATGGCTACGGTCATCATCGGGCTCGCCGTGTTTCCCTGGGGATCGCTCAAGGGCGTGATCGAACGACAGCTCACCGCGCGCTTCGGTCGCCCGGTAACGATCGGCGGGATCGAGCGGGTCGACGGGTTCGGCTTCTCCCCGACGATCCGCATCACGCAGGTCCGTATCCCGCAGGCGACATGGGCCGGGGGCGGCGATTTCGTGCGGTTGCGCGAGGCGGAGGCGACCTTCTCCGCGCTGTCGCTGTTGAAGGGCGGATTCGGCCCGCGCAACGTGAAGGCGACCGGGCTGCAGCTGGCGCTGGTGCGCGACAAGCAAGGGCGGACCAATTGGGACCGGCCGGGCAAGGCCAAGGGCGGCGGCAGTTCGAACGATCTGCAGGGGCTCGTCATTCGCGACAGCGTGATTTCGTACCGCGATGCCAAGCAGGGACGGCAGATCACCGCGCGGTTCTCGTCCGATCCGGTTGCGGGCATCCGCGCGAACGGCACCGGCACGGTGCGCGGGGCGGCCGTGCGGATTGCGGTCGCCGGGCCGTCGATCGAACGATCGCAGGGCAAGCCCTGGCCGTTCACCGCGTCGATCGACGGCGATGCGCTGTCGATCTCGGCGAGGGGCCTGATGGACCGGCCGCTCGATACCGACGCGATTACCCTGGACGTTACGGCGCGCGCGACCGACCTGAAGTTGATAGATGCGGTGATCGAGGCAGGGCTGTTCCGGACACAGCCGGTGTCGTTCAGCGCGCACGTCCGCCACGATTCGCCGAAATGGGTCGTCACGCAGTTGAAGGGCGTGGTCGGGCGGTCCGACTTTGCGGGCCACGTCACGGTCGACAAGCGGGATGGCCGCAGCAAGGTGAACGGCGACATCGTCTCCCGCCAGTTTGACTTTGCCGATCTGTCGTCGGACGAGGCGCAGGCGAAAGGCGCGGCGCTGGAACGCGCTATCGGGCCGAGGCTGGTTCCCGATACCCGGATCGATATCGGCAAGATCGACACTACCGACGCCGCATTCGGGTTCCGTATCCACCATATCGTCGCGGCGAAGGGCAAGTCGCCGATCGTGTCCGCCAAGGGGACCATCGCGATCGATCACCAGCTGCTGACACTGGACCGGCTGGTCGCCAGGCTGCCGCAGGGGACCGTCACCGGCAGGGTCACGGTCGACCAGCGCGGCGGTCGCAAGACGCCGACCGTCGCGATCGACCTCCGTTTACGCGGCAGCAGCGTACAGGCACTGGCAGGCGGTCGCGGCGATTTCAGCGGGAATGTGAGCGCACGGGTCCGGCTGAAGGGGTCGGGCGAGACGATCCGGGCGGCGGTCGGGAACGCCGACGGCAGCATCGGGTTCGTCGCGCGCGACGGGCAGTTGCCGCAGGGGATCGCCGCGGCGCTGGGGTTCGACGCGGCGCGCGCGTTGCTCGCCAAGGACGGCGCGCGCGCTGGGCTACGGTGCGTGGTCGTGAAGCTCGACGTGACGCAGGGGCGGGGACGCGTCGATCCGATGGTCGTCGATACCACCGCGAGCCAGTTGCACGGGCAGGGGAGCGTGGTGTTTCCTGCCGAGGCGATCGCCATTCGCCTGAGCGGCGCGCCTAAACAGCATGCGCTGCTGCAACTGCCGGGGTCGGCGTACATGACCGGGACGATCCAGCAGCCGCATGTGACGATCCCGCCCGAGGTCAAATCGGTCGGGAATATCTTCAAGGCGATCGGACGGGCGATCAGCGGCGAGCAGGGCCCGACGGCGAGGGATGCAGATTGCGCGGGATTGGCGGCGCGGGTCCTTCGCTAAGGCGGGGATTTGCCGAGCCGCCGCGGGCGCCGCCCGATACAGAAAACCCCGCCCCGCGGGGTGCGGGACGGGGTCAAACTTCAGCGATATTCGCGGGATATCAGCGATAGAAGACGTGGTTGCCGATCGATGCGACCTTGATCGCACGGACGCTGGGACGGCGATCGGGCGTATTGAAGTAGAGCGCCTTCTGGGCAGGGCTGTTCCACGCATCGGCCAGAGCGACCTTGGCGACCGCGATCGCGGTGCGGTAGGCGGTGCCAGCGTTGATGTTGGGGATCTGGCCACCGCGAACGAAGCTGAACTGGCCGCGCTGCTTGACGACGGCGCAGACATCGGCGGGGAAACGACCCGACTTGGCGCGGTTGATGATGACTTCGGCGACCGCGAGCTGGCCGGTCAGCGGCTCACCCTTCGATTCGAAATAGATCGCGCCGGCAAGGCACTGAAGCGCTTCGTCGGCAGCGGCACTGTCCTGCGCGGCAACGGCCTGAGCAAGCGTGTCGAATTCTTCTTCCTCGGCAGGAGCGATCGGCTCGACGGCTGCAACGGTGGTTGCGGCGGGAGCGACCTGCGGAACATTCTGCGGCGAGAGTGCGTTAAGATTGGCGAGAGCAGTGAGATTGGTGGTCGAGCGATCGATACCGGTTGCCTGACCGGGAGCGCTGTTGCCGAGCAAGCCGGCCAGAGAGAAGGTCATGACTGCGATCGTCGCAGCCCGCTGAAGAATCGTCATTCAAACTTATTCAGATGCGGTTGGACCACGGAACCAATCGTACGAGCCGATCGTCCGGGCATCCCCCCGACTGCGTAACTGATCCGGATCGCACCCGTCCCAGCACAACGCCAATCAATGTTGCAATCCCCCTCTATTGGGGGGGCTTTCGAGTCAATCGTCGAGGATCGTTTCAGCGGCGAACCGTTCCGCCGCTGCGATGTCTACCTCGATAACCCATAGATCCGGGTCGCTTGCGCGGCGGCGACGCCAATATCCGTCGAGGTCCTCGAGCGGGGTGGAGTCGATCAGCGCGGTCCGTCCATCGGGTCCGATCCCGCGTTCGAGCAGCCGGGGCGGGGTGTACTTGTCGATCGCGATGACCAGGATCGCGCCCCCTTGCGGGTCGCCTTTCGCCAATACCGCGCCGAACCCGCCAGCGTCATTGACGCGCCGCAGCAAGGCGCTGACAAGGATCCCGCTGGGAAGACGGCCGCTCATGCTGCGCTGCGGTATCCGGGCAGGCCGGCGAGCGCGATCCGGGACCGCATGAAGGTGCCTGTGCCGCGTGCCGCTTCCTCACCGTCCGCATCGATCAACCGCGCGTCCGCGACGAACACGCGTCGCTTGCCGCTGATCCAGCGTCCCTCGGCGATCACGGGACCGACTTTGAGCGGCCGGGTGAGCAACAGGTTGAAGGCGGTGGTGAGCAGGAAACGATCGGTGACCAGACTGTTGCAGGCGTAGAAGGCGGCGTCGTCGAGCATCTTGAAATAGCTCGTGCCGTGCGCTGCGCCGCCCGCGTGGTAGTGGCGTTCGTCGATCGTGAAACGGATTCGCGCGACGCCGGCCTCCGGAATTTCGAGCGAGGAGTCGAAGAAGCGGTTGATCGGCGCCTGCGCGTAGAGCGATTCGAGCGCACGGAAATGCGCATCGGCCCCGGCGGTGTTCTGGGTGTCAGGCATCCGCGTACTGCCCGACCCGCAGGCCGTTTCCTGACGAACATCAGGATCCAGAGCCACGATCGGCATCCGTCCATGATGCACGCGCGTCGGGATGACGAGAGCGCGGGGGTCACGCGGCATCGCGAACCTCGTCGGCGGTGAACAGCGCGTAGACCGCGTCGGGCGATCCGCTGCCGCGCAGCTTTTCGAGGAACGCCTTGTCGCGCAACCGTCGCGAGACGCGGGCGAGGGCCTTCAGATGGACGGCGCCGGCATCGGTGGGGGACAGCAGCATGAAGACGAGATCGACCGGGAGATCGTCGACCGCCTGAAAATCGACCGGCTGTGCGAGTCGCGCGAAGACGCCCGTTACCTGCGCGAGGCCCTCAAGCTTGGCGTGGGGGATCGCGACGCCACCGCCGAACCCGGTCGATCCAAGCTTCTCGCGCGCGGTGAGACGGTCGACGATGGTCTTGCAATCCGCATCGACAATCTCGGATGCAATTGCGCCAAGGTGCTGAAGGACCGCCTTTTTGTTGGTGGCGATCACATCGGTCTGGACTGCGTCGGGACGCAGCATATCACTGAAATCAGTCATGCGTTCATTGTCTCAAGCGCCCCCGCGCGTCTGCCTTAGCGGGTTGCGCAACGGCGTAAAGGCGCGCGTCATAGACGCACGCCCTTATGAACCTTTCTTACGGTAGAAGGGGATTATTGGTTACTGGAGGCCGCTGCCCGCTGGGGCTCGACCCAACCGATCGTGCCGTCACCGCGGCGATAGACCATGTTGTGCGCACCGGTACCCGCATTCGTGAACAACAAGGCTGCGGTGTTGCGCAGATCGAGCATCATCACCGCGTCGGACACGCTGGCCTCGGGGATATCGACGCGCGTTTCGGCGATGATCAGCGGTGCATCGGCGACATCGTCTTCCTCGACGCTTTCCTGGAACAGTGTGTACCCGGCATTGTCATAGCCGTTGCTCTCGGCCATCGCGACCGCTTCGCCCGCGTGGCGGTCCTTCAGGCGGCGCATGTAGCGGCGGAGCTGCGTCTCGATCTTGGCGGCGGCACCGTCGAACGCGGCGCGGGCGTCATAGGCCTCCGAATGGCCCTTGAGCACCAGGCCCTTCATGACATGCGAGACGATATCGCATTTGAAGCCCGCATCGTGCGGGCCCTTGCCGAACGTGACCTCGGCCGAGATGGCGCGCGAGAAATACTTGTCGGCGATACCCTGGAGTCGGTCTTCCACATGGCTGTTGAGTGCTTCGCCAGTGTCAACCTGATGACCAGAAATCCGGATATCCATTGTCGTCTCCTTAACGGCGTTACAGTCCTCGGGCGGTCCTGTTGGCTCCACCCTGCCAGCGTCATCCGGACGCCACGGCCCCCCAAATCGGATCCTTGATCCCCTTCATAAACGCCGCATGCGCCGCAAGGTCTCCCTCGCTCACCGCGAAAACACGCGGCGGGCGAACGACCCGAGGCGCTTGTACGACGATCGGAGTCGAGGCGCTGCTGCCGGTGTCGCTGAGCAGGCCGAGGCCGATCTGGCGGCCACCCATCAGCTCGACATAGACCTGCGCGAGCAGCTGCGCGTCGAGCAGCGCGCCGTGCAGCACACGGTGGCTGCGATCGATCCCGAAGCGCGAACACAGCGCATCGAGCGAATGCTTGGCGCCGGGGTGACGGCTGCGCGCGATTTGCAGCGTGTCGACCATTCGCTTCATGTGGACGATCTGACGCCCGCATTTGGTCAGCTCGCCATTGAGGAACGAGAAATCGAAGCCCGCATTGTGCGCGATCATCGGCGCATCGCCGACGAAATCGAGCAAGTCCTCGACTGCATCGGCGAATCTGGGCTTGTCCGACAAGAACTGCTGGCTCAGCCCGTGGACGTTGAACGCCTCGACCGGCATGTCGCGTTCGGGATGGTAATAGGCGTGAAAGGTGCGGCCGGTCTCGACCCGGTTGACCATCTCGACGCAACCGATCTCGACCATGCGGTCGCCCCCGGAAAAGCTGAGTCCAGTGGTTTCGGTATCGAAGACGATCTCACGCATCTCGATGGTATCGGCTCAGATTTCCAAGGATGCAAGCACCGCCCGGACTTGCGCGCGGGTATCGTCGAAGCTCGTGTCGGTGTGGATGACATGATGCGCACGCGCGCGCTTCTCCGCGTCGGGGGTCTGGCGGGCGAGGATGGTCGCGAACTTCTCGGCGGTCATGCCGGGGCGGGCGAGGACGCGCGCGCGCTGGACGTCGGGCGAGGCGGAAACCACGACGACCCGGTCGACCTTCCGATCGCCGCCGGTTTCGAAAAGGAGAGGGATGTCGAACACGACTCGCCGGCCGGCATGTTTTGCCAGGAACGCGGCGCGCTCTTCCCCGACCGCCGGGTGGACGATCGCTTCGAGCTGCTTGATAGCGGCGTCGTCACTGAACACGGCTGCGCCGAGCCTGACGCGATCGACGGCGCCGTTGGCGGTCGAGCCTGGGAAGGCGGCTTCGATCGCGGGGACCAGCCGGCCACCAGCGGCTTGCAACCGGTGTACGGTCGCATCGGCATCGAACACGGGCACGCCTTCGTCAGCGAACATCGCCGCGACCGCAGACTTGCCCATGCCGATCGAGCCGGTCAGCCCGATGATCATGCGATCAGCAACGCGCGGAGATCATCATCGCGATCACGCGGTGGTTCCACGTGGAACAATATCTCGAATGCGACCGCCGCCTGACCGATCAGCATTTCCAGCCCATCGACCGTTTCGAGGTCGCGCGCGCGCGCCGCCTTCAGCAGGCCGGTTTCGAGCGGCGAATACACGATGTCGTACACGAGGGAGTCGGGCTCGAGCGCGCCAAGGTCGATCTCAAGCGCGGGCTGGCCCGCCATGCCGAGCACGCTCGCATTGACGAGAAGCCGCGAGGGCGGGGCGGCGGGGCCGATCGGCAGCGCCTGACCCTTTAGTCCGAAGGTCGACAGCAACGCGGCCCCCTTGAGCGGATTGCGATTGAGGATCGTCATGGGGCCGACGCCCATCCGCGAAAGCGCGAAAAGGATCGCGCGCGCTGCACCGCCGGCACCGATAACGGTGACCGGCTGGCCTGCGATGTCGAGGTCGTCGATCGGCGCCCAGAATCCGGCGGCATCGGTGTTGGTGCCGATGCAGTCGCCGCCCTCGTTGCGGAACACCGTGTTGATCGCGCCGATCGTCCCGCGGACGTCGCCGGGGTCGGAGACGTGATCGAGCGCGGCGAGCTTGTGCGGCATCGTGATGTTGCACCCGCGCCAGGCGGGGTCGGCTTTGCGCTCCGCGAAATAGGCGGAAAGCGCGTCGGCGGTAACGTGCTTGTGGCGGTATTCCGCGTCGATCCCGAGCGCGTCGAGCCAGAAGCCGTGGATCAGCGGCGATTTCGACTGCGCGATCGGATCGCCGATCACTTCGGCATAGGGTCGGGTCATGCAAGGCTCCGTATGTCCCCGCGACGGCGGGGATCCAGTCTGGGCACCCGCCTTCGCGGGTCGAGAAGGTTTAGTCTACCGCGATGGAATTGCCATGCACCGGCATACATCACTCACGATCCTCCCCCGCCAGGGGGAGGTGGCGGTGGAGGCGTCGGAAGGGGAGGGCACGGAACAGGCGTTTCCCTTACCGCCCCCTCCGTCTGGCAAGCGCCAGACACCTCCCCCTGGCGGGGGAGGATCGGGAATTTCCTGTTACGCCGGCAATTCGCTACGCACGCGCAGGAAATCGAGGACGTTGAGCAGTGGCATGCCGAGAACCGTGAACTGGCTGCCTTCGATCTTGGCGAACAGCTGCGCACCCGGCCCCTCGATCCGATAACACCCGACGCAGCCCGCAATCGCCGGCCATTCCGCCTCCAGATATTTCTCGATGAAGGCCTCCGACAGCGGCCGCACATGCATTTTCGCGCGCTCGACGTGACGCCAGATCGCCTGACCGTTCTCCGCGATGACCGCCGCGCTCCAGAGATCGTGGCGCTTGCCCGACATCAGCCGCAGATGCGCCGCCGCGTCGGCCCGGTCGGTCGGCTTGTCGAGGATCGTGCCGTCCTCCAGCGCGACCAGCGAGTCGCTGCCCAGCACGAGATAGCCCGGCATCCGTGCCGACACTTTCAACGCTTTCAGTTCGGCCAGCGCGTCCGCAAGATCGCGCGGCGACAGGTCGCGGAGCGCCGCCTTCGCCGCATCCTCGTCGACGCCTGCAAAGGTCGCCTCGAACGGCACGCCCGCGGCGGTCAGCATCGCCCGACGGGAGGCGCTTTGCGAGGCGAGGATCAGGCTCATGCCTCGACCTTCGCGGTGTCGTCGCTTCTCCGCTGGTTACACAGCGCGATGATCGCGGCCGCGGTCTCCTCGATCGAACGGCGCGTGACGTCGATCACCGGCCAGCCATTGTCCGCGAACATCCGCCGCGCAAAGGCGAGCTCGCGCATCACCGCCTCCTCTTCGACATACGACGTATCCGGCTGCTGGTTCAGCGACAGCAGGCGATTGCGCCGGACCTGAATCAGCCGGTCGGCGCTGGTCGTCAGCCCGACGATCAGCGGTGTCTTGAGTCCGTAGAGGATCTTGGGCGGCGGGCTCTCGACCACGATCGGGATGTTGGCCGTCTTGTAGCCACGGTTAGCGAGATAGATCGAGGTCGGCGTCTTCGACGAGCGCGACACGCCCGCAAGGACGATATCGGCCTCCTCCCATTCCTCCCACGCGATCCCGTCGTCATGCGCGATTGTCCACTGGATCGCATCGACGCGCGCGAAATAGGCCGCGTCGAGCACATGCTGACGCCCCGGCCGCGCCTTCGCCTGCTGCCCGAGCAAGCCGGAAAGCGCGTCGTTGACCGGGTCGAGCGGGGCCACCGCGGGCAACCCCAAGGCCAGACACCGCTGCTCGAGAATCCGCCGCGTCGCCGGGTTCACCAGCGTGAACACCACAAGCCCCGGGTTCTGCGCGATCTCCTGCAGGATGCGCTCGAGATGCGCCTCGGTGCGCACCATCGGCCAAAAATGGCGGACGGTCTCGACGTCGTCATATTGCGCCAACGCCGCCTTGGCGATGTTCTCGAGCGTCTCGCCGGTCGAATCCGACAACAAATGGAGGTGAAGCCGCATCATCGGCGTTTTATCCCCAGCGAGCGGGTCCATGGGCGTGAATCTGTGGATAACATGGGGAGAACGGCTAGCGTAACTCGTCCGCCTCGCCAAGCGACGGGTTCGCCGTGGATAACAGCGATTCTATCCACACGCTCGCGCACAGCCTCCGATTTTATCCACAGGCTGTGGGTAACGGGGAGCCTTGAATCGAATCAGCGCGTTTGTCCCGGTGCGCGAGGGTCAAGCTGTTGGCAATTCCGGGATCACCGCATAAGTCCCGGGTTCAACCGCCCAACCACTGCAACAACCTATTTCTTGAATCTTCTTATAGTAGAAGAAGGGTGCTCCGCTGACCGATCCGACCTCCAATTCGCTCGCCTTCAAGTCCCTCCTGGCGACTCTTCGCGGGGAGCGTCAGGCCGTGCCGCCGCTGTGGCTCATGCGGCAGGCGGGGCGCTATCTCCCCGAATATCGCGCGCTGCGTGCCGAGAAGGGGGGATTCCTCGCGCTGGCGACCGATCCCGACGCCGCCGCCGAGGTGACGCTCCAGCCGATCCGCCGGTTCGGGTTCGACGGCTCGATCCTGTTCTCCGACATCCTGATGATCCCATGGGCGCTTGGCCAGGACCTCAGCTTCGGGGTCGGCGAGGGGCCGCGGCTCGAACCCGCGCTGGTCGATCATGCGCTCGATCGGTTGCAGGCCGTCCCCGATCGCCTGGAGCCGGTCTACGGCACCGTCGCCAAGGTTGCCGGGGGATTGCCGCCCGAGACGACGTTCCTGGGCTTTGCAGGCTCTCCCTGGACGGTCGCGACCTATATGGTAGCGGGCAAGGGTAGTAAGGATCAGTCCGAGACGCGCCGCTTCGCCTATGCCGACCCGGCGGCGTTCGGCGCGATCATCGATGCGATCGCAGACAACACCGTCGACTATCTCGCGCGGCAGATCGAGGCTGGCGTCGACGCGGTGCAGCTGTTCGACAGCTGGTCGGGGTCGCTCTCGCCCGCGCAGTTCGAACGCTGGGTGATCGCGCCGACCGCGCGGATCGTCGATCAGTTGCATGCGCGGTGTCCGGGGGTGCCGGTGATCGGCTTTCCGAAGGGGGCAGGGGGCAAGCTGCCCGCCTATGCGCGTGAGACGGGGGTCGATACGATCGGGCTGGACGAGACGGTCGATCCGGTCTGGGCCAACGCATCTTTGCCCGAAGATATGCCGGTGCAGGGCAATCTCGATCCGCTCGCGTTGATCGCGGGCGGCGCGGATCTCGACGCGGCGATCGACCGGATCCTGGCGGCGTTCCCTACGCGGCCGCATATCTTCAACCTCGGCCACGGCATCCTGCCCGACACGCCCATCGCGCATGTCGAGCAGCTGATCGCCCGCGTTAGGAGCACGACATGAGCGGTTTTCTCGGGGCAGCCTATGACTGGGTGAAGGCTGCGCACCTGATCTTCGTGATCTTCTGGATGGCGGGGCTGTTCATGATGCCGCGCTATCTCGTCTATCACCAGGAGGCGCTGGCGGCCGGTAATACGGGCGAGGCGGCGAACTGGGTCGAGCGCGAGGGCAAGATCCGCAGCATCATCCTGACGCCGGCGATGATCGTCGTCTGGGTGCTGGGGATCGCGCTGTCGCTGAACCTCGGGCTGGCGGACGGTGCGCCGGGGCTGGGGTGGCTGCACCTCAAGCTGCTGCTGGTGTTTCTGCTGACGGGGTATCACGGCTGGATGGTCGGCTATTCGAAGAAGCTGGCGGCGGGGAAGCCGACGCTGACTGGCAAGCACTTGCGGATGCTTAACGAGGTGCCCGCGCTTGCGGTGACGCTGATCGTCGTGCTGGTGATCGTGAAGCCGTTCTGAACCCGAGTGCTCCTGCGAACGCAGGAGCCCAGGGTTACAGGCGTTAGCGTTCGTGATCCTGGGCTCCTGCGTGCGCAGGAGAACGGTAAGCGCGGTTCTCCCGTCCCCGCTTGACTAACCGCCCCCTCAATTCTACCCCAATTCCCAGCACGGCCTCCTGGCGTCCTGCCCGGTCGTGTGGTCCTGCCTGTTCGGCTCGCCCAGTTCCGCTTTCCAGCGCACGCGCAGACCGAACCTGTTCCCGTTGATCGCTATCCGGAAATCCCCATGCATCTCAAAGACCTGAAGAAAAAGAAGCCTGCCGAGCTGGTCCAGCTTGCCGAGGAACTGGGGGTCGAGAGCGCCTCGACGCTGCGCAAGCAGGACCTGCTGTTCGCGATCCTGAAGGTGCAGGCGGACAATGGCGACCAGATCATGGGGCTCGGCACGATCGAAGTGCTGCCCGACGGCTTCGGCTTCCTGCGCTCGCCGGAGTCGAACTATCTCGCCGGGCCCGACGACATCTATATCTCGCCGAACCAGGTCCGGAAGTTCGGCCTGCGGACCGGTGATACGGTCGAGGGCGAGATCCGCGGGCCGAAGGATGGCGAGCGTTATTTCTCGCTTGTGAAGCTCACGGCCGTCAATTTCGACGATCCCGACGTCGTCCGCCACCGCGTCAATTTCGACAATCTCACGCCGCTCTACCCCGAGAGCAAACTGACGCTCGATCCGGCCGACCCGACCGTCAAGGACAAGTCGGCCCGCGTGATCGACATCGTGTCGCCGCAGGGCAAGGGCCAGCGCACGCTGATCGTCGCGCCGCCGCGCGTCGGCAAGACCGTCATGTTGCAGAACATGGCCAAGGCGATCACCGACAATCACCCCGAGGTGTTCCTGATCGTCCTGCTGATCGACGAGCGCCCCGAGGAAGTCACCGACATGCAGCGCAGCGTGAAGGGCGAGGTCGTCAGCTCGACGTTCGACGAACCCGCGCAGCGCCACGTCCAGGTCGCCGAAATGGTGATCGAAAAGGCCAAGCGTCTGGTCGAGCACAAGAAGGACGTCGTGATCCTGCTCGACTCGATCACGCGTCTCGGTCGCGCCTACAACACCGTCGTGCCGTCGTCGGGCAAGGTCCTGACCGGCGGTGTCGATGCGAACGCGCTGCAGCGTCCGAAGCGCTTCTTCGGTGCCGCGCGCAACATCGAGGAGGGCGGTTCGCTCTCGATCATCGCGACCGCGCTGATCGATACGGGCAGCCGCATGGACGAGGTGATCTTCGAGGAGTTCAAGGGCACCGGTAACTCGGAAATCGTGCTCGATCGCAAGGTCGCCGACAAGCGCATCTTCCCGGCGCTCGACGTCGGCAAGTCGGGTACGCGCAAGGAAGAGTTGCTGGTCGACAAGGCCAAGCTTTCCAAGATGTGGGTCCTGCGTCGCATCCTGATGCAGATGGGCACGATCGACGCGATGGAGTTCCTGCTCGACAAGATGAAGGATTCGAAGACCAACGAGAATTTCTTCGACAGCATGAATCAATAACCGAGTGCGGCCTGCGCCAAGCTGACGCAGGACTCGCATCGATCCGGCCGGCGGGGCAGCGCCCCGACCGACGACATGGGCTTAGCCCTTGTCCGCCCAAAAGACCGACCAGGCGGCACGCGAGAGCAATGGCTTTCGCGTGCCGCTTTGCTATGAAACACCATGAAATCCGCCACCCCCGCGCACCGGCGGTGGCCCGTCACCGGGAGCTGACATCTTGAGTATCATCGCCATGCTGGCCGCCGCCGCATCGGGAGTCGCCGGACCTGGCTCGCCGCTGGAAATCTGGCAGCACATCGTCGCCGACTTCTCCAACCTTGGCGATCCCAAGGCATTGGCCGCGTTCGGATCGGTCCTGATGATCGATCTCGTCCTCGCAGGGGACAATGCGATCGTCGTCGGCGCACTCGCCGCGGGGCTTCCCGCCGACCAGCGCAAGAAGGTCATCCTGATCGGCATCGGCGCGGCGCTCGTCCTGCGCATCTTCTTCGCGCTGATCGTGACGTGGCTGATGGGGATCGTCGGTCTGATCTTCGCGGGCGGCCTGCTGCTGCTGTGGGTCAGCTGGAAGTTCTGGCGTGAAATCCGCGAGGGCGCGGACAATCCCGGATCCGAAGAGATCGAGGGCGACGAGCGCTCGGGGATCAAGTCCCGCAAGAGCTTTGTCGCCGCGGCCTGGGCGGTTGCGGTCGCCGACGTCTCGATGAGCCTCGACAATGTGCTGGCCGTCGCTGGCGCGGCGCGCGAGCATCCCGGCATCCTCGTCATCGGGCTGTTGCTGTCGGTCGCGATGATGGGCCTGGCCGCGAACTTCATCGCGCGCATCATCAACCGCCATCGCTGGATCGCCTATATCGGCCTGGCCGTCATCGTCCTGGTCGCGTTCAAGATGATCTACGAAGGCTGGACCGGGACCAGCGACACGCTGGGGATCATCACGCTGTTCAAGTGATGGTGTCGCACCAAGGATAGCAAAAAGGCCTCGCCGGGATTTCCCGACGAGGCCTTTTTCATATCCGTCGCTGCTCGTCATGCCGCGCGTTTCTCGCCCCAACACACACCCTATCGTCATCCCCGCGCAGGCGGGGATCCATATCCTCAATGGGCGGCCATCTTGCAGCGACGCCAGCCAGTATGGATTCCCGCCTCCGCGGGAATGACGACGGTAGTCGGGGCCCGCTTAGTCCAGATGCTCGGCGAAGAACTTGGCCGTCCGCTCGTCGGCCAGCTTTGCCGCTGCGTCCGACCGGCGCTCGCCGAACTCGGTCGCGAAGCCGTGATCCTCGCCCGCATAATCGTAGATCGTGACCTTGGGGTGATCGTCGAGCCCGGCGTGCATCGCCGCCTGTGAATCCTTGTCGACGAAATGATCCTCTTCGGGAACGTGGAGCAACACCGGGTGCGCGATCGCATGCTTCTCCCCGAGCAGCCCGTCGATCCCGACACCGTAATAGCCAACGCTCGCATCGACGTCGGTGCGCGCCGCGGTCATGAATGCGAGGCGACCGCCTAGGCAGTAACCGACCACGCCGACCTTGCCACCGTCACCGAGCTCGTTGCGGACGGCGCGAATGCTCGCGTCGATATCAGCGATACCCTTGTCCTGGTCGAACTGGCCCATCAGTTCGAGAGCGCGGTCGAACTCGGGCTTAATGTCGGGATCGAGCTCGATGCCGGGCTCAAGCCGCCAGAACAGGTCTGGCGCGATCGCCAGATAGCCGGCTTCGGCAAGCGTGTCGCACTTGCGGCGGATACCGGCGTTCACGCCGAAGATCTCCTGGATCACGACGATCGCGGCCTTGGGCGTGCCGGCCGGCGTCGCGCGATACGCGGTGAATTCGCCATCGCCGGCGAGCGTCGAGATGGTGGTGGTGTTCGTCATAGCAATCCTCCTTGCGGCCGTTCGTGGTCGAGCAGCCTGGATTTGGTGATCGGGCCGTTGCCTGCGGAATACGCACCAAGCCTGCCCCCGGCTCCTAGGATTCGGTGGCAGGGGACGACGATCGGAAACGGATTGCGCGCGCACGCCTGGCCGATCGCCCGCGCGCTCGACCGGATCGCCTTGGCCAGCGCGCCGTAGCTCGCGGTCTGGCCGTAGCCGATGTCGACGATCCCCTGGCGGAGGACCGCGCCGCGGTCGGTAGGCGAGGGGGCGAGCGGCAGATCGAAGACCGTCAGTCGCTTCGCGAAATACGCCTCGATCTGGCGCAGTGCCTCGCGGATCGCAGGCGCATCACTCGGGACGGCATCGCCGCCCGCCAGTATCGCGATCGAGTCGATCCGGTCCGCGGTGCCGGTCACGCGGACCAGCCCGATTGGCGTTGCGATCGAGGCGGCATCGCGCGCATACATGGCCTTGCTATGCAGCGCCCCGATCGGCCGCTCAAGCGTCATCGGGGGTGTCGCACATGAAGATGAATATCGAGATCGAATGTACTCCGGAAGAGGCGCGCCGTGCGGTTGGGCTGCCCGATCTGACTCCGATCCATGACCGCTATGTCGCGATGATGATGGACGCGATCCCCGACGGCCAGATGAAGCCCGAGATGCTCGAATCGATGATGCGCGGGTGGCAGCCGATGGGCGAGGCGGGGATGGCGATGTGGAAACGCATGTTCGACACCGCGACGAAAAGCAGCTGAGTTCTACGTGAAAACGATCTTCGCGGTATCGAGCGGGCGCCCGCCCGCGGCGATCGCCGTCGTCCGGATCAGCGGGCCAAACGCGTTCGCCGCAGCGCAGGCGCTGGCGGGGCCACTGCCCGCGCCGCGTCATGCGAGCCTGCGGGGCTTACGCGATGCGGGCGGGGCTTTGCTCGACCGTGCGTTGGTCATCGTCTTCCCGGGTCCCAACACCGCGACCGGCGAGGATCTCGTCGAGCTCCACTGCCATGGCGGTCGTGCCGTGATCGCCGCGGTCGAGCAGGCCTTGTCCGCGGTCGCCGGGCTTCGTCCCGCCGAACCCGGCGAGTTCACCCGGCGTGCGCTGACCAACGGCCGCATCGACCTCACCGAGGCCGAGGGTCTTGCCGACCTGCTCGAAGCCGAAACCGAGGGGCAACGCGTCGCGGCGATGACCGCGGCGGAAGGACGGGTGAGCCAGGCGGTGCGCGGCTGGATGGACTCGGTCGCGATGCTGTCCGCCCGCATCGAGGCGATGCTCGATTTTGCCGACGAGGACGACGTCGCCAGCGACAGCGCTGCGTTCGAGGCGATCGTTGCCGGGGTGAGTGCGCTAGCCGGCGAGATCGAAACGGTGATCGCCGCGCCACCGGTCGAGCGGCTGAAGGATGGCTTGCGCGTCGTGATCGGCGGCCCCCCCAATAGCGGCAAGTCGACGTTGCTCAATCTGCTCGGCGAGCGCGATGCGGCGATCGTCTCGCCAATATCGGGGACGACGCGCGACCGGATCGAATTGCCCGTGACGCGTGACGGCGTCGCCTATGTGCTCACCGATACCGCGGGGCTGATCGATACGCAGGACCCGATCGAGGCGATCGGCGTGACACGTGCCGAGGATGCGCTGGCGGCTGCCGACATAGTCCTCTGGTTGGCCGACACGCCACCGCCGCGCGCCGACGCGATCTGGATCCACGCGCGCGCCGATCTGCCGGGGCGGGGCGCGATCCCGCAAGGCCGCGCGCTTGCCATCGCGCAGACCGACCGCGGATCGCTCGACCGGCTATGGGCTGCCTTGCATGCCCGCGCCGCGGCGATGCTCCCGCGCAGCGACGCGATCGCGCTCAAGGCGCACCAGCGGCGGCAATGCGCGCTAGCGGTCGAAGCGCTGCACTATGCCGGTTCGGATGCGCTCATCCTCGCCGAGCATCTCCGGCAGGCGCGCGCTATCCTCGCTGGCGTTCTCGGCCTCGACGCGACGGGGGAGATGCTCGACGCGCTGTTCGGACGTTTCTGCATCGGCAAGTGATGTTCCACGTGGAACATCTTTGACGCGCTCCCTGCGCCGTTCTAGGGCGGTGACATGTTCGATGTAGTGGTGGTTGGCGGTGGCCATGCCGGAACCGAAGCCGCAGCCGCGGCGGCGCGCAGGGGCGCGCGCACCGCGCTCGTGTCGTTCGACGCGCGGCATATTGGCGCCATGTCCTGTAATCCTGCGATCGGCGGGCTCGGCAAAGGGCATATGGTCCGCGAAGTCGACGCGTTCGACGGGCTGATCGGGCGAGCCGCGGATGCCGCTGCGATTCATTACCGGATGCTCAATCGCAGCAAGGGATCGGCGGTGCAGGGGCCGCGCATCCAGGCCGACCGCCGGTTATATTCGCACGCGATCCAGACGATACTGGCGGCGACCGCGGGGCTGTCGATCGTCGAAGGAGAGGCCATCGCGCTCCATTTCGAGGGCGATCGCATGGCGGGTGTCGTGCTGGCGGACGGCGCGATCGTAAAGGCGCGCGCGGTCGTGCTGGCGACGGGCACGTTCCTCGGCGGCCGCATCTTCCGTGGCGACGATCGCGAGGAAGGCGGACGGATCGGCGAGCGCGCTGCCAAGCCGCTGGCCGACCAACTCCGCGCACGCGACCTGCCGATGGCGCGGTTGAAGACGGGCACGCCACCTCGGCTCGACGGTCGTACGATCGACTGGGGGGCGCTCGCCGAGCAGCCCTCCGACCTCGATCCCTGGACGATGTCGCCGATGACGCGCGCGCGTCCGCTGCCGCAGATCGCCTGCGCGATCACACGCACGACCGACCGGACGCACGCGATCATCCGCGAGGCATTCCACCGGTCGCCGCTGTTCACCGGCGCGATCGAGGCCGCGGGGCCGCGCTATTGCCCGTCGATAGAGGACAAGGTCCACCGATTCGGCGATCGCGACGGGCATCAGGTGTTTCTCGAGCCCGAGGGGCTCGACGATTCGACGGTCTATCCCAATGGCCTGTCGACCTCGCTCCCGATCGAGGTCCAGGCGGCGATGCTGGCGAGCATCCCCGGTCTCGAACGCGTGACGATGACGATGCCGGGTTATGCTGTCGAGTATGACCATATCGATCCGCGCGCGCTCGACACGCGGTTGGCGCTGCGCGCGATCGAGGGCGTGTTTTGCGCGGGGCAGATCAACGGCACGACAGGGTATGAGGAAGCGGCAGGGCAGGGGCTCGTCGCCGGGCTCAACGCCGCGGCCTATGCGTGCGAGTTGGCGCCGGTGATCCTCGATCGCGCGTCGAGCTATCTGGGCGTCATGATCGACGACTTGACGCTGCAGGGCGTGACCGAGCCCTATCGGATGCTCACCGCGCGCGCCGAGTTCCGCCTGTCGCTGCGTGCGGACAACGCCGAGACGCGGCTTGGCGGCATTGCCGAAGCGGCAGGGTGCCTTGGACCCGAGCGTCTCGCGCACCAACACGCGCTGGCCGAGCATCGCGCCCGTTTCCGATCATCGCTCGACTGCGAACGCACCGCGACCCATGTCGCCGACAAGGGGGCGGGGATCGGTCGTGACGGCGCACGGCGGACCGCGTTCGACTGGCTGCGGTTCGACGGCGTGACGCTTGCGCATGTTGCACCGGATGCCGCCAATGCTATTCCGACCACGGTTGTTGACGAAGTCTTAGAGGACGCCCGCTACGCGCCGTATATCGAACGTCAGGCGCAGGAGGTCGCGCGGCTGCGTGCCGACGAGGCGATCCGTCTCCCCGAGGACTTGGCCTATGATCGCATACCCGGCCTGTCGAACGAGATGATCGATCGCCTGAGCGCCGCCCGCCCGACCTCGCTGGCCGCCGCCGCCCGCGTCGGCGGGATCACGCCCGCCGCGCTGTCGGCGGTCCTATTGCATACGAAACGAGTGCCAGCATGACCGAAGACGCAGCATGACAGAAGATGGGGCACAGGCCTGGGTTGCCGACCGCTTCGGCCCCGAGGCCACCGAGCGGCTGGCGGCGTTCGTCGACATGGTCGTCGCGGAGGCGCCGCACCAGAATCTGATCGCGCCGTCGACGATCCCGACGATCTGGGACCGCCACGTCGTTGACTCGCTCCAGCTCGTCCCACTCGCGGGCGCCGACGCGGGCGCAAAACGCTGGCTCGATATCGGCACGGGCGGGGGCTTTCCCGGCATGGTCGTTGCGCTGGTGCGCGATGGTCCGGTCGATCTCGTTGAGCCCCGCCGTCGCCGGGCCGACTTCCTGCAGCTCTGCGTCGCCCGGCTCGGACTCGGCGGACAGGTCCGAGTCCACGCGTCGAAGGTCGAGAATGCGACTGCCGACGCCGTGATCATTTCCGCGCGCGCGGTCGCGTCGCTGCAAAACCTTTTGCGTGGCGCGGCGCACTGCGCCACAAAGGAGACGCGGTGGCTGCTTCCTCGGGGGCGTTTCGATGAGGAAGAGCTGGCCGCGCTCAAGCAACATTGGCGGTTTATGTTCCACGTGGAACAAAGCGTCACGAACCCGGAGTCGTCGATCGTGGTTCTGGATGGGGTAAGCGCGCGATGATCACCATCGCGGTCGCCAATCAAAAGGGCGGGGTGGGCAAGACCACCAGCGCCATCAATCTCGCGACCGCGCTGGCGGCGACGGGCATGCGCGTGCTCCTGGTCGATCTCGATCCGCAGGGCAATGCATCGACCGGGCTCGGCATCGGTCATTCGCAGCGCGAACGCTCGAGCTACGACGTCCTCGTCGGTGAGACCTCGATCGAGGAGGCGGTGGTGCATACCCGCGTACCGCGGCTCGATATCGTGCCGGCGACGGTCGACCTGTCGGGGGCCGAGATCGAGCTGGTCGATTTCGATGCGCGCACGCACCGGCTCAATCGCGCGGTGAAGGCGGCGCAGGGGCCGTGGGATATTGCGCTGATCGATTGCCCGCCATCGCTCGGGTTGCTGACGATCAACGCGATGGTCGCGGCGGATTCTCTACTCGTGCCGCTGCAATGCGAGTTCTTCGCGCTCGAGGGGTTGTCGCAGTTGTTGAGCACGGTCGAGCGTATCCGCCAGCGGTTCAATCCGGGGCTGTCGATCCTGGGGGTTGCGCTGACGATGTTCGATCGACGCAACCGACTGACCGATCAGGTCTCGGCGGACGTCCGTGCGGTATTGGGGAAAGTGGTTTTCGAGACGGTGATCCCGCGCAACGTGCGGCTGTCGGAGGCGCCGAGTCATGGGCTGCCCGCATTGATCTACGACCACCGTTGCTCCGGCTCGCAGGCCTATATCGCGCTCGCGCGTGAGTTGATCGGTCGACTGCCTGTTACCGCGCAGGCCGCGGCATGAGCGAGAACAAGCGCGGCCGCCCGGGGCTGGGCAGGGGCCTCAACGCGTTGCTCGGCGAGATGGCACGCGAGACACCGGTATCCGCCGATGGGGCGTCCGCATCGCAGTCGTCGGGTGTGCGGATGCTGCCGGTCAGTTCGCTGTCGCCGCATCCCGATCAACCGCGCCGGCATTTCGACGAGGCGATGCTCGATGAACTCGCCGCGTCGATCGCGTCGCGCGGGCTGATCCAGCCGATCGTCGTTCGGCCACATGGGCATGATTTCCAGATCGTCGCGGGCGAGCGCCGCTGGCGTGCGGCACAGCGTGCGCGGCTGCACGAGGTGCCGGTCGTCGTCCGCGACTTCGACGACGCCGAGACGCTCGAGATCGCGCTGATCGAGAACATCCAGCGCGAGGATCTGAACGCGATCGAAGAGGCGCAGGCCTATCAGCGGCTGGCCGGCGAGTACGGCCACACGCAGGAGGTGCTCGCCAAGATCGTTCACAAGTCGCGCAGCCATGTCGCGAACCTGCTGCGGTTGCTCGAGCTGCCGGCGCAGGTCCAGTCGCAGGTGGTCGATGGATCGCTGTCGATGGGGCATGCGCGGGCGTTGCTGGGATCGCCCGACGTCGAGACACTGGCGGATCAGGTGGTCGCACGCGGGCTGTCGGTGCGCGAGACCGAGAAACTGGCGCGCGATGCGAAGCCTGGACGTAGCCGCAGCGGCGGGTCGTCGGAGCCGCGGATCCCGGATGCGGATATCGCGGCGCTGGAGCGGCAGTTGGCGGATCTTCTGGGGCTCCAGGTGCGGGTCGCGCATACCGAGACTGGGGGAACGTTGACGCTGAGCTACTCGACGTTGGATCAGCTGGATATGGTTTGCCAGCGGCTTACGGGCGGGGCGATCTAGGGGAGAGGCGGGTTGGGGACCACCCCGCCCAACCATTCAACCCTTCGTCATCCCCGCGCAGGCGGGGATCCATATCCTCTACGGTTTGCGACCCCAGGGCTAAGCTTGCCAGTATGGGTTCCCGCCTGCGCGGGAATGACGACGTTGTGGGATAGGGAGCATACCAACCTATTCCGGCGTGGGCCGAAACTTACTTCCGCCGCGCGATCGCCTGAGACAGCGCGACGACGGCAGCCTCGGCGACCACCCCGCCGGCATTCCCCGAGGCCATGATCGCGCGCTCGGCGGTCCGGACCCTCTGGATCGCGGTCGCGAGCATGACGGGCGTCCAGCGGCGCAGTGAGCGTGCGGTGCTTGCCTCCTCCTTGAAGAACACACGGTGGCGCTTCATCACCGCATCGACCGACTCCCCGCGGTCGATCTCGCCGCGCATGTCGGCCAGCGCGATCAGGCGGCGGACGAGTTGGCGCAGCCACGGGATAGGCGACGTCCCCGCCTCTTCGAGCACAGCCAGCTCGGCGCCGAGATCGTCGACGCGTCCCTCGATCACCGCATCGATCGCGCGACTCATCTCCGCATCGCCCAGGTCGGCACCGACCGCGTCGAGCGCGTGATGATCGAGGTCCGCCGGCCGATCGGGCGCGGCGTCGAGGTAGAGCGCGAGCTTCTCGATCTCGCGTGAAATGACCGCGCGATCCCCGCCGGTCGTGTCGACCAGCCGTCGCGCGACGCCGGGGGCAGGGCGCAGGCCGTTCTCGCTCGCGATCGTCGTCGCCAGCCGTTCGGCATCCTGCGCGGTGGGGGCGTAGCAGGCGAACGCCATCGCGCGCGGCGAGTCGATCGCGAGCTTGACGATCTTCGCGGTCGACTTGACCGTTGGCGCGATCGCGACGACCGGATTGCCGACACGCTCCGCGGCCAACAGATTGGCGAACGCCTCGAGGCTTTCCTCGCCCGCCGACGCGACGCGGACGAACCGCGCCCCCGCGAACAGCGACAGCGACGCGGCCTCGTCGGTCAGCCGGCCGGGATCACTCTTGAGCGTCGCACCGTCGAGATCGATGCGCTCGGCATCCGCCCCCATCGCCTTGGCCAGCAGGCGCGCCAGGTCGCTCGCGCCGGCCTCGTCGGGCCCGTGCAGCAGGTACAGGCGGATCTCCGCACCCGGTTTGGCCAGCGCACCGCGAATCTGGCCAGCGGACGCCTTCACTTCGCCGGTGCGGGGCCCTGCGCCGCGGCAACGGCAGGCGTATTGCGCGCGTACAGCGCGATGCGCGCGACGATCTGGTCCGCAACGATCGCCGACAGCCGTTCGAGCGCGGTATTCTCAGCCGCGATCGTGGCATATTCCGAACGCACCACATCGATGCCGGCATCCGATCCCGCAGTCGCATCGAGCAACACCGAATTGTCGCCGATCCGTACCAACTGATACCGCGCGCGCAGCGTCCGCCGTTCGCGCGAGACGCTGTCGTCGGTCCGCACGCCCAGCCCGCTGATCTGGTCGTCGAGGCGGATATCGATCCGGTACATCGCCGGCGCGCCGTTCGACGGCAGTCGGTCGCGCAGCGCGGTCGCCATCAGCCAGCCATTCTTGCCCGCGATCGGCGCGATCTCGACCTGGCCAAGCGCGCCTGCGACCGGACCACTGCTGCCGCCCGCATAGAGCGGATGCAGCCCGCAGCCGGACAATAAAGGTGCCAGCGCCAGCGCGCCGAGGATCGCCAGCCGCTTCATGCGACGATGTTCACGAGACGGTCGGGCACGACGATCACTTTCCGGGGCGCTTTGCCCTCGAGCAGGCGGACGATCTTTTCAGAGGCGAGCGCGGCGGCCTCGACCTCGTCCTTCGGCGCGCCCTTGGGGAACACCAGCGTATCGCGGAGCTTACCGTTGACCTGCACCGCAATGGTCACCTCGTCGTCGACCAGCATCGCCGGATCGACGATCGGCCAGGCGGCGTCGGCGATCAGGCCGTCATTCCCCGCGGTCGCCCAGGCTTCCTCGGCGACGTGCGGGACCATCGGGCTGACAAGCAGCAGCAGCGTGCGCACCGCCTCTTCGCGATCCGCGGAGGGTGCCGCCTTCTCGATCGCGCTGCACAACGAATAGAGCCGCGCGACCGCCTTGTTGAACTGCAAGGCGTTGATATCGCTCTCGATACCCACCGTCGTCCGGTGGCACAGTTTGCGCAACGCGATGTCCTCACCTTCGGCCTTCGCCGCATCGTCCGACTCGATCAGGCGCCAGAGACGCTGGACGAACCGCCAAGCGCCTTCGATGCCGGATTCGCTCCAGGGCAGATCGCGCTCGGGTGGAGAGTCGGAGAGGACGAACCAGCGCACCGCGTCGGCGCCGTACTGGTCGACGATCGGCTCGGGATCGACCGTGTTCTTCTTCGACTTCGACATCTTTTCGACGCGACCGACGGTGATGGCGTCACCGGTCGCGATTTCGATGCCGTCGCGCACGTCATTGGGGCCAAGCCAGCGACCGTCCGCGGACTTGTACGTCTCGTGCGTGACCATGCCTTGCGTGAACAGCCCGGCGAACGGCTCGGCGATGTCGAGCATCCCGATATGCTTGAGCGCACGCGTCCAGAAGCGCGCGTAGAGCAGATGCAGGATCGCATGCTCGACGCCGCCGATATACTGGTTGACCGGCAACCACTTCTCCGCGTCCGTCCGGTCGAACGGCTTGGCGTCGGGCTGGCTGGCGAAGCGGATGAAATACCACGACGAATCGACGAACGTGTCGAGAGTATCGGTCTCGCGCCGCGCGTCCGCGCCGCACGACGGGCAGGCGACGTGCTTCCAGGTCGGATGGCGATCGAGCGGGTTGCCGGGGATGTCGAAGCTGACGTCCTCGGGCAGGACGATCGGCAACTGGTCCTTGGGCACCGGCACCGCGCCGCACGTGTCGCAGTGGATGATCGGGATCGGCGTGCCCCAATAACGCTGGCGGCTGACGCCCCAGTCGCGCAGGCGGAACACGGTCGTGCCCTTGCCCCAGCCTTCGCCCTCGGCGCGTTCGATCACGACGCGATTGGCGTCCTCGATGTCCATGCCGTCGAGGAAATGCGAGTTCACGATCGTGCCCGCGCCGATCCAGGCGGTGTCGCCGACGAATACGGGGGCTACGTCATCGCCTTCGGAGACGACACGCTTGACGGGCAGGTCGTATTTGCGCGCGAAATCGAGATCGCGCTGGTCATGCGCGGGCACGCCGAACACCGCGCCCGTGCCATATTCCATCAGCACGAAATTCGCGATGTAGACGGGGAGTTCCCACGTCGTGTCGAGCGGATGCGTCGCGCGGATACCGGTGTCGAAGCCCAGCTTCTCCTGCGTGTCGAGCTCTGCCGCGGTGGTGCCGCCACGCTTGCACAGCTCGATAAAGGCGGCTGCGTCGGGGTTCGTCTCGGCGATCGCGCGCGCGATCGGATGGTCGGCCGCGACCGCGACGAAGCTCGATCCGAACATCGTGTCGGGCCGCGTCGTGAACACCTCGACCGACTCTATTCCCCTCCCGCTTGCGGGAGGGGTCAGGGGAGGGGAGGCCTCCCCAATCGCCGTCGTCGCGGTCGTGTCAGGCCCTCCCCCGACCCCTCCCGCAAGCGGGAGGGGGGAAGCCAGCGCGAACTCGAACTGCAACCCCTGGCTGCGGCCGATCCAGTTCTCCTGCATCAGCTTGACCTTGTCGGGCCAATGCTCGAGCGCGCCCAGCCCGTCGACCAGCTCGTCGGCGAAGTCGGTGATCTTCAGGAACCACTGCGACAGTTTCCGACGCTCGACCAGCGCACCCGAGCGCCAGCCGCGCCCGTCGATCACCTGCTCGTTGGCGAGCACGGTCATGTCGACCGGATCCCAGTTGACCGCGGATTCCTTGCGATAGACGAGCCCCGCCGCGAACAGGTCGAGGAACAGCGCCTGCTCATGCCCGTAATACTCAGGCTCGCACGTCGCCAGTTCCCGCGTCCAGTCGAGCGCGAAGCCGAGCCGCTTCAGCTGCGCCTTCATCGTCGCGATGTTGGCGCGCGTCCAATTGCCCGGATGCACGCCCTTTTCCATCGCCGCATTCTCGGCGGGCATGCCGAACGCATCCCAGCCCATCGGATGGAGCACTTCCATGCCCTTCATCCGACGGAACCGCGCGAGCACGTCGCCCATCGTGTAGTTCCGGACATGCCCCATATGGATGCGCCCCGACGGATAGGGGAACATCTCGAGCACGTACGAACGCGGCTTGGTCGACAGGTCGTCGGCGGCGAACGTCTTGCGCTCGTCCCAGACTTTCTGCCACGCCGCGTCCGCCTTCAACGCATTGAAACGCGACGCCATTATTTGGTCCTCAGCCCGCGATCGAGGCGCGGCGCAGGTCGCGGGCCTTGGTCAGGATGATATCCTCGAGCTTCTGCGTGGTTGCGGCCTGGACCGGCGACGACACCCACTGGCCGTTGCGATTGACTTCGCGAAGGGCCGCGACGCGCAGCGCATCGGCGCGCAGATCCTGGTCGAGGATCGACACGGTCACCTTCATGCGCTCGGTCGGGGTCTGCGGGTTGGTGTACCAGTCGGTGACAATCACGCCGCCGTTGGAGTCGGTCTGGAGCAGCGGCATGAAGCCAAGCGTGTCGAGGCTCGCGCGCCACAGATAGCTGTTGACGCCGATCGTCGTGATTTTCGATGCGGCGAGATCCGCCTTGGGACGCGCCGAACCGCCGCCGCAAGCGACGAGGGGCAGGGCAAACAGCACGACTGCGATACGCGAGCGGCGGAACATGGGCATCATCCTGGCAAGAAAATCAGCCCTTGCTCTACAGGCGTGCCCGCGCGCCCGCAAGCAGACGCCCGCATGCGTGGCGCGCGTATCGGCGCGCTCATCGTCGCGGGGGTTGGCGCATCCGGAACTGGGGCCGATCCGGTAGCGCTATCGGGCCGACATGTGTGCTGATTGCAACACTGTCGTACAATTCGGCGACGAAGGGTGGGAATGGGCCGGTCTGCGGCCTTTGCTACGGATCAATTCATGTTAGATGCGGTTTAACAGGATCCGATCACGGGATTCGAAGGACATATTCGTTGTGATGACGCGTGGGGGAATTTTCGGGGTGGTTGCCGGGGCGCTTGTCGCCACCGCTGCAATCGTCGCGCCCGCCTTCGGCGCCAGCGAACAGCCTGCCCGGATCGCCAAGCATAACGTCGCCGCGGTTCGCGGTATCGGATCGTTCACGCCGGCCGCTGCCGACCCCCGCCTTGCCGCGATGTTCGCGCGCGGTGGCTTCGACGCCGGCAGCTTCCGCTTTACGCCTGCCGAAACGCGGCAGGACAATCGCGCCGTGACCGTCGCGGTCCGTGCGCAGACCAATCGCAGTGTCGCGAACACCGCCAGCCTGGCCTCGACCACGCCGACCGTCGGCATCGCGCCGATCGCGTATAACCTTGGCATGTCGGTGGGCTGGAAGCGGTTCGCGATCTCGGGCGACGTGAACAAGCTCGATCTCGGCGCAATGCCCGGTGGGCGCGAAGCGGCTGACCTTGCAGTGAGCTATAGCGCCAAGCGGTTCAGCGGCACGGTGAAGGCTGCGGCGGATCGTCCGCTGTCGAATGCGCCGCGGCTTGTCGAAGACGCGCCGAGCTATTCGGTCGATCTTGGCGGGTCCTACGCGTTGACGCGTAGCCTCGCGGTGACGGCGGGCGTGCGGTATCGGTCGGATCGTGAGCGCTTCGTGAAGGTCGATGACGACCGTCGCGACAGCCAGGCCGTGTATCTGGGCACTGCCTTCCGCTTCTAAGTGCTGTGACGACGGCTCGCTGAACGCATCCCGGCCAGTTGCCGACCGCAGACCGATGCCCCGCGCCACGCTGACCCATCACCCCAGCGGAAGCTGGGGTATCCCTCGCAGCGCGTGACACCCGCCAAGCCAAGACATCCCAGCTCGCGCTGCGATGACGGAAGGGGCGCTCGCCGCTAGCCGGCGATGGTCGCGCGCGACCCTAGCGCATCCACGCATCGATCGCGGCCCAGCCGTGGAACCCGAACCGGCGTATTCGTCGCCACCGCACTTCATTCATACCGCCCAGCGCAACGACCTTCACGCCAAGTCCGCGCGCGATCCGCATACTCCGCGCCGGGCCCGATCCGGCCGCATCCTCATGCGACCGCGTGGCGTAGACCGGCGAAACGAACAGCGCATCGGCCCCCGCGCGCTGGCCTGCCAAGGCCTCGCCCCGGCAATGCGCCGGCCAAGTCCTGATTCCGCCCGCGCGTGCGCCACCATGAACGCCATCGGTGCGAATCGCGGAGGTCCCGGCCACCACCAGCACCAGCCGCCGTGCGTGCGCCAGCCGTCGCACTCGCCGCAACAGCACGCGTCGCGCCGCCGCCGGTGTGGCGTAATGGCGAAACACCACGCCCGATCCGGGCGGCAATCGCCGGAGCGCAGGCCACAAGGCGTCGCCCATCCGCTCGTCGGTCATCAACCAGCGCTCGGGGATGGGCTTTCGATCCGACACGGCGCTGCCTATAGCGCGGGCCATGACATCTGACACCACGCCGCTCGAGTCCATCCGCACCCGGATCGCCAAGGCCGCCGACATCGCCGATCGCCGCGCGGAAGACGTGACGCTGATCGCGGTCTCCAAGACGCACCCCGCCGCCGCGATCGCGCCGCTGCTCGAACAAGGCCAGCGCGTGTTCGGCGAAAACCGCGTTCAGGAGACGGCGGAGAAATGGCCGGCGTTGCGCGAGACATATCCCGACGTCGAACTCCACCTGATTGGCCAGCTCCAGTCGAACAAGGCGGCCGAGGCGGTGGCGCTGTTCGATTGCATCCACGCGGTCGATCGCCCGTCGCTGGTCGAGGCGCTGGGCAAGGCGATGGCGGCAGGCGATCGCCGGCCGGACTGCTTCCTCCAGGTCAACATAGGCGACGAACCGCAAAAGGGTGGCTGCGCGATCGCGGACCTGCCTGCGCTGGTGGAACAGGCCCGCGCCGCCGGCTTGCCGATCGCGGGGCTGATGTGCCTGCCCCCCGCCGATATCGAGCCGGCGCCGTATTTCGCGCTGTTGGCGCAGCTTGCGCGCGATCATGAGCTGACCGGGCTCAGCATGGGCATGTCGGACGATTTCGAGACCGCGGTGACGATCGGCGCGACTCACGTTCGGATCGGTAGCGCGTTATTCGGCGCGCGGGGGACCGGCGCATGAGCATTGCGGTACGGTTTGACGCGTTGCTGTTCGACTTCGACGGGGTGCTGATCGACAGCGAAGCCGTCGGCAACCGACACATCGCCGAATGGCTCACCGCCGCCGGGCATCCGACCACTGCCGACGAGTCGATGGCGAACTTCATGGGGCTTGCCGGGCCGCAGTTCATCGACGCGATCGAGCGCTGGATAGACCGGCCACTCCCCGATGACTTCTACGCCGCGCGCAAGGCCGAGGACGACCGCGTCATGGCCGCGGGCGTCGACGCGATCGAGGGCGCGGTGGCGTTCGTCCGCTCGCTCCCGGCGGACCTGCCCAAGGCGATCGTCTCGTCGAGCCCGGTCAGCTGGATCGCGCGGCATCTGGAGCATATCGGCCTGCGCGATGCGTTCGGCGACCACCTCTACAGCGGCAGCGAACACGTCACGAACGGCAAGCCCGCACCCGACCTGTACCTGTTCGGGGCGCGGCAACTTGGCGTCGATATCGCGCGGACGGCGATCCTTGAGGACTCGCCGGTGGGGGCGACCGGCGCGGTTGCCTCGGGGGGGTATGTCATTGGCTTGTCTGCTGGATCGCACTGCAACGCCGAGCATGGTGCGCGGCTCAAGGCGATCGGTGTGGATGCGCTGGCGGAGAGTTTCGAGGACGTCGCGCGGTTGATCGGATAAGCTGGATCCCGGTTCTTGAAGTCAGGGACAAGCCAGCCAGTATTCCGTTCCGATAGCTACATCCCCCCCGGCGAAGGCCGGGGTCCAGTTGGGGAACGGCAATAACGGCAGATGGACCTTCGTTACATCGGCCTTCCCAACTGGACCCCGGCCTTCGCCGGGGAGGTGCCCGCTCGAGGAATACGTAAACTCAATGCGTCCGCGGCGACTAGTTGCCCCGCTTCCGCCGCCAGATCGCACCAACCCCTGCCACCAGATCATAGGGGATCGCCGCGGCCTCGCGCGTCCGCATCTTGAGTTGGTACCGTCGGCTCCCGCCATGCGGCACGTGGATCGCGCTCGCCGGCATGCCGAGCATCGCGAACAGCATGCGGATGCGCGGCTGGTGATAGGCGTCGGTGCAGATCATGCACTGCGCATACTCGCCCGCACGCGCGAATGCGGTCGCTGCCACGACGCTCTGCAACGTATCCACGCTCGCTTCGTCGAGATGGATACGCGAGCGGTCGACCGTCTCGGCCAGCACGTCGGCCATCACGGACGCTTCCGAAGGCCCGTGGGTCCCCTTGGCACCCGAGCAGAACAGGTCCGCATCGACGTAGCGCGCGGCCGCCGCAGCGGCGAACGCGATGCGGCGGGCCAGGGTCGGGCTCGGGCTGCCATCGGGACGAACGGCCGCACCGAACACGACGATCAGGCGGCGGGAGGGCGGGATATCGGTCAGAACTGGTGCCCCGTGCGGTCGCGCTTGGTCGCGAGATACTGCGCATTGTGCGGGTTGGATGGGAGGAAGTGCGGCACACGCTCGATCACCGTCACGCCCGCGGCCTCGAGCCCCGCTACTTTCGCCGGATTGTTCGTCAGCAACCGAATTTCGCGCTGCCCGAGCAACGTCAGCATCCGCGCCGCCACCCCGAAATCGCGCGCATCGACGGCGAAGCCAAGCCGCGTGTTCGCGTCGACCGTATCGAAACCCTGGTCCTGCAATGCATAGGCGCGCAGCTTGTTGACCAGTCCGATCCCGCGCCCCTCCTGGCGAAGATAGAGCAGGATACCCCAGCCGCTATGTCGGATCGCGTGGATCGCGGCATGCAACTGCGGCCCGCAATCGCATTTAAGGCTGCCAAGCACGTCGCCCGTTAGGCATTCGCTGTGCAGGCGGACCAGTGGGGGCTGGCCATTGGGCTGGCCGATCAGCAGCGCGATATGCTCGTCCGCGCTTTCGGGGCTGCGGAATGCGACGATCTCGGCGTCCTCCGCACCCTCTACCGGGAGGCGCGCGCGGGTTGCGAGGGTCAGCCGCGTCGCGTCTTCGTGCGCGTCTATGTCTGCGGTGCTTATGCGGACTTCGGGTTCGCCGGTGCCGAGGAAGAAGGCAGGCAGGAGTCCGGCAATCCTCGCAAGGCGCAAGGCCGCAGCCGCGGCGTCGGGATCGGTCACCGGGAGCGTGCGGAACGGACCCTTGAGCGGAGTGGCCAGATCGAACTGCGGATCGGCCAGCGCGGTCGCGGCGGCGAAATCGATCCAGGGCGCGCGATCGACGAGCACCGGCTCGGTCGGATCCGCCGCCGCAAGCTGGTTCGCAAGCTTCAACGTTGCCGCGCGGCCTGACGAGATCAGCACACCGCCATTCGCTTCGGGATCGAACGCCGCCAGTCGCTCCGCGTCCGCCGTTTCGACCGCGAGGAGCACGAGCCCGTCGATCGCGATCGGCCAGCCGCGTCGCAACGCATCGACAGCGCGGGCCGCCGCGCGCGGATTCAAAACGCGAACTCGGTCATGATCGGGACGTGGTCGGAGGGCTTCAGCCAACTCCGGCAGCGTTCGTAGACGTGGTGCGACACCGCCGCTTCGGCCGCCGCACCGGTCGCCCACATGTGATCGAGCCGCCGCCCGCGGTCCGATGCCGCCCAGTCCTTTGCGCGGTAGCTCCACCACGTGAACAGGCGGGCGGGGGCGGGGTGGAAGCGGCGGCCGAGATCGACCCAGTCGCCCGCTGCCTGCAACTTGGCGAGCGCGTCGACCTCGATCGGGGTGTGGCTGACGACGTCGAGCAGCTGCTTGTGGCTCCAGACGTCCGATTCGAGCGGGGCGATGTTGAAGTCGCCGACCAGGATCGTCGGGCCGGGAAGTGTCTCCGACCAGGTCGTCATGCGGTCGATGAAATCGAGCTTCTGGCCGAACTTCGGGTTCACCGCGCGGTCGGGCACGTCGCCGCCCGCCGGGACGTAGACGTTCTCGAGCCGTACGCCGTTCTCGAGGCGGACGCCGATGTGGCGCGCCTCGCTGTTCGCCTGCCAGTCGAATCGGTCGTCCTCCACGATCGGGACTCGGCTCAGGATCGCGACGCCGTGGTGCATGCGCTGGCCGTGCAGGACGATGTGCTCGTAGCCGAGCGCGCGGAACGCTTCCAACGGGAAGTCGCCGTCGATGACCTTGGTTTCCTGCAGGCACAGGATGTCGGGGTGTTCGTCACGCAGGAACTGCTCGACGATGGCGATCCGGAAACGGACCGAGTTGATGTTCCAGGAGACGATCTTCACCGCCGCGATGTAGCGTCGCGTGGGGGTGGGGACAAGGAAGGGGCGTGGGCTTCTAACTAGCTATGCTATCGGCAAAGCCGCTGTCGTCGGACGGGCTTTGCCCGCCGGCCGCGCTTGAGCGAGTCTCGCAAAATGCGTTTGCTTGCCGCTCTACGCGAAAGACCCTCGCTCCGGGGGCATGGAGCGAGGGCCAACTCAGCGTTCGTCACGCAGGCAAGATATGGGGAAACCATCCGGGCAACAGGGGGAAAAATCCCGAATGCCTCACATCCGCGAGCCACTCTCTAGGGATCGCAACCTGTCGCTTGCATGAATGACGCGAAAGTTTTGTTACTTTCTTCCACCCGTGCGGCGCGGATCGTTCCAGCGGAAGGTGTTGTCGCTGACCGCTTCGCCGAACTTCTGGTTGGTCAGGCGGATCGTCGTGCGGTTGTTCTGGCTGTCGAGCGCGACCCAGCCCTGCAGCATCAGCCCGCCCGGCGCGCCCGCGTTGCGCACGAACACCAAAGTGATCCGGCCATATTCGGGGTGCTTGGGATCGTTCGCCTCGACCGACACGATTCGCTGGTCATAGCCGGGGACGAGCTTGGCATAGCGCGTGATGTCGCGCGTCGGATCGAGCAGCACCCCCAGCGGCGAGTTCTTGATCGGCCAGCGCTGCACCTGCTTCACCGAATAATCGATGAAGGTCAGCGCGCCGCCCTCCGCGACGATCAGGATCGGCACGCCCTTCTCATATTGGAAACGCAGCTTGCCGGGCTTCTTCAGCGTCAGCACGCCGGTCAGGACCTTGCCGTTGCGATCCGCCTGCGAGAAACTGGCTGTCATCGTTTCGACCGACTGGAGGTGCTTCTGCACGGCGGCTAGATCGCCGGTGGCCTGTGCGGCGATCGGCGCGGGTAGTGCGGCAACCGAGAGAGCGGCGATCGTCGCGATCACCGCGGGGCGGGTATTGAACATCGAAATCTCCTTGGAGCGCGGACAATTGCCGCCCCGCGGTTGAACCGCCACTGAATTCGGCGTGACTTCAGTGGGAATGCTCGTCCGCCGTCACAGTCCCCGTCATCCTGACGAAAGTCAGGATCCAGGATCAAGCAGCGCGGCGGATATTACTCCGAATCCTGACTTTCGTCAGGATGACGGAAGAGGAAAGACCGACTCCCCTACAGCGTAATCGCACCCTTCAACCCGAGCACCCCGACATCGCGGGCGTCATGCACGCCGCCCGGATTGTGGATGAACTGCACGTTCGGCCGCAATTCCAGCCACCTGGTCGGATGCACGCTGTAATAAATCTCCGACGCGTATTCCGCATCCTGCACGGCGGGCCGGGTGGGATCGAGTGCCTGGCCCTTGGCGAGGCGTCCGTTCACGTTGGTCCGGGCCACGCCGAAGCCGAGGATGTCGTTCGGCCGCCACGGCACCAGCCCCTTGTAGAACAGCCCCGCGGCGATCTGGTTGTCGGTGGTCGAGGTCGCGCGGTCAGCCTGGGTCGCGTTGAGGAACACGCTGAGCCCGGTCACCGACTTGCCGTCTTTCGATGTGCCGGTGATCTGCTGCTGCACGTTGAAATACACGCCGTAGCGCGCGCTGCGGCGGAGCGGAGCGAGTCCCGTGATCGCGATCGGCTGGCGGTTCACGTCGTAGAACACGTCGTCGCCGTTCGACGTGTTGACCCAGCCGCCGACCTTGTACGCGCCGACCCGGCCATCGTCGTCGCCGCGCCGCCATTCGGCCTCGACCGGGATCAGCGCGCCGGTCGCACCGTGGAACCGGCCGATCACGAAGTCCTTCTCCAGGTTGCGCGGGTTCACCTCATACGCCGCGGTCTTCACCGTGACATGGTCATTGACGTCGTAACGCAGCCGCACCCCCCATTGCCCGACCGGCCAGTTCTGCCAGTAATCGCCGACCAGATTGCCCGGCTGCGCCCCGCAGAAGCTGAGATTCTGGAAATAGCAGGAGAAGACCGCGAAATCCTCGCCGGGATTGGTGCGTCCGATCTTGAGCTCGAGTTTCTCGCCCAGCGTCTGCTCGTACCAGAACTGCGTGAGGCGCAGCGTCTGGCCGCGGCCATAGACCTCCTGCACCTGTTGCAGCACGCCCAGATTCGCGTCGGCGCCGAGATCGCGGCCCCGGCGATAGGTGACGGTCACCTGGAACGCGCCGCCTTGAAGTCCGACGACCTTGTCGAGATCGAGCAACATGCCGACGTCGAACTGGCCGGTCTCACGGAGCAATTTCCGGTCCCCACCGGAAAAATTATAACCGCTTTCCGAGGCATAGCGCGCGCTGAGCCCAATGCCGCGATCCGCCAATTTTTTACGGATATCGAACCAGTCGGCGAACAGCCCGGGCGGCGGGGTGCGCCGCGTATCCGCGGTCAGCGCCGACGGAGACAGATCGCTGTCGCGGCGAACGCCCGAACGGGGACGGTGCTGCGTGTCGGTGGCGGTGCTGCCGGGGGTCTGCTTGGCGGTGTCCTGCGCCGAGACCTGCCCCGATATCGCGAGCGCCAACGCCGCCACGCCTAACCGCCGATACTGCATTAATTCCACCTGTCGTCCGTAACTTGTGTTCCCCCGTAGACCGCGCCTCGATCGTCCGAAACCCTTGTCGAAATCGGCTTGGCGCAACGAGCGATGACCTCCTCGTTCTCCCGCGAACGCGGGAGCCCAGGGTTCCAGACGATAGCGTCAGTGGCTCCTGGCCCCCCGCGTTCGCGGGGGAACAATGCGGGTATCTCGAGGAACTGAACGAGCGACGCCCACCCTCAGATCGCATGCCCCTCCGTATCGCGCAGCACCTCGCGCCGCCCGACATGATCGGGCCGACCGACGATGCCGTCCTTCTCCATCCGCTCGATCAACCGCGCGGCCGAGTTGTAGCCGATCCGCAACTGCCGCTGCAGCCACGAGGTCGACGCTTTCTGCGACTCGCATACCAGCTGGATCGCCTGGCGATATTGCTGGTCTTCCGCCGAATCCTCGCCGGTCGGTGAACCCTCCAGCGCGAAGCTCTCCTCGGGCTCTTCGGTCACCGACGAGATGTAGTCGGGCAGCCCCTGCGAGCGCCAGTGATCCGCCACCAGCCGCACTTCGTCATCGGTGACGAACGGCCCGTGGACGCGGACGATGCCCTTGCCGCCCGGCATGTAGAGCATGTCGCCCTTGCCCAGCAGCTGCTCTGCACCCTGTTCGCCCAGGATGGTGCGCGAATCGATCTTCGACGTGACGTGGAAGCTGATGCGAGTCGGCAGATTGGCCTTGATGACGCCGGTGATGACATCGACCGACGGCCGCTGCGTCGCCATGATCAAATGGATGCCCGCCGCACGCGCCTTCTGCGCGAGCCGCTGGATCAGGAATTCGACCTCCTTGCCCGCGGTCATCATCAGATCGGCCAGCTCGTCGACGATCACGACGATCTGCGGCAGCACGTCGTATTCGAGCTTCTCCTCCTCGTACATCGGTGCGCCGGTGTCGGGGTGGTACCCCGTCTGCACCTTCCGCCCGAGCGGCTGCCCCTTCGCCTTGGCGCCACGCACCTTGTCATTGAAACCGGCGAGGCTGCGCACGCCCACGGAGGACATCTGGCGATAGCGATCCTCCATCGTCTCGACCGCCCATTTCAGCGCGCGCACCGCCTTGGCCGGATCGGTGACGACCGGTGACAACAGGTGCGGGATGTCGTCATACATGCTCAGCTCGAGCATCTTCGGATCGATCATGATCATCCGGCACTGGTTCGGTGTCAGCTTGTACAACAGCGACAGGATCATGCTGTTCAGCCCGACCGACTTGCCCGAGCCGGTGGTGCCCGCGACCAGCAGATGCGGCATCGGCGCGAGATCGGCGATCACCGAATCGCCCGCGATGTTCTTGCCGAGGATGATCGGCAATTGCGCCGACTGGTCCTCGAACGTCTGGCTGCCGACGAGCTCATGCAGCGAAACCGCCTCGCGCCGCGCATTCGGCAGCTCGATGCCGATCACGTTGCGCCCCGGGATCACCGCGACGCGCGCGGAGATCGCGGACATGTTGCGCGCGATATCGTCGGCCAGCGCGATCACGCGGCTCGCCTTGATGCCAGGCGCGGGCTCCAGCTCGTACATCGTCACTACCGGGCCGGGCCGCACCTCGATGATCGATCCCTTCACGTGGAAATCGTCTAGGACGTTCTCCAGCAGCCGCGCATTGCGCTCGAGGCCCGCCTTGTCGATCACATTGCCCTGGCTCGGCGGCGAGGGTGTCAGCAGGTCGAGGCTCGGCAGCGTGAAGTTGTCGCGCAGGTCGAGCGACGACTGGCGCTCCTTGGGCTTGGCCTGCGACGGCGCGTTCTGGCGATCGGCGATGACGGGGGCAGGGCGCGGGTCCGGCTCGGCGACCGCGCGCGGCTCGACCGGTTTGCGCGTCAAGGTCAGCGGCTCGTCGTCGTCCTCGTCGATCTCTGCAAAGCCGTCATAGCCGAGCGCCTCGGTGCGATTGCGGCGGGGAAAGCGCCATTTGCGCTCGCCGAGATCGATCTCGATGCTCTTGCCCCAGACGATCGCGCCGGCGATCGCCGCGACCAGCCCGACCGCGCGGGCGGACCAGAGCTCGGCGACCGGCTGGCCGATGAAGTGCAACGCCCAGTGCACCGCGCTGGAGACCGACAGGCCGATCACGCCGCCCCAGCCGGCAGGGAGGGCAAGCACCGAGCTACCCGACACGAACGCCAGCGCACTTGCCATCAGCGCGACGCCGATCGCGGCGCCGCGTACCATCCGCACCCAATGCCCGAGCGGCGCATCACGCCATAGCCGCATGCCGAGGATGGGTCCGATCGGCAGCATCAGCGCGACCGCCGGCCCGAACAGGGTGAGCGCGATATCGGCGAACCACGCGCCCGGCGGCCCGATCAGATTGGCCGGCGACCCGCCCGACGCGGTGTTGAGCGCCGGGTCGCTCGGGTGATAGCTTGCCAGCGCCAGCGCCATCAGCAGCGTGCCGACGAACAACGCGATCGCCGCGATCAGCGCACCGCTGCGGACGGCACCCGCCTTCACCGTCTCACGCCACAAGGCTGGCTGCGCGCGGCTGGCCATGACCCTCAATCCTTCAATGTACGAAAACCCGACTTTTCATCGCGCCCGGCGGCCGCAACGTCAAGGTAACCACGCGACAACACGGGTTAAGCTGTGCCCGGATCGTCGTTGGCAGCGACCGGCGGGCGGGATACAGCGGCGTCATGGACACAGATGTAATCATCCTCGGTGGCGGGCTGGTCGGCGCGACGCTCGCCGTGGCGCTCGGCGTGCACGGCATCTCGACGATCGTGATCGACCCCGCCGACCCTGCCGTGACGCTAGCGCCCGGTTTCGACGGCCGTGCGTCGGCCGTCGCGAGCGCGAGCCACCGCATGCTCGACGCGATCGGTATTGGCGCGACGCTGGCGGGGCAGGGCTGTGCGATCCGCCAGATCCGAGTCAGCGACGGGCTGGAGCCGGGCAAGCTCGATTTCGTCCCCGAAGCGGACGATGGCGCCCTCGGCACGATGTACGAGAACAAGCTTCTCCGCCGCACGCTGTTCGACGCCGCCACCGCCGCGCCGCATGTCGACCTGCGTATGCTCACGCGGGCGGTATCGGTCGACCGCGCCGAATCGGGGGTCACCGTCACACTGGATACGGGTGACGTGATCCGTGCGCCGCTGCTGATCGCCGCGGAGGGTCGCAACTCGCCGACGCGCGAGGCCGCCGGGATCACCATCGCGCGCTGGTCGTACGAGCACACCGCGATCATCGCCGCGTTCCACCACGAACGCCCGCATGAAGACGTTGCATACGAGATCTTCTATGCGAGTGGCCCGTTCGCGCTGCTTCCGCTGCCCGATGACGCCGACGGCCACCGCTCGGCGATCGTCTGGACGGTCGACGCGAAGAACGCGCCCGGCATGCTGAAACTCGGCGACCGCGCGTTCCTGGCCGAAGCGGAAAAGAGCATGGGCGGATTCCTCGGCGCGCTGTCGATGGCTACGCCGCGCTCGTCCTACCCGCTCGGCTTCCACCACGCCGCGCGCATCACGGACACGCGGCTCGCACTGGTCGGCGACGCCGGCCACGGTATCCACCCGATCGCCGGACAGGGCCTGAACCTGGGTTTCCGCGACGTCGCGACGCTCACCGAAGTGCTGGTCGAGGGCAAACGCCTCGGCCTGGACCTTGGCGACGCCGCACTGCTCGCGCGCTACCAGCGTTGGCGCGGGCTCGACACGTTCATGACCGCGGCGGCCACCGACACGCTCACGCGGCTGTTCGGCCTTCCCGGCAAGACCGCCAGCGCCGTCCGCCGCTTCGGTATCAGCGCCGTCAACGCGATCCCGCCGCTCAAGGACCGCTTCATGGCCGAAGCACGCGGCGAAAGCGGTGACCTGCCCAAGCTGTTGCAGGGCATGGTGATCTAAACCGAACGCTTCTGGATAAGGCGTGGCGGGCGCCCTATCATCGGATCGGGGGAACCGATCATGCAGGATAAACGGCTATCGCGAATAGTCGCGCGCTCAGCCGGTCTTAAGCCACTGACGCAGCAGCGCGGTGACTTCGCCGGGCCGTTCCATCGGCGCTAGGTGACCGCAGGACCGCAGCATGTGGAACCGAGACCCCTCGATCCGTGCGCTCAATGCACGCGCATCGTCCGGCGTGCAGATCAGGTCGCGGTCACCGACCGCTACCAGTGTCGGCACGTGGATCGCGGCGATCGCCTCGCTGATGTCGGGACGGGCGAGCAAGGCGCGTTGCTGGCGCTCGAACACGACCTGGCCGACGCGCTCGGCCATCGCCTGCGCAGGCCCGGCGACGATCGCGGTCAGGCGCGGGTCGGCGTGCGGCGCGGTGGCGAGCAGGCCCTGGCCGACGACGGTGCGCGGGCGGACCTCCATCGACGCGCGCGTGCCGAACAGCGCGATCCGTTCGATCCGCTCGGGCGCCTGGCGGATCATTTCCATCGCCACATAGCCGCCCAGGCTGACGCCGGCGACCGCGAACCGCGGCGGTGCGGCGGCGAGCACGCGCGCGGCCATTTCGGACAGCGTATCGTCCTGCGAGAGGTCGCCGAACTCGACCTGCGCGACGGCGGCGAGGTCGACGATCTGGCGCGCCCAGAGCTGCCCGTCGCAGCCCATCGCGGGGAGCAGCATCAACGGTGTACGCGGTCGGACCATGCGAAATCTCCGGTAGCGGCGGGTTGCAGGGATGCTCACCTCAGGCGACGAACGGGAAGGCGAGCGCGATCATGCCGACCAGCGTCATCACCGTGCAGACGGCGATCGCCGGCACGAGCGTGAAGCGCTGGTGATCGGCGAGATCGATCCCGACCAGGCTGACGAGCAGGTAGGTCGAGGGCACCAGCGGGCTGAGTAGATGGACCGGCTGGCCCATCAGCGACGCGCGCGCGATCGCCTCTGGTGCGACGCCGTAATGTGCGCCTGCCTCGGCGAGGATCGGCAGCATCCCGAAATAGAACGCGTCGTTCGAGATGAAGAAGGTGAACGGCATGCTGAGCAGCGCGGTGATCGGCGCCATGTACGGCCCCAGCGCGGGCGGGATCACGCCGACCACTGCCTTGCTCATCGCCTCGACCATGCCGGTGCCGCCGAGGATTCCGGTGAAGATACCCGCCGCGAAGATCAGCGAGACGACCGCCAGCACGTTGCCGGCATGCGCGGAGATGCGCTCCTTCTGGTCGGCGACGCCGGGATAGTTGACGATCATCGCGATCGCGAACGCCAGCATCATCAGCATCGACAAGGGCAGGATGCCCCAGACGAGCAAGGTCAGCAGCGTGACGACGAGCGCGGCGTTGAACCAGATCAGCTTGGGACGGCGTGCCTCGGGATATTGCGAGACCGCCATGCCGGTGAACTCGGTGTCCGCGGTGATTCCCGCATCACCCATCCGCGCGCGTTCCTTGCGGCCGAAATACACGGCGAGACCGATCAGGAAGGCGAGGCCGGCGATCATGCCGGGGATCAGCGGCAGGAACAGCGTCGCCGGATCGATCTTCAGCGCGCTCGCGGCACGCGCGGTCGGCCCGCCCCACGGCGTCAGGTTCATGATCCCGCTCGTCGTCATCAACAGGCAGACGAGGTACAGCCGGTTCATGTTGAAGCGCTTGTACAGCGGCAACAGCGCGGCGATCGTGATGATATAGGTCGTCGACCCGTCGCCATCGAGACTGACGAGCGTGCACAGCACGACCGTCCCGATCAGGATGCGCATCGGATCGCCGTGGACCATCCGGATCAGCCGCCCGACCAGCGGATCGAACAGGCCGGTGTCGGTCATCGTCGAGAAGAACAGGATCGCGAACAGCAGCATCACGCCGGTCGGCGCGAGGTTCTTGATACCGTCGATCATCATCGGGCCGAGACCCGCGGCCTCACCCGCGAACACGCCGAAGATCGACGGGATCACGATGAGCGCGACCAGCGGCGTCATCTTCTTGGTCATGATCAACGTCATGAACGTGGCCACCATCAGGAAGCCGAGCAGGGCAAGGTTCATCGCATCGTCCTAGGAAAGGGCGTGAAAAAGGGGGTGGGGGCGGAAGCAAGAACCCCGTCATCCCGACGAAAGTCAGGATCCAGAGCCAAGCAGGGCAGCACGCCGTAACCCTGGATCCTGACTTTCGTCAGGATAACGGAACGGAAGATGCCGAAGACGCCGCTCCGCATCAGAACGTCACCCCGACGCGGGCGCTGAGCGTCTGGCCGCTGTCGTTGCCGACATAGTCGCCGGCGCGGTTGTCGGTGTTCCACTGGATCGCGTTCACCTGGAAGCGGGTGAAGGAATTGAGGTACCAGTTGACGCCGACGGTCGCCGCCCAGCCGTCGCCGCCGGTCAGCAGATTGTCGAAATCGAGGCTTTCGTAGCGCGCGGTGAGTTCGATCGCGCCGACCCCGCCGTCGAATGTCGGCTTCAACACCTTGGGCTGGCCGAAGCTGCCGAGCCGCGGATTGTACGGCGGCAGGTCGCCGGTCAGGAACAGACCGCCCGAGACGCTCCATGCCTTGCTGACGAAATCGGCACGCCCGCCGTCGAGCCGCGCGTTGCGGCGGCCGGCTTCGCCCATCACCCACAATGGCCCGCGGTATCCGCCGAGCTCGAACCCGTAGCCGGTCGTCCCCGTGCCGCCGATCAGCGGCCCGGTCGACACACGCAGCGCGCCGTTGAAGCGGCCGCCGATCACCGTGTTGCGCGTCAGCGTGCCGGCAACCGACGACAGCGACTCGTCGAAGCCCCAGGCGCCGATGTGGAGCACGCCGGTGTCGGACTTGATCGGGTTCCAGTGCGCGCGGCCCAGCACGGTGCGGCTATCGCCGACGGTCTGCGTGCCGTCGATCCGGTCACCGGTGACGGTGACCGAGGCATGGCCGGTCTTCCAGAACACGCGCGGCATCACGCCGATGCCGTAGAAACCGCGCTGCGGGATGATCGCGGTCGCGACCGTCGTGCGTTCCATGAACGGCGTCGAATCCGAGCCGGTCGACCCTTCGAAGCTGCGGTCGTTGAACAGGTGGCCGGCGCGGACGTCGTAATCGAGGCCCGGCCTGATCTTGTTGCGCCAGCCGACGAACGCCGTGACGACGTCGACCTCGTTCTCCGAGAAGTCGCTCTCGAACTGGTAGAAGAAATGCGTGCCGACGCCGCCTTCGAGGCCGAGGCGCAGTGCGCGCATGCCCGTCGTCGTGATGTTGCGGCCGTCATATTTGGAGCCGAAACTGGAACTCACATCGGTCAGGATGCGGCCGCGCGGCTTGAACGTGTACACGCCGTCCGCCGAGTGGAAGACGGGCAGGCCGGCGCCCCATTCGGTCGTCACGCCTGAAGGATTGTCGCGCGCGGCTAGAGCCTGAGCGACGCTGCGATCGGCTGGCCCCGGCGGGGCAAGCTGCGGCGCGAACGGCACGGTCCGGCGTGGCTCGTTGTTTTGCGCGACGGCCTGCGGTGCAGCCTGCACGGGCGCGACCGGCACGGACGCCTGCGCAACGGCGGCGACATTCTCCAGCCGGTCGAGCCGCGATTTCAATGCCGCGATCTCGGCCGCCTGCGCGCGGACCAGCGCGGCAAGGTCGGCATCGCTCGGAGTCTGCGCCAGCGCCGGGGTTGCTGCAATCAAGGCGAGTGCGGCGCACCCGGTACGGAAGAGAGTCATTGGGCTTGGGCTCCGGTGGCGAGAATCGCGGTCCAGTCGCGCAGGAAACGCTGGCGCTTGACGCGGTCGAGGTTGACGAGAAGTTGCGGGCCGACGCGGATCGGTCGGGCCTGCGCGGTGGGAAGACGGCGAGCCGCAACATCGGTGCGGACCGGCCACAGGCTGCGCTTGGCGAGCAGCGACTGCCCCTCGCGCGACAGCAGGAAATCGAGGAAGAGTTTCGCCGCCGCCGGGTGCGCGGCCTCGCGCGCGATGAACGCGATCCGCGACGTGACCAGCGTATAGTCCTGCGGAAAGACCACGCCGATGCGGCGGTCGGTGCGGGCGCGTTCGAGCGCGTAGGAGCCGATGACGTTGTACGCGATCGCCTGCCGCCCCTCGGCGACACCGCGCAGCATCGGCTCGGTGGTCAGCGAGAGGACGGGCTTCGTGGCGGCGATCGCCTCCAGCAGCGACCGCGTGTCGCGCGTCGTCGCCATGTCCTGCGTCAGATACAGATAGCCGGTGTTCGATCGCGCGGGGTCGAACGTCGTCACCTTGCCCGCGAAGGCGCGCGCGTTCTGCCGCAGCATAGCCTCAAGCGCGGCATGCGTCCGGGGTACGCGCGCGGCGGGGATCAGCCGCGTGTTGTAGACGATCCCGATCGGCTCCGCGGTGACGCCGAAGCCCATGTTCTTCCACACCGATACCGGCGGCAGCGCGGGCTTTTCGGGGCTCGCATAGCCTTGCGCGAAGCCGTCGTTGATCAGCTTGACCTGCAAATCCATCGCCGACGACCAGACGAGGTCCGCGGACAGCCGCTTGGCGCGGGTCTCGGTGACGAAGCGGCGATACATCTCGGTCGAGCCGAGGTCGGCGTACAGGACGGTGATCCCCGGATAGCGCTTCCGGAACGCAGCGACTACCGGCAGCAACTCGGCGCGATCGGCATTGCCGTAGATCCGTACCTGCCGCTCGGCGCGCGCATCGGAGATCAGCTGGTCGTAGGATCGCGGATAGCCGGCAGGGCGCTGCGCCACGACGGCGGTCGCGGTGACACTCGTAGCCAGCAGTGCGATCTTCAGAAAAATTCGGGCCATCATCACTCTCCTCGCCTTCCGTCTCTGTGTTCGGATAGACTGCAGCGGTGGAGTACGAAGCGAACCTGTCACCAACCTTTCATGGTTTTTCATGCGCATCCTGCTGATCGAGGACGACGCGGCGCTCGCGCGCAGCATCGCCGCGCTGCTGCGCGCGGGCGGCAACGCGGTCGATCACGTCGCGACGGGCGAGGACGCGTTGTCGGTGGTCGCGGGAGAGCCGTACGCGCTGGTGATCCTCGACGTCGGGCTTCCCGGGATCGACGGGTTCACCGTGCTGGAGACGCTGCGACGGCGCGGCGAGCGCGTTCCCGTCCTGATGCTCACCGCGCGCGACGCGCTCGACGATAGGGTGCGCGGGCTCGATCTCGGGGCCGACGATTACCTGCGAAAGCCGTTCGAGCCCGAGGAACTGGAGGCGCGCGTGCGTGCGCTCGGCCGGCGCCGCGGCGGCGATCCGCTCCCGGTGCTCAGCGTCGGTACGCTCACGATCAACCGCTCGACCGGCGACGCCGACATCGCCGGCCGCGCGCTCGACCTGCGCCGTCGCGAGCGCGCGGTGCTGGAGGCGCTGGCGACGCGTGCGGGCCGCGTGGTGCCGCGCGAATTGCTGATCGGCGAGGTGTTCGGTTTCGACGAACCGGTCGGCGGCAACGCGATCGAGGTCCATGTCACTCGCCTCCGGACGAAGCTCGCGCCCGACGGCCCCGGCATCCGCACCGTCCGCGGCGTCGGCTATATGCTCGATGCCGGCTGAGCCGCGGACGCCAGCGCTGCGCACCCGCCTGCTGGTCGCGGTGCTCGGGCCGTTGCTGGCGGCGGCGATCCTGATCGGCGTGGTCGGTGCGACGCTGATCGCCGACGTCGTCCGCCGCACCGACGACCGCGTGCTCGGCGGCGCGCTCGGCGCGATCGCCGAGACGGTGCAGGTCGAACGTGGCGAGGTGACGCTCGATCTGCCCTCCGCCGCGTTCGGGATGCTGGAGAACACCGAGCGCGACAACGTCTATTACCGGGTCGCCGTCGGGTCGGACCTGCTCACCGGCTATGCGGACTTGCCCGCGGCCGACCCAACGACGCTCGACATCGATGTGCCGCGGTACCGTTTCGGGCGCTACCGTGGCCAGCCAATCCGCATCGCCGAAGTCCGCCGCTCGCTTCCCCGCATCGACAAGCCCGTCATCGTCCAGATCGCCGAGACGCTCGACAATCGCGGCGCGCTTACCCGCCGGCTGATGCTCGCGTTGCTGATCGGCGAATGCGTGCTGGTGGGTGCCGCCGCGCTGTTGCTCAGGCCTGCGCTGGGCTGGAGTCTGCGTCCGCTCGCTCGCCTGCGCGGCGCGGTCGAGGCGCGAGACGGCCGCGCGCGACCGGATTTTTCCCCGCTCGACACCGGCCCGCTCCCCAGCGAACTCCGCCCGCTCGCCGGCGCGTTCGACCGGCTGCTCGCGCAGCTCGACACGGCCACCGTCGGCGTCCGCCGCTTCACTGCCGACGCCTCGCACCAGATGCGCACGCCCTTGTCTGTACTGAAGGTCCAGGTTGCGCTCGCCCGCCGCGGTTCGGGATCGGAACGCAGCATCGCGCTCGACGAGATCGCCGACGCGGTGACACGTCTCGAACGCCTGGTGACGCAGTTGCTGGCGTTGGCGCGCGCCGAGGAGGCGGGCGTGTCCGCGCCGCTGGAGGCGGTCGACCTGCGCGAAGTGGCGGCGGCGGTCATCACGCGACAGATCAACCGCGCGATCGACGCCGGCATCGACCTGACGATCGAGGGCGACCCGGAGGTCGGCCACGTCGTTCCCGGTCACCGCACGCTGATCTTCGAGATCGTGTCGAACCTGATCGACAACGGCATTCGCTATAACCGGCGCGGTGGCACGGTGTCGGTCAGGCTCCAGACGACGCCATCGCAAACGTCGATCGCGGTCGTCGACGATGGCCCGGGGATACCGATCGAGCAGCGGGACATGGCGTTCGACCGGTTCGTCCGCCTCGGCGCTCCCGGCAGTTCGGAGGGAAGCGGCCTCGGTCTGGCGATCGTGCGGTCGGCGGCCGCACGCCTCAACGCGACCGTCGCGTTCGGCGACGCGCCCAGCGGCACGACCGTCATCCTGCGGTTTTTTCACGCGCTAGAGTAACCTGTATCAACTTCACCAGACGGTCGACTGCCACGCGTTCGATTTTTTTAAGGTGTTCATGTCACGCGGAAAAAAAACGACCGAGCGACCATGCTACCCACTCTCTTCAATCTCCATTTCCAGCATTCGGGCTATCTCGTCGTCGTGGCGGTCGGAATTTGCCTGACCGCAAGCTGGTCGGTGTCGCTGCTCACGATCGACATGGCCAACACCTCGCAGCGCGAGCCGTTCGGCTGGCGGCACGGTGCGCTTGCGCTGGCCGCCGGGCTGGGTGTCTGGGCGACGCACTTCATCGCCATCCTCGCGTACCGGCCCGACCTGCTGCTGCGATACGATCCGTTCGTGACGACGGTGTCGGCGCTGGTCGGGATCCTGACCGTCGGCGTGCCGATCGTCGCGATCACGCGGTTGCCCGCACACGGGGGGCGGATCGCCGCGGCAGCGGCGGCGGGCGCCGGTATCTGGTGCATGCACGCCGTGGGCATCACCGGCATGATGGACTGCATCCACGTCTTTTCCTGGCCCACCAATGTCGCCGGGCTGGTCATGGGGACGCTGCTGCTGTCGTCCTGGCAGATCAACCGCCGCTGGTCGCGCTCGCGTCCGATCGGTTGCCTGCTGTTCGCGCTGGCGATCTGCGTGACGCATTTCCTGTCGCTGTCGGGCGACCTTGTCCTCGGCAGCATCGACGACGTGCCGGGCAGCGTGTTGTCGCCAGGGCTGGTCGCGGCCTGCATGACCTTTGCGGTCTCGGTCACGTGCCTCGGCAGCCTGCTGACCTTCGCGCGCTTCAAGACGACGCGCGCGGAAGAGGCGCGCGGAAGAGGCGCAGACGCTGAAGTCGGTGATGGAAAGCATGTCCGACGGGCTCGTGTTCATCGACCGCGAAGGTCGCCTGCGCCATTTCAACCGGCGCTTCCTGGACCTGTTCAACACGCCGTTCGACGCGATCGCTTCCGGGCTGACGATCGACGCGTTCCTCGACATCATCGCGGCGTGCCGCGGCTGGACGGCGGAAAAGCGCGCGTTGGTCGGAGGCGCCATGAAGCAATGGGTCGAGCGCGATGACGATTTCGACCGCGAGTGCGAGATGGAGGATGGCCGTACCTATCAGATGCAGTGCCGATCGATCCCGCGGCAAGGCATCGTGCTGACGTTCAACGACGTCAGCGCCGAACGCCGCGCGCTCCACAACCTCACGCATCTCGCCTATCACGACCCGCTGACGGGGCTGCGCAATCGCCGCGCGCTGCGCGAGGAGAAAGAGGCGCGGATCGGTCTGGGCAAGCCGTTCTCGCTGCTGCTGATCGACCTCGACGATTTCAAGCGGATCAACGATGCGTACGGGCATGCGGTCGGCGATACGTTGCTGATCCATGTCGCGGCCGAACTCACGAGCCTGTTGCCCGACGACAGCTTCGTCGCGCGGATGGGCGGCGACGAGATCGCGATCATCGCCACGCAGCTCGGCGAGGCGGCGACCGCGCTGGCCGACACGATCGTCATCCGGCTGAGCGCGCCGGTGATCATCGACGAACGCCGGCTGCTGCCCGGATGCAGCATCGGCATCGCCGGATTCGCCAACGACCTGACCCCCGACGAACTGATGAAGCGCGCCGACATGGCGCTGTACGAGGCGAAGCGGCGCGGGCGCAGGCGCGCGCAACCCTATGTCTCGGGCCTCGCCGAACGCCTCGCCGAACGACAGCACATCACCGACGACCTGTACGAAGCAGTGCAGAATGGCGGCTTCTCGCTCGCGTTCCAGCCGGTGGTGGCGCTGTCGTCGGGGATCACGACGGGATATGAGGCGCTGATCCGCTGGAACCACCCGACGCGCGGCTGGATCTCGCCCGATACCTTCATCCCGATCGCCGAGGACTGCGGCCTGATCGAAGAAATCGGCCGGTGGGTGATCATGGAAGCGTGCCGCCAGTTGGCAGGCTGGTCGCCGCATCTCCACGTCGCGATCAACGTGTCGGCGGGACAGCTGAAGTCGGACGCGCTGCTGCATCATCTGACGCAGGCGATCCTGGTCTACGGCGTCGCGGCGGAGCGAGTCGAGGTCGAGATCACCGAGACCGCGCTGATCGACGATGCCACGCGCACGGCGGCGATGCTGGCGCGGATCCGCAGGACCGGGATCAAGGTCGCGCTGGACGATTTCGGCACCGGCCAGTCGTCGCTCGCGCATCTTCGCGATTTCCAGTTCGACCGGATCAAGATCGACCGGAGTTTCGTGATCGAAGCCGGGTCAGACCCGCGGTGCATGGCGGTGTTGCGTGCGACCGTCGCGATCGGCCAGGAACTCGGCGTGCTGACGCATGCGGAGGGTGTCGAGACGCGCGAACAGCTCGAATTGCTGCGCGCGATCGGGTGCGACGCGGTGCAGGGCTATCTGGTCGGGCGACCGATCGTGCCGTTCACCGATGCCGTCCAAACCCTCGTGCCGGTGGCGCCGGCTGCGATCTCGAACCCGATCGGCGGCGAGCCGGCGGCGGTCGCGCGGATCGCCGCCTGACGGCTTACCGACAGATCTGCAGCGCGATCGCGTCGAGTTCGCGATCGTAGCTGGCGCGCTCGGCGGCGCTCAGGAACCCCTGTTTGGCGACGAAGCGGTCGGTGGCGCGGCGGATCTTGTCGACGCGCTGCCAGAGTTGCGCGCTCTGTCTTTCGGTGATCCGGCGAGCTTTGCGCGCGGTGCCGATATCGGCCTGGAGGATGTTCGCGCGTACCGAGATATGCGCCTGGCGCGCATCTGTGATCGATCCGCCCCGTTGGCCGGCAACCGCGTGCTGGTCGGTTCGGTTGCAGCTCGGATAATCCTGTTGCGGCGTCTGCGCATGCGCGGCGGCACCGGCCACGCTTGCGATCATGACGGCGACCATGACTGACTTCACGATTATTCTCCTGCCAAAGCACCTAGCGTTGGAGGGCGTGCGCTACCCGCTTCAACCTGAACGGCGGTTGTGTGCGCGCCGTCCCGCGAGGACGGTCGCCCGTGGTTCGGCGATGCCGTCCGGTGGCCGAAATGGAACGCCCGCACCGACTGTATGCTATTGTGGAGGTGTAAGATTTTCGATAGCAAATGGTCGCTTGGAACAGAGTAAGAACCAGACGTCCTTGCCGGACCACGATGCCGATCATACGCTGACCATGGCGGCATTCGGCTGTTCGCTCGATCCGACCGATCCTTTCGTCGTCGGCTTCCACGAGGCAACCCTGCCGATGGCGATCAGCGATCCGACGCTTCCCGACAACCCGATCATTCACGTGAATGCCGCATTCGAGCGGTTGACGGGTTATGCCGGCGACGAGGTGGTCGGACGGAATTGTCGGTTCCTGCAGGGACCCGAGACCTATGCCGGGGACGTGTCGCGGCTGCGCGATGCGATCGGGCGGGCCGAGCGTATCGAGATCGACCTGCTCAACCACCGCAAGGACGGTACGCCGTTCTGGAACCGGCTGCTGGTCGCGCCGGTATTCGATCGCAGCCGGCACCTGCGCTATTATGTCGCGTCCCAGCACGACGTGACGCTCGAACGCGAAACGCTGACGTTGCTGGAAGCCGAGCAGCGCCAGCTCGAGGCGTCCGCCGCGGAGACGCAGGCGAGGCTCGCCGACAGCGCCGCACGGCTGCAATTCGCGTTGAAGGCGGGGCGGCTTGGCGCCTGGACCTTCGACCCCGCCAGCCAGCACCTCGACGCGTCGGCGGGCTGCAAGATCGTGTTCGGCTATGATCCGGATGCTGCGTTCGGCTATCCCGAATTCCTCGAAACGATCCATGCGGAGGATCGCGCGCGCGTCGTCGCGGCGATTGTGGACACCGTGGCGACGGGATCCGACTACGACATCGAATACCGCATCGTGACGCCGTCGGGCGATGTCCGCTGGGTCGGTATCCGTGGCGAATTGCTGACGCGCGCAGACGGCACGGCGTTGTCTATGACCGGGTTCTCGACCGACATCACGGAGCGCAAGCGTACCGAGGAACACCGCGCATTGCTGGCAGGCGAACTGACGCACCGGGTGAAGAACACGCTTGCGACGGTCAGCGCGATCGTCAACCAGACGTTGCGCGATGCCGCGTCGATGTCCGAGGCACGCGACACGATCGGTGCGCGGATCGGATCGCTGGCGGTCGCGCACGACCTGTTGCTGCGCGACGAGGTCGAGGGTGCGACGATCGCCGATATCGTGACGGGTGTGATGGCGCCGTTCGATGATGGCGATGGTCGCCTGTTCTCGGTCGAGGGGCCGGATGTCCGGCTCGAGCCGCGCGTGACGCTGGCCTTGTCGATGGCGCTGCACGAACTGGCGACCAATGCTGCCAAATACGGCGCGCTCCATGTCGCGGGCGGACATGTCACGATCGCCTGGAGTATCGGCATCGGCGAAGGCGGGCGCAGGCTGGCCTTCTTGTGGAAGGAGACCGGCGGGCCGGTGGTCACCGCGCCGACCCGCACCGGCTTTGGATCGCGGATGATCGAACGCGTGCTCGCGCAGCATATGCGCGGCACCGCGCGGATCGAGTATCGCGATACCGGTGTCGTCTTCACGATCGACGCGCCGCTCTAGGCGCATTCGCTTCGATGCCGAAACCGCCTGCGCTGACGACTCCCGACGGACGGTATATCGTGGTGCGCGGACGGCTTTGGCGTACCGCGAACCCCGGCTTGGCCGAAGACGAACGCGTTCGACTGGTCGCGGCGTTGATGGACGGTCGGCGAGGGGTGGCCGCGGCGAAGCGCGCCGGCGACAGTGCTGCAGAGGTGGCCGCTCGGTCTGCGGTCGATACGGCGAAGCACGGTCTCGGCGAGCGCGGGCCGGTGTGGTGGACGGACGGAGCGCCCGATCTCAACCGTCACATGGCGCGCACCACGCCGTATGCCGACTGGTTTGCTACGGCGACTGACGCCGCGGACGAAGCTCACTAACCGATTAACCTATTTTACCACAAACTGTGGCCAAGCTGGACCCGACCCCGATCCAGCGCGTTGAGGAACCCTGATTTACGGGAAACGCAGATGTGCCACGTGCTTGTGATCGAAGACGATTGGCTGATAGCGGATCACATCATCAGCCTGATCGAGCAGGCCGGCGCAACGTCCTATGACCAGGCCGATTGCGAGGCCGATGCTGTCGTGGCGGCTGGCGCACATATCCCGGACATGATCGTTTCGGACGTCCGGCTGCGCGAGGGGACTGGGCCATTGGCGGTGCAGCGGATCATCGCCACGCACGGCGACATCCCCGTCATGTTCATTACAGGCACGCCCGAGGCATGCGTACCGTGCGATCCGACAGCCGCAGTGCTCGACAAGCCGATCTTAGAATCTGCGGTGATCGAGACGTTCCGGAAACTCGCCCCGCGCTGAACGGTGGCGAGGTACGGCGGGGTTAGCGCCGTACCTCGCCGGGGTATCAGCCCTGGATATCGCTGGCGTCGAATTCCTTGAACGCAGCCTTCACTTCGGCGGCGCGGGCATCGTCGGCGATATCGACCGACACGACGATCTTGCCTTCCAGCGCGGCATCGTCGCGCGACTCCGGTGTCGGGGTCTTGCCTTCGGTATCCGAACCGGCCTTTTCCTCGCCGACGCTGTTCTCTGCGCCGTCGGTGGTGATGAAGATATCGGTCCGTTCGATGCCCTGCTCCTGGACCAGGCGCTCGACGGTCATCTCGGCTTCGCGGCGGGTATCGAACTTTGCTTTGAGAGTGGTGGACATTGGTCGCTCCTTGTTGCGGGTCAAAGGGTCAGGCAGAACACAGATCGGCCGATGCGGCGTGCGCACGCTCGCTGGCATCTATGTCGGCAAGGTGATCGAGGAAATTACCGAGTTCGGTGCGACGGCGTGGCTCGTCGGCGAACTCGCGGTCGACGCCAAGCGCCCATAGCAGCGATCGGCGACCGGGATCGTCGTGCAGCGCATCGAGCTGTGCGGCGCGGCGCTCGACTTCGTCGGTCGTCTCCGCGAGGCCCGCTTCGACGATATCCTCCGCCTGGCGACGAAGGGCTACCGCGATCTCGCCGAGCGCGAGTTCGGGGTGATATTGTACGCCCCAGAAAACCCCGCCGTCATGGCGGATCTCAGCGGCCTGGATCGTCGTGACGGCGTTGCTCGCGAGCAGCGTCGCATCGGCCGGGAGCGTCTCGACCTCGTCGCCGTGGATCGCAGGCGCATCCCAGCTCGCCGCGCGGCCGGCGAGCAACGGGTGATCGCGGCCCGCGTCGGTCGGTGTGATGCGGCGGGCGATCCCGGCCTCCATTTGCTGCGGCATCTTGCGGACCTTCCCGCCCGCCGCGGCGACCGCGAGCTGCAGCCCGGCGCAGGATCCGAACGACGGCGTGCCCGACGCGAATACCGATCGCATGAAGGTCAGCTGGCGTCGGACCTCCGGACTGTCGTCATAGACGTGGAGCGGCGATCCGGTGACGAATACCGCGTCGAACAGGCCCAGCGCGTCGGTTCCGTATACCTCTGCATCGTCGTCGGCGGGCGCGACGATCGTGATCTCCGCATCGGGACGGAGCTGCCGAAGCGTCGACGCGTAGGTTTCGCCCGAGCTTTTGCCGGCGTGGCGACGACGCGCCTCGCGCTCGTCCGCGGTCTCGCTTTCGGCAACCAGAAAATGCGGCAAACCCGGTCCTCTCCCGTTTCGGTTCGAGCGACCTCAACGCGCTGGCGCGCGTTTCGTCCGCCGCCGCCGCAAATTTTGCGGGCTCACATCTCCAGCGCGCGCTCGTAGCCGGTCAGTTCGAGATAGCCGCGACCGCCGCGGGTGCGAACCGCGCCCTCCCAATAGACCGGCAGGCCGCTGCGCCGGGCGTCGAGTTCCTGCGCGGCGAACATCGGGACCAGGCGCCAGCGCTGGATGCCGCCGGCGACGCGGACGCTCAATTCCTGCGAGACTGGATACACCGCCCCGGTCGCCTTGCTCCGCCATGTCGCCAGCGGGCGGAAGGCGACGTCGTTAGGGCCGAACATCGTCATGCTGCCGTCGGCGCGGCGGAGCGAACCGCCCGTCCAGACTGTGCCGCCGCCCTTGCGCCGGATGCGGAACGCCATCAGCGCGGAGCCGTCGTCGAAATTGAGCCCGGTCCAGTCCCAGCCTTGCGCGGCGGGCGCGAGATAGTTGGACGACCATTCGCGGTCCAGCCACGCCTCGCCGGTCACCGCGACCGTGCCCGTGCCGCGGCGCACGCGGCCAGTCACGCGCAGATGCGGCACCGAATAATAATAGCTCGCCTCCTCGGGGCGCGGTCCCTTGCGGCTATAGCCGCCGATCCCCTGCGGCAGGGGCGGCTGCGTCGGCTGGAAGTCGAGCGCCAGCCCGAAGCCGTCGGCGTTGACGCGCGTCGTCCAGCGGCCATTCCCTGCGCGGCGCAATCGCCAGTCGCGGATCGCAACGTCGGCATCGCCGGTACGCGCCTGCGCGAGACCGAAGCCATCGCGTGCCGCCTGCTCGCCGTGCAGCAGCTTGCCGGTGGTCGGATCGGACAGTGCGGCGTGCGCGAACAGCACCTGGCGCGCGGCGAACCGGCTCGGATTGCGCGGGTCGACCGGCGGGCGCGTGCGGAAGAACGTCACCTGGAAGCCGAGATCCTTGCCGTCCTCGGTCCGCAGCCAGCCGGTGACGTACCACCATTCGGTGCGAAACGCCGGGTGCGCGCCGTGATCCGCCGGAAAGCGCAGGCTGATCCCCGGCCGCACCACTGGATAGGGGGTCGCGGCCGGCGCGGCGACACCGATCGCGGCGATCCAGCCGAGCAGGGCCCGGAGTCGCAGCATCACCAATCCTCCCGCACCGACTGTACCGCGCTCTTCGCCGTCGCACGCCGCCCCGCCAGCATCGCGGTCGCCGCCGCCGCGCCGGTCAGCGCGGTCGCCACGCCGATCAGCGTGCCGACCGGAATCCGCGTGGTCATCGTCCAGTTGAACGACTGCGGGTTGATCACGTGGATCAGCACCTGCGACAGGATCAGGCCGAGCCCGATCCCCGCAAGTGCGCCGGTCAGCCCGACGATCGCGCCTTCGGTGGCGAGCATCCTGGTGAGCTGGCCGCGGGTGAGGCCGAGATGCCGGAGCATTCCGAATTCGCGTTCGCGCGCGATCGTCTGCGCCGACATCGTCGCCGCCACGCCTGCCAACCCGACCAGGATCGCCACCGCCTCCAGCAGATAGGTGACCGCAAAACTGCGGTCGAACAGTGTCAGCGCCAGCTTGCGTAGCGTCGCCGGCTGGCCGACCTCGACCTGGGGACGCAGGTCGGCGGACAGGCGATCGGTCATCGCCTGCGCGACCTTCGCCGCATCCGCACCGGGCAGGATCATGGCGGAAATCTCGTCGCGGCGGTCGTCGCCGGTGAGACGCTGGTAATCGCCCTCGTCGATCAGCACCGCGCCCGCCTGGCGCCCGTAATCGCGCCATATGCCGGCGACCATGAACTGCGTGCGGCCGGCGATCGGCAGCGTGATGCGTTCGCCCGGATCCCAGCCGTACAGGCGGTGCGCCGGCTCGGAGACCCAGACCGGCAGCACGCCCCTGGGCACCGGCGGACCGCGATCGATGAGCACCAGCAACGGATCGCGGCCGCCGCGCTCGGGTCGCGCGATCAGGCTGACCGGTGGGCGATCCGCGGCGATGGTCAGCGGGATCTGGCGGCTGAAGGCGATGCGGGCGATACCGGGTGTCCCCGCGATGCGGGTGCGGGTCGCCGGATCGAACGTCGCGCCGGCGGTGGTACGCAGATATAGGTCCGCGCCGAGCACTTGGTTGAGCCATTCGTCGACCGCGCCGCGGAAGCTCGTCACCATCGTCGCCATCGCGATCATCAGCGCGGTCGACGCGACGATCCCGCACAACGCGGTCGCCGCTTCGCCGGGCGCACCGTGGAGATGGCGGACCGCGAGCAGGTCCGGCACGCTGCCCCGCGTCCGCCGCGCCAGCGGGGTCAGCAGCGCGCGCGCGAACCACGGCACGCCGGCAACCCCGCCCGCGAGCATCAGCGCCATCCCCAGGAAACCGAACAGCGGTAGGCCTGCTATTGCGGGCAATAAGGACGCGACACCGCCTGCGACGAGCAATGCGGCGGCGGGCCACCACGCGACCGCCCGCCGCGGATCGAGCACGTCGCCCGCGTTCTTGAGCGCGGCAGCGGGTGCAGCCCGCGCCGCGACGCGGGCGGGCAATGCACTGCCGAGGATCGCCGCGAGCAGGCCGAGCGCGAAGAACCCGATCGCCGCGCCGGGCTGGATCACGACGCGCGCCGCCCCGCCAGCGAAATAGCCCGCCCCGAGATCGCCGCCGAACCAGTGGAGCGCCGCCCATGCTAGGCCGTATCCTGCCGCCAATCCCGCCGCGGCGCCGACCAGGCCGATCGCAAGGCCTTCGATGACGACTGCGGCGATGATCCCGGCGCGCGGCATGCCCAGCGTCCGGAGCAGCGCGAACGCGCGTTGCCGCCGCACCACCGACAGCGACTGCGCCGAATAGACGAGGAAACCGCCGGTCAGCAGCGCGACCAGTGCCAGCATGTCGAGATTGACGCGGTACGCACGCGACAGGGCATCGCCCTGTGCGTTCTGCGTCTCTGCGGTCGACAGGATCGCGTCCGCCGGCAAAATCGCGCGCAACGCCGGTTCCGCAGTCGCGCGATCCGATAGCGCCAGGTCGAGCCGGTCGATCCGCCCGAGACGCCCGAACCGCCACTGCGCCGCGGCGATATCCATGACGCCGACCGCGGTCGATTCGTCCGTCGCCGGCAGCGTGCCCGCCACGCGCAGCGGCACCGACCGGCCATTGGCGACGACGACGATCCGCGTCCCGACCCTAGCGCCAATTTGAGCCATGGCCGCGCGCGACAGGAACAGCGCGGACTCATCGAACGCCGCATCATTGCCGGTATCGGGACCGCGCGGACGGATGCCGATCAGCGACGGCGTCACCGCGGCCGCACGGATCACGTCGACACCCAGCAGTGTCAGTCGCGCCGTCCCGATCCGCGCATCAAGGCGGAGCACCGGGCTGGCATCGCCGACCCCGTCGGCACGCGCGACGCGGGGATATAGGCGTTCGTCGAAGCCGAGCGGGCTGGTCGCGCGAACCGACAGTTCGGCGGCACCGCTGACGCCGCGCATCGCGCCATCGAACGACGCCAGCGCCGATCCGTTGACGAGATGCACCGCAAAGCCGAGCGCCACGCCGACCGCGATCGCCACCGCCGTCAACAGGAAGCGGGCAGGGTGGAACCGCCACTCGCCCGCGATCAGCCAGCCGAGCCCGAGACGTCCCGACCAGAGTCTGGACCCTGATTGCAGGTCGCGCTCAGCCGCCACGCCGCTCCACCAGTCCTTCGGCGCCCAGCGTCAGCACCCGGTCGGCGATCGCCGCACTCGCGTCCGAATGCGTCACCATCACGCCCGCCGCACCATTGCCGCGCACCGCATCGGCGAACAGCGACAGCACGCGGGCGGCGGTCTCCGGATCGAGGTTGCCGGTCGGCTCGTCGGCGAGGATCAGCGCGGGGCGGTGGACAAGCGCACGGGCGATCGCCACGCGCTGCAACTCGCCCCCCGACAGGTCGCGCGCATACCCGTCGCCGCGACCGTCCAGGCCCACGGCATTCAGCATCTCTTCCGCACGCGCCGATGCCGCTTCCTTGTCCGGCGAGACGAGCGCCAGCGGCAGCGCGACGTTCTGGCGCAATGTCAGATAGGGAAGGATGTGGAAGGCCTGGAAGACGAAGCCGATCCGTTCGCGCCGCAACCGAGTCCGCGCGGTCTCGTCGAGCGTGCCGAGGGCGATCCCGTCGATCGCCACGCTGCCGTCGTCCGCCTCGTCCAGCCCGGCAAGGATGTTGAGCAGCGTCGATTTGCCGACCCCCGATTCGCCGATGATCGCGACCAGTTCGCCCGCGCCGACGTCGAGCTCCAGATGCCGGAACAACCGCCGCGGCCCCGGCACCGACTTGCCGAGCGCACGGACCGCGAGAAGGGGAGGGGCGTCACGCATGCCCAGTCCGTGCAATAGCTTGGGTAGCTCCGCAAGCGTCGAGTTTGCGGGAGGCGCCGGGTATAGTCGAAGCGTCGTCTCGGATCGGCATGAACTGCCGCATTAGGAGCACGATCTCGCTTTTGCCGTCCGCGAACAGCATGTCGTCCGAGGCGTTCGCCCTTCAGCGACGCCACATCCGTACATCCTGAAAGATCGGCACCTTGGTCCGCAGATGGCTTTGTTCGTAGGTGCCGAACACACTCTCGATGCGGCGACGGCCCCTGTGCCGGCTCCTGTCATATGGGACCGGTTCGTTGCGCGTTTGTGACCTGGGTTGCAGTGGCACAAGCCGCTGGTCGGCAGCAGCGCGCGAATCATTCTGCGTTACCCAGCGTTACCCAAAGCTGTGGATTGGTACCCTCGGCCTCGGCGGCCAGCCTCTAAGTGGATGTATCACTGTAGAAAACTGGAGCGGGCGAAGGGATTCGAACCCTCGACCCCAACCTTGGCAAGGTTGTGCTCTACCCCTGAGCTACGCCCGCTCTGGCGCCTATGTCTCCGGTCTGAAGCGACACGGTGACTGGGTGAGGCGCGCTGTTAGCCCGGTGTTTCCGGGACGGCAAGCGCCTTCTGCATTCTTCGTGTAAAAATGTGACGGGCTGGGGTCTGGGGAACATGGAAAAGCGGGGGCGATGCCGTCCGCAACCACGGGCCTCGTTAGGACGTGGCGTTCCGTATTGCCGATCAGAAACGGAAGTTCGCGCTCACCCGGATCGTCCGGGCGACCGCACCGATCTGCGTGCCAACGAAATCGACGAACCGATACGTGCATCATCTGCGAGCGACGGAAGAGCGGTATTATGGTGGTTTATCAGCGGTGATCGCAGCCTTTGATCGACCGGCAGAAAAGATTCCGCTTGGCGACTCCGACACTAGAACATTACAAGAACAATTGTGAACGAGTCGTCCGCCCTGATCGCCCGCCTGAAGCGGATCGCCACGACGGGAATGCCGACCCAGGGCGATGGCCGTGCGGATGATGCGTGGCTGACGCAGGGTATGGCGAAGGCGCAGTTGCACGAGGTTTTCGCGACGGTCGATGATTCGGCGAGTGGCGCGGGGTTTGCCGTGGCGTCGGTTCTGGCAGCGCGCGCGGCACCGGTGATGTGGCTGCGGACCGAGGCGAGCGAGCGACAGGGCGGGCGGCTGCATGCGACAGGGCTGGTCGAGATGGGTCTCGACGTGACGTCGCTGGTGCTGGGGCTGGTCGAGGACGAGGCGGGTTTGCTGCGTGCGGCCGCCGATGCCGCGCGGTGCCACGGGCTGGGGACGCTCTTGATCGAGTCCTGGGGTCGTGCGCCGAAGATCGACCTGACCGCGACGCGGCGGCTGATGCTGGCCGCCGAAGCCTCGGGCGTGACGATCCTGAGTTTACGCATCGGTGCAGATCCGGTGCCGAGTGCCGCAGCATCGCGCTGGCAGGTGGCCGCGTGCCGTTCGCGACCGCTGGAGGCCGACGCACCGGGCAAACCTGCCTTCGACATCGAATTGCTGCGCCGACGCGGAGGCCAGGCCGGGCTTCGCTGGCGTGTGGAGTGGGACCGTGACGCGTATATCTTCGACCAAACCGCCTTCGCCTCTGGTGATTCCGCGGCGCTACCTGGCGCTGGTATTCCCGTGGCTGCCGATCGAGCGGCTGCGGACGATGCGGCCGCATCTGTTCGTCGGACGGGCTGAAACGCCGATCGCATTCGTCGAGACGGTCTCGGGCGGAGTCCGGCTCAAGGCGCTCGACCGAGAGGCGGTGCGGGCAGGGCTCCAGCCCGGGCTGACGCTAGCCGATGCGCGGGCGCGGGTGCCGGAGCTCGAAGTGTATGAGCATGACGCGCATGCCGATCACGAATGGCTCGAGCGGCTCGCGGACGGATGCCAGCGATACACGCCGTCGGTCGCGCTCGACGAACCCGATGGGCTGATCCTCGATATCGCCGGGTGCGTGCACGAGTTCGAGGGCGAACGTCGCCTTGCCGCCGATCTGGAGGAGCGCCTCGCGCGGCGGGGCCTGCTGGTACGCCATGCGTTCGGCGATACCCCCGATACGGCGCGCGCGCTGGCGCGCTATGCGGGCGCCCCTGCGCCGGATGAAAAGCGCGCGGTCAAGCGGCTGCCCGTGGCCGCACTGGGCCTCGACGAGGATGCGACCACCGCCTTGTCGCGTGCCGGGCTGAAGACGGTCGGCGACGTGATGGCGCGGCCGCTTAGCGTGATCGCGGCGCGGTTCGGCGAGGAGGCGGCGATGATGATCCGCCGGCTCGACGGTTCCGTGAAAGGGCCGATCGTCGCGCGGCGCACGGTGCCCAAGATCGGGGTCGAGCGTCGCTTCGCGGAGCCGATCGCGCGCACCGAATATGCGCTGGAGATGCTGGCCGAGCTCGCCACCGAAGCGGCGGGCCAGCTGGCGGATCGTCATGAGGGCGGGCGGCGGTGGGAGGCGCGGTTGTTCCGGGCGGATGGCCTCGTCCAGCGGCTGCGGATCGAGACCGGCCAGCCCACGCGCGACGTGGCGCTGTTGATGCGGCTGTTCCGCGAGCGGATCGACAGCCTTGCCGATCCGCTCGATCCTGGGTTCGGCTATGACCTGGTGCGGCTTGATGTCGCGTTGGCCGAGAAGTTCGATGCGTCGCAACTGAAGCTGGAGGGTGGCGAGGCGCAAAAGGGGGAGGTGGCGCAACTCGTCGACCAGCTCGGCACGCGTCTGGGCCGGGCGCGCGTGCGCCGGTTCTCCGCCCGCGACAGTCATATTCCGGAACAGGCCGAGCTGATGCTTCCGGCGGCCGACGCACCGGCCCCGACGCCGTGGGTCGCGCCCGAAACCGGCGAGCCGCCGCTCCGCCCGATCTACCTGTTCGACCCGCCTCAACCGATCGAATCGATGCTGGCGGAGGTCCCCGACGGCCCGCCACACCGCTTCCGTTGGCGCCGCACCGTCCACGACGTCGCGCACAGCGAGGGGCCGGAGCGGATCGCGGGCGAATGGTGGCGGCGCGAGGATATCCCGACGCGCGATTACTACCGGATCGAAGACCGCCGCGGACGACGCTTCTGGATCTTCCGCCATGGGCTGTACACCGAGATGGAGGCACCGCGCTGGTACCTCCACGGCGTGTTCGCGTGACCCCTCCCGTGTCATGACCGGGTTCGCCGAACTGGTCGCGGCGACCAATTTCTCGTTCCTCGACGGGGCCAGCGATGCGGGCGCGATGGTCGGCCGCGCGGTGGAGCTCGGGCTCGGCGGGATCGGGATCGTCGATCGTAACACCGTGGCGGGCGTGGTCCGCGCGCATCAGGCGTTGAAGAAGGCCCGCGACGGCCTGCTGGGCATGGGGATGCCGCCGATCGACTTCCGGCTTGTGGTCGGCGCGCGGCTCGTGTTCGAGGACGGTACGCCCGACATCGTCGCCTACCCGGCGACACGCCGTGGCTGGGGGCTGCTGACTCGGCTGCTGACGGTCGGCAATCGCCGTGCCGAAAAGGGCGGCTGCATCCTCGGGCTGGGAGACCTGATCGCGCATCACGCCGACATGATGCTGGTGGTGATGCCCGAGAGCAGCGCGCGCGGTGCGACGCCGGTGTCGCCGCTGCCGGACGGCGACGCGCTACCCGAACGGAAAGAGCGCGATCTGGCGACGGTCCTTCGTGCGGTCAGGCGACTGGGATCGGACTCGATCTGGCTGGGCGTGACGATGCCGCGTGGTGGTCGCGATCGGCGGCGACTGGCGCGGCTTGGCCGCATCGCCGATGCGGCGAGCGTTCCCGTGCTCGCTACGACCGACGCGCTCTATGCCTATCCCGACGACCGCGACCTGCACGACGTCGTCACCTGCATTCGCGAGCGCACGACGATCCACAAGGCGGGGCGCCTGCTGGCCGCGAACGGCGAGCGGCACCTGAAGCCAGAGGACGAGATCGTACGGCTGTTCCGCGATCGCTCCGACGCGGTGGCGCAGAGCGCACGGCTGCTGTCACGGATCGCCTTCACGCTCGACGACCTGAAATACGAATATCCGCACGAGCCGATTCCAGCGGGGTGGGACGCGCAGGACTGGCTGGAGCATATGGTCTGGCAGATCGCGCTCGATCGCTATGACTATAGCGTGCCCGAGAAGATGCTGAAGCTCCTGTACGAGGAGTTCGTGCTGATCCGCGAGCGCAAATACGCCTATTACTTCCTGACGGTGCACGACATCGTCCGGTTCGCGCGCGCGCAGGACCCGCCGATCCTGTGCCAGGGGCGCGGATCGGCCGCCAATTCCGTGGTCTGCTACCTCCTCGGCGTCACGTCGGTCGATCCGATGAAATACGACCTGCTCTTCTCGCGGTTCGTGTCGAGCGAGCGCGACGAGCCGCCCGATATCGATGTCGACTTCGAGCATGAGCGGCGCGAGGAGGTGATGCAGTATATCTATCGCCGCTATGGCCGCGAGCGCGCCGCGATCGCCGCGACCGTGATCCATTACCGGCCCAAGAGCACGGTACGCGAGGTCGGCAAGGCGCTGGGGCTTACCGAAGACGTGACGCAGCGGCTGACGAGCACGGTGTGGGGGAGTTTCTCAAGCCGGTTCCAGGAACAGCGCTTTGCCGAAACCGGGTTCGACGTCGACAATCCGGAGATCGCCCGGCTTCGCGGGATGGTCGACCGGCTGCTCGAATTCCCGCGCCATCTGTCGCAGCATGTCGGCGGGTTCGTGCTGACGCAGGGCCGGCTCGACGAGATGGTGCCGATCAATAACGGCGCGATGGAGGACCGCACCTTCATCGAATGGGACAAGGACGATATCGACGCGCTCGGGCTGATGAAGGTCGACATCCTCGCGCTCGGGATGCTCACCTGCATCCGCAAGGCGTTCGACCTGATGCGCCAGCATGGCCACGGCGATCATCTGCTCGACACGATCGCGGTCGCCGAGGACCCGCGCGTGTACGACATGCTGTGTAAGGGCGACAGCATCGGCGTGTTCCAGGTCGAGAGCCGCGCGCAGATCAACATGCTGCCAAGGCTCCGCCCCCGCGTGCTGTACGATCTGGTCGTGCAGGTCGCGATCGTCCGGCCTGGGCCGATCGAGGGCGACATGGTCCATCCGTATCTCCGGCGGCGCAGCGGCAAGGAGAAGGTCGAATTCCCCTCCCCCGATCCGAAATTCGGGCCGCCCGACGAGCTGCAGCAGCTGCTGCGCTTCACCTACGGCGTGCCGCTGTTCCAGGAACAGGCGATGAAGCTGGCGATCGTCGCGGCGGGGTTCACGCCGAACGAGGCGAACCAGCTCCGCAAGTCGATGGCGACGTTCCGCAAGGTGGGCGGCATGGACAATTTCCAGGCCAAGCTGATCGGCGGGATGGTCGCGCGCGGCTATCAGGCGGAGTTTGCCGAGCGCTGTTTCAAGCAGATCGAGGGGTTCGGATCGTACGGGTTTCCGGAGAGCCATGCGCTGTCGTTCGCGCGGCTGGTCTATGTGTCGTCGTGGATCAAATGCTTCCACCCCGCGGTGTTCTGCTGCGCGCTGCTCAATTCGCAGCCGATGGGGTTTTACGCGCCCGCGCAGCTGGTGCGCGATGCGGCCGAGCACGGCGTAACGGTGCTGCCGGTCGATGTGAATGCCAGCGCGTGGGACAGCACGCTCGAATCCTCCCCGGCACGGGGAGGGGGACCGCGCAAAGCGGGGTGGAGGGGGGCTTCCACGGACGGATCGCTTGCGGCCGGGCCCGTTGCGGACGGCGCGTTTGCGCCTGCCACCCTTCCAGGCGGAACGTCCGCGGCGGCCCCCCTCCACCATCCTGCGGATGGTCCCCCTCTCCGTACCGGGGAGGATTTGCGGCTTGGGTTCCGGCAGGTCGATGGGTTCCGTCAGGACTGGGCCGACGAGATCGTCCGCGTTCGGACCACGCCGTTCGCCAGCATCGAGGACCTCGCTCGCCGCGCGAACCTGCCGCAGCGGGCGATGAACCTGCTCGCCGATGCCGACGCGTTCCGCTCGGTCGCCAAGCCGCGGCGCGAGGCGTTGTGGGACGTGCGCCGGACCCCGCCCAAGCAGCTCGCGCTCTTCGCCGCGGCGGAGGTGCCCGAACTCGGAGCCGAGCCCGACGCGCATCTGCCCGCCATGCCGCTGTCCGAGCAGGTGGCGGCGGATTACCAGACGACGCGGCTGTCGCTGAAGGCGCATCCGATGCAATTCCTCCGCGCGCGGTTCGCAGCGGAAGGCGTCCTGTCGAGCGCGCAGGCCAACGCCACCAAGGACGGCCGCCGCGCGAAGGTCGCGGGCGTGGTGCTGGTCCGCCAGCGGCCGGGCAAGGGCAATGCGATCTTCGTGACGATCGAGGACGAGACCGGGATCACCAACGGGCTGATGTGGGCGCGCGATTTCGAGGCCAATCGCCGCGCGGTGATGGCGTCGCGGCTGATGGTGCTGGAGGGCGTGATCCAGCGCAGCGAGGAAGGCGTCACGCATTTGATGACCGCGCGCGTGCAGGATCGCACCGAGATGTTGCGGCTGTTGTCGGAAGATCATGCGCTGGAGCCGCCGCTTGCACGCGTCGACGAGGTGATCCGGCCGGTACTGACGCGCAGTCCGGACGCTCGCGAACGACATCCCCGCGCGACGCATCCGCGCGACGTTCGCGTCCTGCCTAAGTCGCGCGATTTTCATTGAGCGCCGTCATCACGGCCAATGCGGGGCCTCTGCGCCTCGTTCTCCTGCGAAAGCAGGAGCCCAGGGTTTCGAGCGCCGCACGTGGTTATCTGCTTGGCCCTGGATTCCTGCGTGCGCAGGAAAACGGTGGGTAACGCGTAATAAGCGCGGTTTGTCGTGCGTACCGATCCATCCTAGAGGTGGCATTCATCGCGCGCGCCCCCAAATAGCGCGCAGTGCAATACGGGAGTTGAACTTGGCCACGCTTGGAATGTCCCCCGCGGAGAAGGATGCCGTCGAGGCGTTTCGTCGCGATGTCGTCGAACCGTCGATGACGAAGCTCGTGATCATCGATTTCTGGGCCGAATGGTGCGGGCCGTGCAAGGCACTGACCCCGACGCTCGAAAAGGTCGCCGCGGACTATGCCGACAAGGGCGTCGTGCTGGCGAAGGTCGATACCGACAAGAACCAGTTCATCGCCGCGCAATTCCAGATCAAGTCGATCCCGACCGTCTATGCGATGTTCCAGGGCCAGCTGGTCGCCGACATGACCAGCGCACGCACCGAATCGCAGCTGCGCGTGATCCTCGACCAGTTGCTCAAGCAGTTGCCGATCGAAGCCGACGCGACGGACGCGGCGCCTGACGTCGAGCCGCTGATCGCGGTGGGCGAAGAGGCCTTGGCCGAGGGCGACGGCGAGCGCGCGCTTGGGATTTTCCGCGAGATCGCCGAGATCGCGCCCGAGCATCCGCAGGTCCATGCCGGCTTCGTCCGTGCATTGGTCGCGACCGGGCAACTCGACGAGGCGACCGACTGGCTGGCGAACCTCGATCCGGCGATCGCCAAGGACCCGGCGATCCACCGCGCGCAGGCGGCGCTCGCGCTCGCGCAGTCGGCGCCTCCCGTTGAAGACCTCTCGCCGTTGCTTGCTGCGGTCGAGGCGACCCCCGACGACCTGCATGCCCGCTTCGCGCTCGCCAACGGCCAGATGGCGGCGAACGACCGCGATGCCGCCGCCGACACGTTCCTCGGCATCATCGCCGCCGAGCGCGACTGGAACGAGGGCGCGGCGCGCACGCAGTTGCTCAAATTGTTCGAGGTCGTCGGGCTCGAGGACCCGTGGGTCTCTGGACAGCGACGGCGTCTGTCTGCGATCCTGTTCGGATGACCACCGAGTCGCCTCCCCGCGCCACCACGCGTCTGTCGATCTTCCCGCTGCCGGGGGCGCTTCTGTTCCCCGGCATGCACCTGCCGCTGCACATGTTCGAGCCGCGCTATCGGGCGATGATCAGCGACGCGATGGCGCGCGACCGGCGGATCGGGATGATCCAGCCGCGGGGCGGACCGCATGACGATGCGGATGCGCTGTATGACATTGGCTGCGTCGGCAAGATCGCCGAGGTCGAGGCGCTCGACGACGGGCGCTACAACGTCGTGCTGGAGGGGATCGCGCTGTTCCGGATCGTCCGCGAGCTCGATGTGACGACGGCGTTCCGCCAGGTCGAGGCCGAGTTGCTGCCGTTGATCGAGGACGACTCGCTGTCGCTCGGGCGCCGGTCTTCGCTGGAACTGGAGTCGCGCCGGTTTGCGGACGTGCAGGGTTATGCGGTCGATTGGGATGCGGTCGGGCGGCTCGACGACGAAAGCCTGGTCAACGGCATCGCGCAGATCGCGCCGTTCGATGCCGCCGCGAAGCAGGCGTTGCTCGAAGCGCCGGATATCGAACAGCGTGCCGAACTGATCATCCAGCTGATGCAGTTCTTCGGCCGGCACGATGGCGACGAATCGGTGACGTTGCAGTGACGTCGCCCGGCAAGGGGCGCGCGCACGGTGCCGTGATGATGATCGGCATGTTCTTCGCCAATCTGTTCGACCCCAAGAAGATCACCGCGATCGAACACGTCGCGACGCAGCGGCGGATCGGCAGCGAATCCAGTCGCATCGCCCAGGCCGCCGCGGCGCCGCCGTCACGCGGCGAAGGCGTTGGACGATGACGCCTCTGAATCCGTGGCTGCTCGAACGGCTCGTCTGCCCGATGACGCGCACGCCGCTTCGCTATGACGACGCCGCGCAGGAGCTGATCTCCGATGCGGCAGGTCTGGCCTATCCGATCCGCGACGGCGTGCCCGTGATGCTGATCGAAGAGGCACGCCGGATCGACGACACCGCCGCCTGACCGTCCGGCGTCAGCGGCCCATCCGCGTTGCTCCGGCTTCTCGGACGGCGGCGAGCGTCGGGTAGCCGTTCACCGCCATCAGCAGGTCGGCTTCGGCGAGGATGCATTTCAGCACGTGCGCGGCGCCGTTCGCGCCGTCGAGCGCCAGGCCATAGGTGTAGGGCCGGCCGATCCCGACCGCAGTGGCGCCGAGTGCGAGCGCCTTGACCACGTCGCTGCCCGAGCGGATGCCGGAATCGAACAGCACCGGTACGGTTCCGCTCGCCTCGACGACCGCGGGCAGCATGTCGATCGCGGCGATCCCGCCATTCGCCTGCCGGCCGCCATGGTTGGAGCAGTAGATCGCGTCCGCACCCAGATCGATCGCACGGCGGGCGTCGTCGGGATGGCATATTCCCTTCAGGACGATCGGCAGCGACGTCATCGATCGCAGCCACGGCATGTCGTCCCATGTCAGGACCTTGCCGAACGTCCCGGCCCATTGCCGCACCGCCGCGGGCAGATCCTCGCGCGGTGGCTTGGCCAGCATCGCGCGGAAGACCGGGTCGCTGAAGTACGTCTCCAGCACATGGCCGCGCAGTTGCGGAAAGTTCGCGACGTTCAGGTCGCGTGGACGCCAGCCGGTCACCCAAGTGTCGAGCGTGACGACGATCGCCTTGTACCCTGCCGCCTCGGCACGGTGGACGAGGCTTTCGGCGAGCGGCGTGTCCTTGGGCGTGTAGAGCTGGAAGAAGCCGGGCGTGTCGCCCATCGCCGCAGCGACGTCCTCGAGCGGATCGTTCGACAGCGTGGACTGGATCAGCGGGACGCCGGTGAGTGCGGCCGCCTGCGCGGCGGCGAGGTCGCCGTGCCCGTCCTGCGTGCACAGCCCGTTGATCCCGACCGGGCTCATGAAGATCGGGCTGGGCAGCGTCATCCCGAACAGGTCGATCGACAGGTCGCGCCGCGTGGCATCGACCATCATCCGCGGCATCATGCCCCAGTGCTGGAACGCCTCGGCATTCTGGCGTTGCGTAAATTCGTCGCCGCACCCGCCCTGCAGATAGCCCAGCACCGACGGCGGCAAGGCGGCTGCCGCCCGAGCCTCGAGCGATGCGAAATCGACCGGGACCTTTGGGACGACACCGGCGAGGCCGGCGAAATAGATCGCGTTCTGGTAATCGCCGTAATGCGGCATGAAATGCCCTTCCGAAACCGGTTGCGGTCAGTCCCGATAGCCCGGATTGACGCGGTCGAGCTTGCGCAGCAGCGCGGGCCAGGCAAGACCATCGGCGAGCATGCGCATCCCGGTGCCGCTCGATTGCCCCTCGACCTTCTCGGCGACACCCTGGTTCGGGGAGTTCAGATTCTCGCGACCAGCGCTGAGCATCAGGACCTGGGCCTCGCAGGCGCGCTCCAGGAAATACATCCGCAGGAACGCCTGCGGTACGGACTCGCCGACGGTCAGCGTGCCGTGATTGCGCAGGATCATCGCGTTCTTCGTGCCCAGATCCCGCACCAGCCGCTCGCGTTCCTCCAGTTCCGTCGCGATGCCCTCGAAGTCGTGATAGGCCACGTCGTGCCCGGCGATCATCGCTGTCTGGGTATGCGGGAGCAGCCCTTCGGCCATCGCCGATACCGCCTGGCCATGCGGGGTGTGGAGATGCAGCACCGCGACCGCGTCGTGGCGCGCGGCGTGGACCGCCGAGTGGATCACGAAGCCCGCGCGGTTGACCGGGGCAGGGGTGTCCATGACCTTGTTGCCGTCGACGTCGATCTTGACCAGCGACGATGCGGTGATCTCCTCGAACATGTGCGTGTACGGGTTGATCAGGAAATGATGCTCGGGGCCAGGCACGCGCGCCGACAGATGCGTGAAGATCAGATCGTCCCAACCGTACAGCGCCACCAGCCGGTACGCGGCGGCGAGATCGACGCGCAGCGCCCATTCCTCGGCCGATACCTGGTCCTTGATCGTCGTTGCCGCCGTCGCCATCGCAGCCGGTTCCATCGCGGCCGGTTCCATCGCCTTGAATGCCGTTGCCATCATCCGCCTCCTTATGTTTGACGCCTTGTACGACCGGCATTCGGCAAACCTTGTCTCGATGGTGACAATCTCGAAATTTCGCTTAGCCTTGGGCGATGGACGATCGGGATCATGCGATGTTGGCGACCGACACGTGGTTCGGCGCGATACCGGTGGGTCGTTGCGAACGCCTGTTGCAGGAGGCGCGGGTCGAGGCTCTGGAGAACGGCGCGCGAATCTATGGGTCGGGCGATCCCCCGAACGGATTGTGGGCGGTTCTGGACGGGCAGGTCCGGCTGAAGGGGCTGTCCGCCAATGGTGCGGAACTCCTCGCGCTGATCGTGCGGCCGGGGACGTGGTTCGGCGAACTGTCGACGCTCGACGGCCATCCCAGACCACATGACGCGACCGCGTTCGGAGCGGCGCGACTGTTGCACGTGCCGGTGGCGGCGTTTGCGCGGGCGGCGGTCGCAGACCCGGAACTGTACCGCGATCTCGGCCTGCTCGTGTGCGCGCATCAACGCACCGCGTTGCGGTTCATCGCGCAGAGCGTCGGACAGTCGATCCGGGTGCGACTGGCGCAGGCGCTGATGCGGGCGTCGCAGGCGGGGGACGGTCGCATCACCATCCGGCAGGAGGAGCTTGCCGGCGTGGTCGGCATCGCGCGCCAGACGCTCAACCGGCACCTGAAGCGGTTCGAGCGCGATGGCCTGGTCGCGGTCGCCTATGCGCAGGTGCGTATTCTCGACCTGCCGGGCCTGCGCGGCGTCATCACCGAATAGGGCATCGCCAAGCCCTTCTCCAGCACGCTACACTCGCCATCATGACCATCAGAATCGGTATTGGCGGCTGGACCTACGAGCCGTGGCGCGGGACCTTCTATCCGGAGAAATGGCCGCAGAAGCGCGAACTCGATTATGCCGCCGAGCACGTCACCGCGATCGAGATCAACGGCACCTATTATGGCAGCCAGAAGCCGGCGACGTTCGCTTCCTGGGCAAAGGCGGTACCCGACGGGTTCGTCTTCTCGCTCAAGGCCTCGCGCTATTGCACCAACCGCAAGGTGCTGGCCGAGGCCGGCGAGTCGATCGCCAAATTCACCGGGCAGGGGATCGTCGAGCTCGGCGACCGGCTCGGGCCGATCCTGTGGCAGTTCATGGCGACCAAGACCTTCGACGCCGATGATTTCGCCGCGTTCCTCAAGCTGTTGCCGGCCAGGCAGGACGGCCTCGCGCTGCGCCATGCGATCCAGGTCCGGCACCCAAGTTTCGCGGTGCCCGAATTCGTCGCGATGTGCCGCGATGCTGGCGCCGCGATCGTCTTCGCGCAATCCGCGGACTATCCCGCGATCGCCGACGTGACCGGAGACTTCGTCTACGCGCGGCTGGAGGATGCCGAGGAGCGCTTCGTAGCCGGCTATGCACCGACCGCGCTGGATGCATGGGCCGACAAGGCGAAGATCTGGGCGGCAGGCGGACGACCCGAGGGATTGCCCTATGTCGAGGACGCAGCACCCGCGAAGACGCCACGCGACACGTTCATCTTCTTCATCAACGGCGCCAAGGTCCGCGCACCCCATGCGGCAATGGCGCTGATCGACAGGGTTCGAGGATAGCGGCTCGTTTGTCCGCTAGCGCCCAATTGGGGTCATTCCGAGGAGTGTTTGCGCTGCCGGATTGCGGACGTTTTATCCTCCGCTATTAAGAGTGTATGTCCCCGCGTTCTGCGATCCTTGGAACTATTGCTGCTGCCTTGCTAGCACTCGATGGCACGACGATTTACTATCGCTATTACCGCCCAAGCGCAGCGCTCACTTACATCGGGCTCGACTCAGTCATTATGACTGTTCCTGCCTCACTTCGCGCTCCGGAATATCGCAACGGAACGTGGGACGCAGACCCTCTTCGGGTCCTACGCTCGAAATACTTCGCCCCTCCTGCGGGACAACAGCTTAAGCCGATGGCCTTGGTCAGCCTTGGGCCGCACGCGTCATTTAGTCATGCTGTCGAAGTTATCAGAGACCTCAAAGCTCGTCGGGTTTGTCATGTAGCGATTCGCGAGGCCGGGACTGCTACGCGTGTCAAGATCGACTTCGGGAAAGGTCGCGAGATGAGCTTAGACATTCTCTCCATTGTTCTATGCGAACGTCCCTATGGAGATGGATCGTCGTTCGATGGCCATCTACCCGCGGATCGCTTGATCTATGGCGGCACCTACCTCGGCGAGCCAAATGTCCGCTAAACGGTAGTTCTCCCCGGAAGCCGCCGTTCCGCTGTCCTCTCCATTCCGGCCATTCCAGACGAAAAAACCACGAATTTTTGAGTCGGACGGGAAAGTGGATACTTGGTTAGCGTTAGAAACGATCACCCAAGCCAGAGTGCTCTGACGCGCTAGGATCTTGCTCCCGATAGGGCGGAACGGCGTCGGACCATCGGTCCCTCGCGAAAGGCAGCGGCGCCTCGGGTCAGACCCCCGTAGCGTCCGGCGTTGGTTCGATCGTGGGAGCTGCTGGTTCGGGAGTGGGCATCACCACCGGTGCCGGCTGGGGCTGCCCCGGTTGACCGATCAGCGCGGTGTTCTCGATCACGTCGAGGGCCTGGCGCGCGACGACGTAGCGTCGCGCCGCGTCCATCCAATTGCCGGCCTGGCCCGCGCCGGGGAGGCGCGCGACTTCGGCGCGGGCCGCCTCGACCTGGCCGGCGCTGAGAAGACGTCGTGCGCGCGCGAGGCGATCGGCGGGCATCGGCGACGGCGTACCCGCCTTGCGCAGCACGATCAGCGTGTCGATCTGGTGCTGGATCGTGTCGAGCCAGTTCTCGCCGGTCGAACTCGTGATATCGGGCGCTATCGCATCGAGGCCCTGGCGCAGGTCCTCGAGCGTCACGGGCTGGCGTGCGGCCTGGATCAGCAGCATGGTCGCGCGCGGCTGGGCCTGGCCGAACCGCAGGCGCAACTGTTCCTCGAGATAGCCCAGCCCGACCCCGCGATCGAGGGCACGGCGCGCCGCGAACGCCACCAGCAGCCCTTCCGCGCGGGTCGCTTGCCCACCGGCCGCAGCGGCATCGGTGGTGATCGCCGCGGTCCGCGCCTCCAGTGCCGTCAACTGGCCCGCCAACGTCGCTTCGCGCGTTGCCAGCACCGCGGTGTCGACCGGCGCCGCCGCCTGGGGCTGGCCATCCGGACCGAGCGGCTGCGAGGGGATATAGCCAGTGCTGCTCGCGCCGGCCTTCTGCCCTGCGACCGGCGGGCCTGCGGTCGTCGACGCGGTGACGCCGAACCAGGGCAACTTCCTCGCGGCATAAGCCATCAGCGCCAGCCCGGCGATGAACGCAAGCGCGGTCAGAGCGATGATGATGCTCATTCTGGGTCCGCGTGCCCGTGGGCTATCGGTCGGCACGTAGTCGCTCATGGCGTGCTTATCCCCGCCGCGCACCGGATGGTCAATCGCGCGTATGGTCGCCCGTGCCGCAGCAAGCGCGACGAGCGCCGGATCGCTGGGTTGCGGGGCGATCGAGACGGCAGCCCAGCCCGTTCCCGCCGCTTCGGCAACCGCCGCGCTGATCGCTGCGATCTCCACGCCGGACTGGTCCACGTGCGTCGCGTCGAGCAGGTCTTTTAACCGGATCGCAGCGCGTTCGGAGTGCAGCAGTACGACGGTGTCGGCGAACGATCGCGTGGTGTCGGCGTCGATCGGCAGATCGTCGCTGGCGTAGACGGTGACGGCCTCGACCCCGTCGCCGGTCGGGGCACGATCCCGTCCGGCAAGATGCAGCAGGCGGGCAAAGCCGCGATCGCGCGCTTCGGATACCGCATCGCGCGCATCGCCCGACCCGGTCACCGCGACCGCAAAGCCGGCGTCGGTCGCCGCCGCTGCCGTGGCCGCGCCGACGGCGACCACCGGAAGGCGCTTGAGCGCGTCCAGGCCCGCGCCGCCGTGGCGCACCGCGTTTGCGCTGGTCAGCAACAGTCCGTCGAACCCCGCCGGATCGGGCATGCTCCAGTATACCGGCGTCACGGCGAACAGCGGAACCTGCCGTACGTCGATCCCGAGCGCCCGCAGCGCCGCTGCGGTTCGAGCATTGCCGGGCTCCGGCCGCACGACGACGACGGCGTGGGCAACGGCGCGACCGGGCGTCATGCCGCGAACAACCGCCGGACGCTGGCCGGTGCGCGCGTGAGAAGGTCGATCGCCAGCATCGTGCCCAAATCCTCGCCCGCACCGCCCTCGATCGATCCGGCGACGTCGCACGTCCCGTCCTCGGCGATCAGCTCGGCGCGCACCGTCAGCGTCTCGCCTGCCAGCGACGCGAGCGCCGCGACCGGCGAGTGGCAATCCGCCCCGAGCCGCGCCAGCAGCGCGCGCTCGGTCAGAACGCACAGGCTGGTGTCGGCATGATCGATCGCGGCGACGATCGCGTGCGCGGCACTGCCGTCCAGCACTTCGACGCCGACCGCGCCCTGCGCCGGCGCGGGCAACATGATGTCGGTCGGGATCGCATGGCCGTCGTCGCGCCCGAGGCGATCGAGCCCGGCGGCGGCGAGCAGCGTGGCGTCCATCTCGCCGCTCGCCACCCGGCCGAGCCGCGTATCGACGTTGCCGCGGATCAGCACGATCTCCAGGTCGGGCCGCAGCCGAAGCATCTGCGCGCGGCGTCGCGGCGAACTCGTGCCGACGACGGCGCCGGTCCGCAGGTCGGCGAACGTCTCCGCGCCGATCAGCCGATCGCGTACGTCGGCACGCGGCAGCATCGCCGCGATCTTCAGCGTGGGGGGCCGGATCGTCTCGACGTCCTTCATCGAATGCACCGCGCAGTCGATGTCGCCATCGTGCAGCGCGCGATCGAGCTCCCTGGTCCACAGGGCCTTGCCGCCGATCTCGGCAAGCGCGCGATCCTGCACGCGGTCGCCGGTGGTTCGGATCACGACCGTCTCGACCTGATCGGGCGACCAGCCATGCGCGACGCACAGGGCATCGCGGACCAGGCCTGCCTGGGTGAGCGCCAGCGGCGAACCGCGCGTACCGAGCCGAAAACATGTCATGGTGCGTGCCATGCAGAAAGGGGCACCCTTCGACAAGCTTCACGCAGGCCTATACAGACGCGCGATGATCATTCTCGGTATCGAATCCTCCTGCGACGAAACCGCCGCCGCGCTCGTCACTGGCGACCGGCAGGTCCTTGCGCACCGGCTGCTCGGGCAGGAGGCGGCGCACGCCCCGTTCGGCGGCGTCGTGCCCGAGATCGCCGCGCGCGCGCATGTCGAGGCGCTCGAGCCGCTGATCGTCGCGGCGCTGGCCGACGCGAAGTTGACGCTGGCCGATGTCGACGCGATCGCCGCGACCGCGGGGCCGGGGCTGATCGGCGGGGTGATGGTCGGGCTCGTCACCGGCAAGGCGCTCGCGCACGCCGCGGGCAAGCCGCTGGTCGCGGTCAACCATCTCGAGGGCCACGCGCTGTCGCCGCGGCTGTCGGATCCGGACCTGGCGTTTCCGTATCTGCTGCTGCTCGTGTCGGGCGGGCATTGCCAGTTGCTGCTGGTCGAGGGCGTCGGAGCCTATCGGCGGTTGGCGACGACGATCGACGATGCCGCGGGCGAGGCGTTCGACAAGACCGCCAAGCTCCTGGGGCTGGGCTTTCCCGGTGGCCCCGCCGTCGAACGGGCGGCGGCGTTGGGGAACCCGAAGGCAGTCCCCTTGCCGCGCCCGTTGAAAGGCTCGGCCGAACCGCATTTCTCGTTCGCGGGGCTGAAGAGCGCCGTCGCGCGCGTCGTCGGCCAGTATTCGCCCGAGGACATCGCCGCCTCGTTCCAGGCGGCGGTGGTGGATTGCCTGATCGACCGCACGACCAAAGCGCTGCGGACGTCGCACGGCGCGACTGCGCTCGTCGTCGCGGGCGGAGTCGCGGCCAACACCGCGGTTCGTACCGCGTTGCAGGGGCTCGCGAGCGCGCACGGGCTCCGGTTCGTCGCGCCGCCCTTGTGGCTGTGCACCGACAACGCCGCGATGATCGGCTGGGCGGGGGCTGAGCGACTGGCTACGGGCCTTACCGATCCGCTCGACGTCGCGGCGCGACCGCGCTGGCCGCTCGATCCGAACGCCGAGGCGGTGCGTGGCGCGGGGGTCAAGGCATGAGCGTCCAGGCCATGAGGATCGGCGTCATCGGTGGTGGCGCATGGGGTACCGCGCTGGCGCAGGTCGCCGCCTATGGCGCGCGCGACGTGATCCTCTGGGCACGCGAGGGAGCGGTGGTCGAATCTATCAACGCCGCCCATGAGAATACGCTTTTCCTCGCCGGTGTGGCGCTGTCGCCGACGATCCGCGCGACCGACGACCTGACCGCGCTGGCGGACATGGATGCGATCCTCGTCGTCGCGCCCGCGCAGCACGTCGGCAGCGTCCTCGCCGCCGCCCCGATCGGCCGCATTCCGCTCGTGCTCTGCGCAAAGGGGATCGAGGCGGGCAGCAAGCGGCTCGTCGGTGAGGTCGCGCGCGCGGTGCATCCGGATGCGCCGATCGCGGTGCTCTCGGGGCCGACCTTCGCGCATGAGGTCGCCGCCGGGTTGCCGACCGCGGTGACGCTCGCCTGCGACGATGCCGCGCTTGGCGAACGCCTCGCCACCCGGCTCGCGGCACGCCATTTCCGCACCTACGCTTCGACCGACGTCGCGGGTGCGGAAATCGGGGGTGCGGTGAAGAACGTGCTCGCGATCGGTTGCGGTGTGGTCGAGGGGGCAGGGCTCGGCCAGAACGCGCGGGCGGCGTTGATCGCGCGCGGGTTCGCCGAGATGACGCGGTTCGGCCTGGCCCGCGGCGCGCGGGCGGAGACGCTGGCGGGGCTATCGGGGCTGGGCGATCTCGTGCTGACCTGTTCCTCGACCAGTTCGCGCAACTTCTCGCTGGGTGTCGGTCTCGGGCGCGGCGAGTCGGCGGCGGCCTTGCTGGCCGACCGGCGAACCGTTGCGGAAGGCGCCTTCACTGCGCCTGTCCTGCGCGAAGCCGCCCGCGACGCGCGCGTCGACATGCCGATCACCGAAGCGGTCTGCCGCTTGCTGGAGGGGGCACCGGTGAGCGACGTCATCGGCGACCTGCTCGCGCGGCCGCTGAAGGGCGAGGCGGGCTGATCCAGCGCGACCAATCCGCGAATGGGCTTGCCTCGTTCGTGGATTGTTCTATTTCCGGCGCATGCTCGATATGCCGCCGGACTCTTGCATCGACAAACCTGGATCACCCCCCGACTCGGTCCTGTGTGCGGCCGACGTGGCGCGCGGCGTGATCCGGATGTTGCTGCGCCACGATCTCACCGCGATGACCGAAGTGCCGCTCGACGGGGGGCGACGCGCCGACCTGATGGCGGTCGATGCGCGCGGGCAGATCGTGATCGTCGAGATCAAGGTGTCCCGCGCCGACCTGCTCGGCGACGGCAAGTGGCCGGATTATCTCGGGCATTGCGACCGGTATTTCTGGGCGGTCCCGGCCGGGTTCGATGTCGGGCCGCTGGACGGGCCTGCGTTCCTGCCCGAGCGCACGGGGATCATCGTCGCGGACCGCTACGACGCGGCGATCGTGCGGGAGGCGCATACCGTGCCGCTGCCCGCGCATGTCCGCAAACGGTGCACGCTGGCGTTCGCCCGGCGCGCGGCGCGGCGGTTGATCGCGCAGATGGACCCGGATGCGGACGGACTGGCATTCTGAGTGCGGTGCGTCATCCTGACGAAAGTCAGGATCCAGAGCCATTGAAGATAGCGTTCCGTAACTCTGGATCCTGACTTTCGTCAGGATGACGGGGGTGGGTTTACGTGCATTTCACAGAGTGGGTCGGTACCGACCCGAGGACGATCAGAACTTCGGGCCCGAAACCGCTTTGCGCACCTTCTTCGGGGCGTCGGCTAGAAGCTTGCTCACGATCGGATTGCGTCCGTCCTGCTTGGCGTAGGCGCGTGCGGACATGCCGGCCATAATATCCGCCTGATCGGGGTCGGCGTTCTCGGCCAGCAGCACCCGGATCATACCCACGTCGCGGCGCTGCACCGCGCGGATCAGCGGGGTCTCGCCCGCCGAATTGGCCAGGTTCGGGTTCGCGCCCGCGGCGGTCAGGATCGGGATCATGTTCGTCTGACCCAGCGTCACCGCGAGCAACAACGGCGTGTTCCCTTTGCCGTCGCGCAGGTTCGCATCGGCGCCCTTCTGCAGCAGGAAGCGCAGATACACCTCGTCGCCGCGCTTGATGACGATGTGGAGCGCACCTTCGCCGCTGGTCACGTCGCGCGTGTTGATGATGTTGCTGCCGGGCTTGCCCAGCATTTCCAGCACCTCGTTGTTCTTCGCATCGCGCACCGCGGACAGGAACTTGTACCCCTCCGACTGGCCTTGCGCGAACGCGGGCGCCGCGACGCAGGCCAGCGCAGGCGTCAGGAGGGTAGCGGCGAGCATCAGGCGGATACGCATCGAGAGACTTCCTTGGTTCGTCCTGGATATAGGGTGACGCTTGCGCCGCACTAGCGAACAGATCAAGGCTGGCGGCATCATGACCCTCCGTTTCCTCCTCTGCGCGCTCGCGCTGCCTGCCTTGGCGCTGTCGGCGTGCCACTCGTCCCAGCCCCCGGCCAAGCCACCACTGGAAGGCGCCCGGATCGGCGGCGGCTTCACGCTGACCAACCAGAACGGGCAGACCATCACCGATCAGGCGTTCGCCGGCCAATACCGGATCATGTATTTCGGCTACACCTTCTGTCCCGATGTGTGTCCGACGGATGTCCAGGCGATCGGCGCTGCGGTGAAAAAGCTCGAGGCGAGCGATCCTGCGATCGCCGCGAAGATCGTGCCGGTGTTCGTGACGGTCGACCCGGCGCGCGATACGCCTGCGGTGCTCAAGCAGTTCGTCTCGACCTTCCACCCGCGCATGGTCGGGTTGACCGGCACCGATGCGCAGATCGCCGCGATCAAGACCGAATATGCGGTCTATTCGAGCAAGGGCGATGCCTCGCCCGGCGGCGGCTACCTCGTAAACCACTCTCGCCAGGCCTATCTGATGGATCCGGACGGCAAGCCCATCGCTTTGCTGCCGCAGGAACAAGGGCCCGATGCGGTGGCGACAGAGATAAAGCGCTGGGTCCGGTGAGCGCGCGCTTCTGGGAAGATACGCCGATCGACCAGCTCGACCGCGGCCAATGGGAAGCTTTGTGCGACGGCTGCGGCAAATGCTGCATCCACAAGCTTGAGGACGAGGATACCGGCGAACTCGTCGCGACCAACGTCTCTTGCCGCCTGCTCGATCGGCGCAGCGGGCAATGCTCCGATTACCGCCACCGCCATGCCTACGTCCCCGAATGCGTCAGGCTGACGACCGGCAACGTCCGCGGGATCGACTGGCTGCCGTCGACCTGCGCGTACCGCCTGCGCGCGGCGGGCGAGCAATTGCCCGAATGGCACTACCTCGTCTGCGGCGACCGCGAAGCCGTCCACCGCGCCAAGCAATCGGTCCGCGGCTGGACCATCAGCGAGGACGAGGCGGGCGAGCTGGAATACCATGTGATCGACCGCGAGCTTTGACCCAATGATAGACGGACTGGAGATCGTTCGTCATCCGCGCGCCCGCCGCGCGCGTCTGTCGATCGATCCCGCGAGCGGCCGCGCCAGGCTCGTCCTCCCCAAGCGTGCGGCGTTGAAGCAGGCGCTGGCCTGGGCCGAAGACAAGGCCGGCTGGATCGCGGAACAGCGCGCGTTGCTCCCGCAGCCGCGGCCGTTCGTGCCCGGCGCGGTCCTCACCGTCGCCGACGAGCCGCTGACGATCGCGTGGACGCCGGGCAGCCGCCGAACCGTGGTTCGCGAAGGTTCGGTCCTGTCGCTGTCGGGCCCGTCCGAAACCATCGCGCGCCGGGTCGAGGCCTGGCTGAAGCGTACCGCCCTCGCCGTGCTGGAGGCCGAGACCCATGAATATGCCGCCAAGGCCAAGGTCAGCGTCGCCCAGGTCGCGGTCGGTGACGCCAAGGGCCGCTGGGGCAGCTGCGCCTCGAGCGGCGTCATACGCTACAGCTGGCGGCTGATCCTGGCGCCAAGCTGGGTCCGTCGCGCCACCGTCGCGCACGAGGTGGCGCACCGCGTCCACATGAACCACGCGCCGATCTTCCACGCCTTGGTCGAGCAGCTCTACGGCGAAGATCCGACGCCCGCGCGCGTCTGGTTACGCACGCAGGGCGCGGGGCTTCACTGGTTCGGGCGCTCTTCCTGATCGCTCTGGAAGCGTTGCGTCTGGACCTGGTCGCGTGGCCCATCCCGGGGCACGTCGCGCTGGAGCGGCTGCCGGCCAGCCGGTGACGGCTCGCGGCGCTCACGCCCGGTGACGCGGTCGATCCAGTCCTGGTTCAACTGTAGCGGCGGCACGGCGGGGGCCTCGGGCTGGTCCGCATCGGGCCGCGGGATCGTGTCGCCGGTCTGCGCGTCGGTCGGGACCGGCGGCTGGCCCTGCTCGATCGGATTGCCGTCCGCATCGACCGCCATCTGGCCGTTGTCGGGCTGCCCGAAATAGCTCTCCTCGTCCGGCTCCAACTGCCATTCGGGCAGCGTGACCTTGGTATCGAACTGCTCGATCGGACGGTTCGCGGTCGCAGGCTTCATGAACGCGGCCCACGCCTTTGCCGGTGCGGTGCCGCCATGCAGCCCGGCGATCGGCTTGGCATCGTCGCGGCCCATCCACACGCCGGTGGTGATCCCGCTGGAGAAGCCCAGGAACCAGCCATCCTTCGACGCGCTGGTCGTCCCCGTCTTGCCCGCGACCGGGCGGCCGATCTGCGCCGCGCGACCGGTGCCGGTGTTGACCGCGGTCTGCAACAGGTCGGTCATTTCTGCGGCGACATAGGGGGCGACGAGCACGTGGCTGCGGTCGACTTCGTGCGTGTAGATCGTCTGGCCGTTCGCCGTGACGCGGGTGATCCCGTACGGCGTCACCGCGACGCCCTTGCTGGCGACGGAAGCGAACGCGCGCGTCATGTCGATCACGCGGACCTCCGACGTGCCGAGCACCATCGAGGGATGCGTGTTGACCGGCGTCGTGATGCCGAACCGCCGCGCCATGTCGGCGACCGTGTTGAAGCCGACCTCCTGCCCCAGTTTCGCGGCGATCGTGTTGAGCGAATAGGCAAACGCGGTCCGCAACGAGACCGCGCCGGAGTTGCGCCGCGAATCGTTGCGCGGGCTCCAGCCCTGGATCGTCACGGGTTCGTCGACGATCGAATCCTCCGGCTTGTGGCCAGCCTCGAGCGCGGCAAGGTACACGAACAGCTTGAACGACGAGCCGGGCTGCCGGACCGCCTGCGTGGCGCGATTATAGATCGACGAGACATAATCCTTGCCACCGACCATCGCGCGGACTTCGCCGCCACGATCGAGCGCGACCAGTGCGCCCTGCGCGCCTGGCGGTGCATTGGCCCGGATCGCCTCGTCCGCCTGGCGCTGCATCGTCAGGTCGAGCGTGGTCCACACTTCGAGCGGCTCGGAGGTCTCGTCGATCAGCGTATCGAGCTGCGGCAACGCCCAGTCGGTGAAATACCGGACGCTGTTCTGCTTGGGTTCGGGCGCCAGTTTCAGTCCGGACACGTCGGCATCGGCGGCTTCGGACGCGGAGATCGCGCCGGTTTCCTGCATCGTCTCCAGCACGACGCCCGCGCGGCCCATCGCGGCCTCGGCATCGGCGGTCGGCGAATAGTTGGACGGCGCCTTGACGAGTCCGGCGATGACCGCGGCCTCGGCGAGGCTCAGGTGATCCGCGCCGTGGCCGAAGAATTTGCGGCTCGCCGCGTCGATCCCGTACGCGCCGCCGCCATAATAGACCTTGTTCAGATAGAGCTCGAGGATCTGGTCCTTGGTGAATTTCCATTCGAGCGCGAACGCCAGGATGCCCTCGCGGAATTTCCGCCCGAACTTCTTCTGGTTGTTGAGGAAGACGGTACGCGCAAGCTGCTGCGTGATCGTCGACCCGCCTTGCGTCCAGTGACCGCGATCGAACCGCACCTTCACGGACCGCGCGATGCCGACCGGATCGACGCCGATATGCGATCGGAAACGCCGATCCTCGACCGAGACGGTCGCGTCGCGCATCACCTTGGGGATCTGGCCGTAGGGCAGCCATTCGCCGAAGCTCGGCCCCATCGACACGATCACGGTGCCGTCGGCGGCATGGACGCGGATCATCTGGCCGTTGGGCGAGGATTTCAGGCTGTCGAAACTCGGCAGCTGCGACATCGCAATATAGACCGCGATCGCCAGCGCCCCGAGCGCGAGGACGCCGATCCCGATGCAAAGCTGCAGGAACACGACCAGCCGCCGCCGCCAGCGTGACGCCGGGGGAGTTGGGGACCGACGGGACGGGGAAGCAGAACGCGTACGAGCCATGTGGCCGCAGAATTACGCGCGATGGTCCCGCCCTACAAGCGGCATCAGGCCGCGACGTTCGCTTTGCGCGGTCGGAATTCGAGTGACAGCGAATTCATGCAATAGCGTTGCCCGGTCGGCGGCGGACCGTCCGGGAAGACGTGCCCCATATGGCTGTCGCAGCGCGCGCACCGCGTTTCGACGCGCGTCATCCCGTGGCTGCGATCGGCGTGATCGGTGACCGCGTCGGGGCCGATCGGCTGGGTGAAGCTGGGCCAGCCCGAACCGGAATCATATTTGTCGGCGCTGTCGAACAGTTCGTTGCTGCACGCCGCGCACCGATAGATGCCGTCGGCCTTGGTATCGTTCAGGACGCCGGCAAAGGCGCGCTCGGTGCCCGCCTCGCGCAACACGTGATATTGTTCGGGGGTTTGCCGCTTGCGCCATTCGGCCTCGGAAAGATTGAGCTGGTCCATAAGCATGCATCTCGTGCTGGCGGCGCGTATTTCAAGATTGGCCCATTCTGGTTGCGTTGGCGATGACCTGGATCAGTGCGGGCCGCATGAACGGGAGCAGCCACGCGGCGCGTTCGCTTTCGGCGATATGGCGGACGATGCCGGCGATACCGATCGGGCGGGCGAGACGGCGGGCGAAGTCCTTCTGCCAGTGCGCGGCGGAGGCGGGGCCGCCGACGACGTACGCGTTGGCCGCCGCGACTCCGCTGGCTAGCGCGATGCCCATGCCCTCGCCGGCGAGCGAGGGGATGACACCCGCCTGGTCGCCGAGCCGGAAGATCGCATCGACGCCGGTGCGTTGGCGCCAGCCATAGGGGACGTTGGCGATCGCATCGATCGGGGTGTTCGGCGCGATCAGCGCAACCCATTCGCCAAGTGCTGGCATGTCTCGTCCCAGTGCGTCGAGCAGTTGCGCGGGGGAGCCCGCAGCCTGGAGCCTGGAACGATGCACGGCCATGCACAGGTTCGCGGTGCCGTCCTCCTGCATCGCCAGGCCGGCATAGCCGCGGTCGAACAGATGCAGCTCGATTCCGCGGGCGAGCGCTGTGCGCAGTGCCGGCGAGGGCGTGATCCGCACCCGGATCCCCAGGGTCGGGTCGGCGCCGCGCGCGTCCTCGGGGCGTGCCATGCCGCGAACGTCGTGCTTGCCGCTGGCAAGGAACAGCGCGTCGGCCGAGATCGTCGCGCCGTCCGCGAGCCGTGCGCTCGTCCCGTCGATCTCGCGCACGGTGATCCCGCGCTCGACCGGCGTTCCAAGCCGTTGGGCTTCGGCCAGCAGGACGGTATCGAGCCGACGACGCGAGACCGAGACCGCCGGATGGGGCAGGGCGGCCTCCGCACGGCGATTACCCGCGAAAATGCGGGCGCGCGTCACGCGTTCGGGGTTCAGCGTGTCGGGGTCGATCCCGAGCCCGCCGAGCGTCTCCAGCGTGCGCCAGCTCAGGAACCCGCCGCAGATCGCATCGCCGGTCTCGCGCGATCGCTCGACGAGCAGATGCGGCAGGCCGGCGCGCGCGAGCTGGATCGCGGTCGCGGTGCCGGCGAGCCCGCCGCCGACGATCAGCGCAGGCGTTCGACGCATAACCGGAACGGCAAGACGCGGCGGACCTTCGCCTGGGTGATGCCGGCCTCGGCAAGCAGCGGCGGCCATTCGTCGGGGCGATAGCTGCGCGCGATCGACAACGTGCCGTCGTGCCGGACGATCGGGTGCCAGCGTGCGATCGTCGCCAGAACCGGGAAGCCCCAATGCGCGAACCCGTGGCGGTGGAGGTCGTTGACGAACCACCCGGCTCGGGCCTGCATTTCCATGAACCGCAGGAACGCGACCAGTTGGTCGTGGCTCATGTGATGCGCGACGAGGCTGCTGACGATCACGTCCCACGGCTCATGCGCAAGGTCGGCATAGTCGCCCGTGACATAGCGGATGTCGCCGCCATGTGCCCGCGCCGCCTGTTCGCTGCGCGGGTTGAGATCGACGCCGACCAACTCGGCCTCGATATTTTTTGCCTTCGCCCAGCGCGCGATCCGGCGGAGCATGTCGCCATCGCCGAACCCGACATCGAGCAACCGGAAGCTCCGTCGCCCCGCGGTCGCGCGGCTGAGAAAGTCGAGCGTCGGGCGGCGCGCCATCGTCACCGTGTTGACCGTCGCGAGATCGCCGACCACGTCGGCATAGGTCGCCGCGTCGAGATCATCGGCATCCATCAGCTCTTCGGCCTGGCTGCGGACCGCGAGGCTCATGCCGCGCTCCGGAACCCGAAGCCCTCCGCGGCGAGGCCCGGTCCGAACGCCAGCGCCACGCCATGCTCGACCGGTGGCCCGGCGAGCAAGCGCTCGAACACGAACATCAACGTCGCCGACGACATGTTGCCATTGTCCGCCAGCACCTGCCGCGATTCCGCCAGTGCGTCGGGATTGAGGTGCATCGCATGCTCGACCGCATCGAGGATCGATCGTCCGCCGGCATGGACCGCCCAGCCGTCGATCGACTCCGGCGGCTGGCCGGCACTCACGATCGTGCGGAATTCCTCGTCGGACAGCGCTGCGGCGATCCGCCCCGGCACCTCGCCCGACAAATGCATCGCAAAGCCCGCATCGGTGACGTCCCAGCGGATCAGCTGCTCGCTATCGGGCAATGCCGCGGCGAACGGCGCTTCGAGCGCGAACCCGGTCGCATCCGCCGTCACCAGCGCGGCGGCGGCACCATCGCCGAACTGCAGCATCGCCAACAGCGCCTCGATGTCGTCGGCCGGTTGCAGGTGCAGCGTGGACAGCTCGACCGTCACGACCAGCACGCGCGCGGCGGGCTCGGAACGGACGATATGCCGCGCGCTCCGCAACGCGACGATCGCTGCGTAACACCCCATGAAGCCGATCAGCAGCCGCTCGACGCTCGACGAAAGGCCAAGCCGGCGGGCGATGATCTGGTCGATCCCCGGCGCGACGAAGCCGGTGCAACTCGCCACCACGAGATGCGTGATACCCGCGACGGCGACCTTGGCCCGCAACGCCTCGATCGCGCGGATGGCGAGGTCGGGTGCGTGCTCGGCATACAGCGTCATTCGCGCCGCGGTGCCCGGATGGGGTTCGACGGCATAGAAGCCTGCATCGTCGACCGGCGAGCCGCCATTCGCGGTGGGCGGCAGCACCGACCAGCGATGCCCGATGCCCGACCGCGACGCCATCCGGTCGAACACGCGTTCCGTCCGGGCATCGACCCGCGACCGCGCCCAGGCGATGAACGCCGCGTGGATATCGTGACCGGGAACAGCGGACCCGACGGCATTGAGATAGGCGGACACGATACCCTTTCGCTTCGATCGATGCCTAACGCATGGCACGTTCGATCGGACTATGGGACGGTTCGATATCGTTTCGTCGCAAATTACGGTGTCCGACGCGCACTTGACGGCCAGCGGGCGGGCTGAGGGTCCCGTGTTCGACGTCGCCAGATCGGCTTAATAAAAAACAAAATCACTTTGGCACACATGCAGAATTGATCTGGGTTAGAATATTAAATTGCGTTCAGAGTGGACATATTTGCATATAATCGTTTTGATAACCGTACTTAAATATACTGTGGTCGGTTTCCGGATGTTTGTGCAGTTAGTTCCTCAGGGGCCTATGTTCGAAATCCTGCTGCTGGTTGGAAGGTCGGGGTGTCTCAGCCTGGCGTCTGGGATGGTCGGCGGTGCATGACATAGCGGTACAAGCCGCAAACATGCGCCGAGCGATCACGTAACGGTATCAACAGGCAACGGGGGGCCTTGTGTGAAGAACGAGACCGTGGTGGACTTGATCAAGGATCTGACTGCCAAGCTGTCGGCGGTAGCCGAAGAGTTCAACGGACGGGTGGAGAGAGCAGCCGAGCCTGTACTTGCAGGCGGCGAGCCGAACGACGCGGCCCTCGTGAAGCACGCGAATGCCGTGCTGGCCCAACGACGATTGCGACGGCAGTTCCTGCCCGCCGAATTGTTTCACGAACCGGCCTGGGACATGCTCCTCGCGCTGTTCGCCGCGCGCGAAGACCGGATGCCGATGAACATCAAGGCGCTGGTCAGCATGTCCGACGCGCCCGTCACCACGTCGCAGCGTTGGATCGAACATCTCCACAAGCTGAAGCTGATCGACCGCGTCATCGATCCGACCGATCGGCGGCGGGTCGAGATATCGCTGAGCCATAATGGCGACCAGCAGATGAAGGCGTATCTGCGCGCGCTTCTCCGCGACTAACCCTAGCCCCACGCCTGCCACGACCGGCCACGACGCGTCTTCTTCGGAGACGTGGCGTGGCCGGTCTTTTTGCGTCTGGGCAACGTCTCCATAAATATAGTCATTATGGATTTGGATATCCGAACAATCGAACGGAAACGATGAAAGATATCGTTTTGGGTATTATGAACTGATCATCTCCAGCAAAACGGATTTTGTCACGTTAACTACTATAGTTCGGGTTTCGCATCCCATTTTGATTTCGTAGTATTTGATTAAGTGGCTTCGGACAATTTGTTCCCGATCTTAGCGATTGGGACAAAATTGATTCGTCTGATGGCACAGCATGGGGGAAGCAGAGGACGGTTTCGACGCGTCGCAGCGGCACCCTGCCTGCTGTCCTGTATCCTGGGTGCGGGATTGTCGCAGCCGTTGCTCGCCCAGACGCCACCGGTCGCGACCTCGACCGGCACGCCGGCGGGTACGCCGATCGTCAATACCGCGGGCCTTGGGTATGATGCCGACGGTACGGCGCAGTCGACCCGTTCGAACACCGTCACGATCATCGTCGCCGAGCGCCTCGACGTGGCGCTGGGCCGCGACGGACAGGGCGCGATCGTCGTGTCCGCGCAACCGGTCGCCATTCCCTTCACGCTGACCAATCTGGACAATGGCATAGAATCCTTCGCCCTAACCGCATCGGTATCGCCCGGCGCGGCCACGGTGCGCGCCCTGGTGATCGATGCCGATGACGACGGCCTCTACGATCCTGCCAAGGACGTTGCGCCCGTCGATGGCCGGACGCCGCTTCTGACGCCCGGCCAGTCGATCAAGCTGCTCGTGATTCTGGTTGCGACGCCCGAGGGCGGCACCACGAATGCCGTGTTGACCGTCACCGCGCGCTCGACGACGGGATCCGGCGCGAACGGCAGTGTCTATCCCGGCGCGGGCGACGGCGGCGGCGATGCGGTTGTCGGACCGACCGGCGCCCTCGCCACCGTCTCGGTTCCGCTCGGCACGGCGGTCGCGGGCCCGGTGCTGCTCAAGAGCCAGTCGGTCCGCGCCGCCGACGGATCGCAGAATGCGGTGCGCGACGCGGTCATCACCTACACGCTCGAGGCGCGCTTCACCGATGCCGTCACCGGCGCGCGGATCGCCGACCCGATCCCTGTGGGCACCGTCTTCGTCCCCGGCAGCCTGACGCTCGACGGCGCGCCGCTCAGCGACGGCGTCGACGACGACGCCGGGCGCTTCGACCCGACCACCGCGCAGGGCGCCGGCATCACCGTCGCGCTCGGCCGGGTTGCCGGCGGATCCAGCCATATCGTCCAGTTCAAAACCAAGATTCAATGAGGAGCCAAGCCATGATTACGCGTCCAATGATCGCCGCCGTTCTGGTTGCCACCGCCGCTGTCGCGTCTGCTGCAGCCGGCCCGTTGCAGGTCACCAGCAGCATCCTGGTCGAGGCGCGCAGCGCCGCGCCCGACGGCACCACCCGAGTCACGCTGGTGAAGCCGACCAAGGTGACGCCGGGCGACAAGGTCATCTTCGTCCTCGCCTATCGCAACAGCGGTGCTCAGCCGCTGGCGAACGTGGTGCTCGACAACCCGTTGCCGCGCCAGATCGCCTACCGATCGGCCAATCCCGGTTCGCCTGCGCCCGACGTCTCGGTCGACGGCAAGACTTACGGTTCGCTCGCCACCCTCCGCGTCCGCAGCCCTGACGGCAGCACGCGCGCGGCGAGCCCTAACGATGTCACCAGCGTCCGGTGGCGCCTCGCGAGCCCGTTAGCGGCCGGTTCGCAAGGCCAGTTCGCGTTTCAGGCCGTCCTCAAATGATCCGGCCAATCTCTCTCCACTCCCGACCAAAACCATCACAGAAGGAAGACCTGACAATGTACGCAAAAGGGGTAATACGCACGCTGCTGGCCGGTACGGCCGCCATCGTGTCCGCCGGTACTGCCATGGCGCAGACCGCACCGGGACTAGCAGGTACCGCCGCCGGTACGACCGTCACCAACACGGCGCAGGCGAGCTATTCGGTCAACGGCGTCCAGCAATCGGCGACGTCGAATGCGGTCAGCTTCGTGGTCGATCGCAAGGTCAACCTCACCGTCTCCACGAACCAGCCCGCCAATACGCAGGTCGCGATCGGCCAGGCCGGCGCGGTGACGACGTTCAGGGTGACCAACAACACCAACGGCACGCAGGATTTCCTGTTGTCGACCAGCCAGACGCCGATCCAGGGATTGTTCGCGGGCGACAATCTCGACGTCAGCAACATCAAGATCTTCGTCGATGGGAACAACAACGGCACGTATGAGGTCGGCAGCGATACCGCGACCTACATCAATGAACTCGCTGCCGATGCGTCGGCGGTCGTGTTCATCGTTGCGGACGTCCCCAACACGCAGAGCGCCGCACTCGCGGGTATCACGTTGATCGCGCAAGTGGCTGCGGGTGGCGATATCGCCGCGCAGGGAACGCCTCTGGCCGCCAGTGTCGCGCTTAACGACGACAACATCGTCGACGTGGTCTTTGCCGATAACGACTCGGATGGTCTGGGCCTCGACACCGCGCTGAACGGCCAGGGCCGCGCATCGCTCGGCTACGAGATCACCACGCGCAATGTCTCGTTGAGCGTGGCGAAGTCGCAGCTGGTGCTGTCCGATCCGGTCAATCTGCTCGTCGCGCCGAAGGCGATCCCGGGCGCGGTCGTGCAATATTGCCTGGTCGTCAACAACGCCACGACGGGAACGCCAGCGTCCAACGTCACGCTGACCGACATCATCCCGGCCAACACGACCTATGTCGCCAACTCGATCTCGATCGGCGCCATCGCGCTGGGCAACTCTTGCCTGGTGACGGGTATCACCGGCGGCGTTCCGCTGGCGGACAACGGCTCTGTCACCGTACCGTTGCTGCTCTACTCCGGTTCGTACAACGCGAGCACGAAGACGGTGAGTGCGACGATTCCGACATTGCTCGGCGGGACATCGGTCGCGGCACTCTTCCGCGTGACGATCAACTAAACCCCACGCCCTCGTACAAAGGAACGACCGATCCCGGCGCGTGGAGACGCGCGTCGGGAGAGGACCCTTCATGTCCAGCTTCCGTCGCCTTTTGCGCCTCTGCGCGCTGCTCCTGACGCTCCTGCTCGGGCTGATCGTCGGCACTTCGCCGACGATTGCGCAGGCGGGCGCCCCGACCGGCCGTATCCAGAATACCGCGACGCTGTCGTTCGACGACGCGGCCAGCGATTCCGGCATACGCACCGTGCCGTCCAACACGGTCGCGCTCGACGTAAACCGTGGCAAGCGTCCGACCACGCTATCCTTTCGACTGGCACCCACCAATTATACCTTCACCGGCGCGAAGTGTCAGACTGCCCCGACCTATGTCTTCACTCCCGCACCGATCGACGGGACTACGTTCGCGGCCGCGCCCAAGGTCGCGGCGCTGGATGTCAAGGAAGACATGATCCTGGTGCTCGACAATCAGGCCGGCAATCATGATTCCGCGGTCCGTGAAACGTCGGTGATCACCGCCGATATCGGCAACAGCACCGTCAAGCTGACGCTGACCGAAACCACGCCCGACAGCGGCATCTTCGCTGGCGGCGTTCCCTCCACCGAGACCGGCCGATATCCCGACCTCGAACCCTGCGAAGTGCGGACCCGCGGCGCGAAGATCACGCTCATCTTCACCGAGGACGAATTCAGCTTCGGCTCGACCTCCTCGATCCTTATTGATCCGGCCGGCTATACCTTCGATTCGCGCACCGGCGCACTGGTCGATGGCGCTACCGTGACGCTGGTCGACGAGACCGGCCAGCCGGCAACCGTCTTCGGCGACGACGGTGTCAGCCGCTACCCCTCGTCGATGGTGACGGGCGAGAGCGTCACTGACGCCAGCGGACGGGTCTACCCTGGCGAAACCGGGCGCTATCGCTTCCCGCTGACCGCGCCTGGCCGCTATGCGCTGAGGGTCGTGCCGCCCGGCACGTATGTCGCGCCCTCGACGGTCGAGCGCGCGACGCTGGCTGCCCTCAAGGACCCGGATGGCGCGGCGTTCATCCTTAAGGGCGCCAGTTTCGGGGAAACATTCACGCTGTCGACGCCCGAGCCGTTTTCGGCGGATATCCCGCTCGACGCCCCCGGGGCGGGGTCGCTGCTGCTGACGAAGGTGGCATCGGTGCGCGAGGCGTCGCCCGGCGATTTCGTCCAGTATCTGCTGCGCATCACCAACCGCGATTCGGTCGCGGCCCGCGGGCTCCACGTCGCCGACACCTTGCCCAGGGGACTGCGCTACGAGCGCAATTCCGCGCGCGGCGGTGACGAGCCGAGCGTGTCGAGCGATGGTCGCAGCCTCGACTTCGTCATACCCGTGCTCGCCGCCGGTGCCTCGACCGAGCTGAAATACGTCGTCAGCATCGCCCCCGGCGCACCCACCGGCGAAGCGCTCAACCGTGCGCGCGTCGTCGGCCAGGGCAGCGTCACCAGCAACGAGGCGGCGGCATCGGTTCGCCTGCGTCCGCTCCTGTTCACCGATGCGATGACGATCATCGGCCGCGTGACCGAGGGGAATTGCGGCGATCCGGTCGACAAGCGCAAGGGCGTGCCCGGAATCCGCCTTTTGATGGAGGACGGCACGTTCGTCTCCACCGATCGCGACGGGCTGTATCATTTCGAGGGCGTCCGCGCCGGGCGGCACGTCGTCCAGATCGACACGTCGAGCATCCCCGCGACGCACGCGCCGGTCGCCTGCGACATCGACACGCGTCAGGCCAACAGCCCGATCTCGCGGTTCGTCGAGGGGGATGGCGGCCTGCTCAAGCGCGTCGACTTCCAGTTGAAGCCCACCGGCAAGGCCGCGGCGGCCGATTCGGGCCTTCCCATCACGGTCGCGGATGCCGCCCTCGCCGCGGGTAGCCGCGACTGGCTGGCGAGCGAACAGACCGCGGGCATCGACTGGCTGTTCCCGAGCGCCGACCATAATCCGCGCGCGCCGGTCGTTCGCGCCGTCGTCAAGCACGCGGCCGGCCAGCGAGTCGCGCTGACGATCAACGGCAAGCAGGTCGAGCCGCTCGCGTTCGACGGTACCGATCAGCGTGACGGTTCCGACGTCGCGGTCTCGCGCTGGACGGGTATCCCGTTGATCGACGGCGACAATCGCCTCGAGGCACGCGTGCTCGCCGCGGACGGCAGCGTCGTGAAGACGCTCGACCGCAAGGTGTATTATGCCGGGCCCGGCGTCCGCGCGGTGTTCGATGCCGCCAACAGCCGGCTCGTCGCCGACGGCCTGACCCGTCCGCTGATCGCGGTGCGCGTGACCGACAAGACCGGCCGCCCGGTGCGCGCGGACACGCTCGTCCCCTTCACCGTCGACCAGCCTTATACCGCGGCGGTCGAAGCCGAACTCGAACAGGGTCGCCAGCTCGCCGGTCGCGAGCGCGCGTCCACCACGGCGCTGGTGGTCGGCGACGACGGTCTCGCCTTCATCGCGCTCCAGCCGACCACGCAGGCCGGTGCGGTGCATGTCGTCGTCTCGTTGGCGGAAGAGAAGATCGTTCACACCAGTGAAGTCCGCGCCTGGCTCGCTGCGTCCGCCAAGGACTGGGTCGTGGTCGGGTTCGGCGCGGGCTCGCTCGGCTACGACATGCTCAGCAAGCGCCAGTCCGGTCTGCCGCGGTCGGAGCGGGGCAGCGTGGTCACCGACGGCCAGCTCGCCTTCTACGCCAAGGGGCGGGTCAAGGGATCGTGGCTGGCGACGATCGCCTATGACAGTGACCACAAATACGATCCCGATCGCGGGCTGCTCGGCACGATCGACCCCGACCGCTATTACACCGTGTACGGCGACGGATCGCGCCAGGGCTATGACGCGGCGACCCGCCGGAAACTGTACCTGCGGCTCGAGCGTCGCGAGTTCTACGCGCTGTTCGGCGATTTCGAGACCGGCTTCACCGACACGCAGCTGACGCGCTACAATCGCACGCTCAACGGCATCAAGACCGCGTATGAGGGCAAGCGCGTACGTGCGACCGGGTTCGCGGCGCATACCGACACGCTGTATTCGCGCGACGAGATCCAGGGCAACGGGCTGAGCGGTCCCTACCGTCTGTCGGGCCGTAAAATCGTGCCGAACAGCGACAAATTGCGGCTCGAAACCCGCGATCGCTTTCGCTCCGAACTGATCGTCACCAGCACCGAACTGACCCGCCACATCGATTACGACATCGACACGTCCATGGGCACGGTCCGCTTCCGCCAGCCGATCCTGAGCCGCGACAGTAGCTTGAACCCGATCTTCATCGTCGCCGATTACGAGATCGAGGGCGGCAGGTCGGCGAAACTGGCAGCCGCCGCGCGCGTCGCGACCAAGCTCGCCAACGGTCGCGTCGAAGTCGGCGCCGCGGTCATCCGTGACGAGACGGTCGGCAAGGCCACCGTGCTTGGCGCCGATATCAAGGCGCGCGTCGATGCGACCACCGAATTGCGCGGCGAGATCGCCAAGGGCGGTCGCGGCGGACTGGGGCAAGGCTTCGCCTATCTGGCCGAGGTCGACCACCACGGCACCAAGCTCGACCTGCTCGCCTATGCCCGCCAGCAGGATACCGCGTTCGGTGTCGGTCAGCAGAACCTCGTCGAGGCAGGCACGCGCAAATTCGGGCTCGACGGCCGGTTGCGGCTGACCGATCGGCTGAGCGTGACGGGGGTCGCGTGGTATCAGCAGCAGTTGAGCAACCCCGGTACGCGCGCCGCGGGCGAGGCCCGCCTGGAATATCGCCGCGACACCGGTACGATCTTCGTCGGCGGCCAGTTCGCGTCGGATCGCGGCATCGACGGCAAGAACCGCGACAGCCGTCTGCTGACGGTCGGCGGCACGCAGGCGTTGTTCGGCAGCGCGGTGACGATAACCGGCCAAACCCAGTTCGCGCCCGGTGGCGACAGCGACAGCGTAGACTTCCCGGTCCGTCACCAGATCCAGCTCGCGTACCGGATCAAGCCCGGCATCCGCCTGATCGGTGGATACGAGATCGCGAACGGCGACGGCTATGTCGCGCATACCAAGCAGTTCGGCGTCGACGTCGCCCCCTGGACCGGTGCCAAGCTGATGAGCACGCTCAACCAGCAGGCGATCGGCGAGAATGGCGCGCGGACCTATGCGCAATATGGTCTCAGCCAGTCGGTGCCACTCGGCAAGAACTGGACCGTCGACGGCACGCTCGACGCCAGCAACACGCTCAAGGGCACGATCCCCGAGGGCGCGGTGGTCAACGCGTTCCAGCCGGTCACCTCGGGCGGCTATGTCGGGCAGGACCAGACCAACGGCGATTACGCGGCGGCGACGCTCGGCGCGACCTATCGCCAGGCACGCTGGTCGTGGAACGGGCGGCTCGAATATCGCAACGCGGACAGCGGCGATCGCTGGGGAATCACGACCAATTTCCTCCGCACGCTGGGGCAGGGCAAGACGCTCGCGTCGAGCATCAAGGCCTATACGATCAAGGATAACGGCGGCGCGGTCGCCACCTATGCCACCGCCGACGTCGCGCTTGCCTTCCGTCCGCTCGACAGCCGCTGGTCGGTGCTCGAACGGCTCGAACTGCGGCACGAGAGCGCGGATGCAGGATTCACGGACACCAATTCCCTCGGCGTGCCCGCCTATGGCGGCGGCGATCAGGTGACGTCGCGGATCATCAACAATCTGGCGGTGAACTATCGCACCGGCCCCGAAGGGCTCGGCCACGGCACCGAGGCGACGCTGTATTACGGCGCGAAATACGTCGCCGGGCGCTTCGTCGACGACGCTTATGACGGCTATATCGACGTGACCGGGTTCGAGATGCGCCACGATATCGGCACGCGGTTCGATATCGGCGTGAGCGGTTCGGTCCAGCACGCATGGGAGCGCGGCGCATGGTCGTGGAGCGGCGGGCCGTCGGTCGGCGTGTCGCCCGCGCAGAACACGTGGATCAGTGCCGGCTATAACGTGTCCGGCTACCGCGACCGCGATTTCGAGGATGACCGCTACACGCGGCAGGGGCCGTACGTGACGATGCGGCTGAAGTTCGACCAAACGACGATCGGTGGCGCCACGCGCGCCCTGTTCGGCGGGCGGCGATGATACAGGGAGAGAGATCCATGCCAATGCCGATGCCGGGCCAGCCCGCACCGATGCCGCTGCCACGCGACTTCACCGACCACGGTCCATGCGTCGAGGACCTCGCCCGGGCGTTCGCGACGCAGGATGCGGCGACGAGCGAGGCCTTGATCGAGACGCTCGCGACGCAGGCGATCCGTCAATGGCGGCTGGACGACGCGACGTTCTGGTAGCGGGTGAAGTTCCAGGCGCGAATGATCCGCGCAACGCAAGGGCCGGGGGCTGCGGTGAACCGCCAATAAATCCTCCCCGGCAGGGGGAGGTGTCGCCGAAGGTGACGGAGGGGGAGGACGGCGATGACGCCTGTTCCGTGTCCTCCCCCTCCGTCTGGCAAGTGCCAGCCACCTCCCCCTGGCAGGGGAGGATTTCAGCCACCGCTATGTCTCGTCGGTGGTCAGCTTCACCTTGTTGGGCAGCTTCTTTCCCTTGGTCCGGCGCGAAGGCAGCTGGACCGGGTTCTTCTTCTTCCATTGGGCAAACGTCATCGGGCCCTCGGGCGTTTCGATGATCGTGTCGTCGATCGAACTCATGCAATGCCTCCGCCAAGCCCAACGCACAGCGGCGACATGGGGACCCTCGAAGGGGGTGTTTACTCTATCGGAAAAATGGTGCGGCCAAGAAGACTCGAACTTCCACGGGCTTTCGCCCACAACGACCTCAACGTTGCGCGTCTACCAGTTCCGCCATGGCCGCCCATGAAACATCACCGGGCGGACCCGGCATCTGGTAGGCGAGCGCCACTAGCAAGGCTTTCCGCATCGCGCAACGCCCTTTGCGAAAAAGCGTTCGTCCGGTACCGCAAAGGATGGCCGCACCCCGTCATTCCACGAATCTGAGGGCCGAAACGCGGCGCATCCTCGCGCTCGCGTGGCCGGTGATGCTGACGAGCCTCAACTGGACGATCCTGCACGTCACCGACGTGATCGTCGTCGGCCTCGTCGGCGTGCATGAAGTCGCAGCACTGGGGGCGAGCCGCTCGCTGACGTTCATCGCGATCGTCACCGGGCTCGCATGGCTGTCGGGCGTGCTCGTCCACACCGCGCGCGCCGACGGGGCGGGCGACCTGCCGCGAACCGGGCAGGTGCTCCGCGAAGGTCTCGTGCTGGGGTTGCTGCTCGGGCTTGTCGTCGGCGGCGTCATGTTCGTGTTCGCCGACGCCATGCTCGCCGGGATCGGCGTTGCGCCTGCGCTGGTCGAGCCGGCCGGGCGAGTCGTGCGGGTAATGGCGTTCACCTATCCGCCGCAACTCATGATCGTCGCCGCCAGCTTCTTCCTGGAGGGCGTCAGCCGGCCACGGCGGGTCGCGGTGGTGAATTTGTCGATCCTGCCGTTCAACGCCGTGCTCGCCTGGGCGATGTCAGGCGGCCATCTCGGATTGCCCGCCATGGGTGCGGTCGGGGCGGCGACGGCCACCGCGGTCGCGTCCGGCCTCGGTGCGGTCGGCATGATCGCCGCAGCACTGACCCTGCCGCGCGCGAAGGAACGGGGTGTACGGCGAATCGATCTCGCGGCATGGCAGGGGGTGCCAGCCGGGATCGCGACGCTGGCGGTGTTCGGCATAGTTCCGGCCGTCGCGTCGGGGCTCGAGCTTGCCGGCTTCTCGATCCTGATCGCGCTGTCGACGCAATTCGGCGACGACGTCGCGCACGCGTTCCAGATCGTGTTCTCGGTCCACAACGTCACCTTCGGGGTGGCGCTCGGGCTTGGCTCGGCATGCGGCGTCCGCGTCGGCAATGCGGTGGGCGAGGGAAATCCGACTGCGGGTATCGCGCGCGCGCTGATCGCGACCGGCCTGTCGATGCTCGCGCTGGGCATGTGCGGGATCGTCCTGATCGTCGGCCGAGGGCCGATCGTCGCGGCGTTCCCGGCCGACATCGCCACGCACGGAACCGCGCTGGCAATGTTGCCGGTATGGGCGCCGTTCATCCTGTTCGACGGCGCCCAGGTCGTCCTCGTCTACGCACTCCGCTCGCTCGGTGATCAGGTCGTCGCGGGCGTGAACAGCATCGTCGCGTATTTCATCGTCACAGGCGGCGCAGGCTGGTGGATGGTGCACGCGGGGCTCGGGCCGATGGCGCTGGTCTACGCCTCCGGACTCGGCATGGTGACAGCGGCACTATTGCACGGCGTGCGGTTCTGGATCGTGAGCCGGCGGTTGCGCCACTGACACGATCCTCCCCCTGGCGAGGGAGGACTCGAAGGACTTAGCGCGTCGCCTCGCCCGCGAAACTCAGTTCGAGCCGCTTCGAGTTCGCGGGCACGTTCAACGTCGCCGAGTTGAAGTCGATCGCACCGCCCGGCGCGAGCGTCCGCTGCTGCGGGGTGATCGTCCAGCTATACACCAGGCGTCCCTGCGCATCGCGGAGTTCGGCGCGGATGTCGGGCACGCGCTGGCGCTGGTTCGACGGGTTGGTGACCTGACCGCTGACCGCGAACAGCTCGGAACCGTTGTCCAGTTCGCGTCGCTCGATCGGATTGTCGCGTAGCCGTAGCGGCGTCTCGTCGCTGCCGATCCCGAGACCGAGCTTGGCCGCGACACCGGGCGCACCGAGATACACGATCGCCCCCGCCGCAATCAGCATCAGCAACCCGGCGAGCACAGCCACGATCGTCCAGCGCCGCGTGGTGTTGCGACGGGGGCGGAACGGTGGCTGCTCGGCGACTGGCGGGAATGTCGGTGCGGCATAGGTCGGGATGATCGCAGACTCGGGTGCCGCCGGTGCGGCCGTCACCGGCGCAGGGGAAGCAAATGGTGCGAATCGTTCCGTAGGCTCCACCACCGGCGGACGCGCCAGCGGAGCAGGCGGGAGCGGGGCGAGCGGGGGCGGCACGGGGGCGAGCGGCGTCGGTTCGGGACTTTCCAGCGCGTCCTCGATCTCCGGTGCGGCGGCCTGGAACCAGCTATGCCGGCAATTGGCGCAGCGCACGGTGCGCCCCTCGGTCCCGATCGCGCTGTCGGGGACCAGATAGCGCGTACTGCACTCGGGACATTGGAGGATCATGGATACGCTTCACCAGCGGCCGCCGGAGCGCGACCGTTCTCACGGCGAATAAGCACGCGGCCCGCATATGTGGCAAGCTTGAAGCGGCGCGCGCTTTCATGCGAAAGCGCCGATACGGGCATTGGCACGGGCATCAAGCGGGCGAGAGCGGGCGCAACCACGTCATGGCGAATATCGTCCAATTCGAGAATGTCGGGCTTCGCTACGGCACGGGCCCGGACGCTGGACCGGAGACGCTGTCAGACGTCAGCTTCACGCTGCGCAGCGGTGCGTTCTATTTCCTGACCGGGGCGAGCGGTGCGGGGAAGACATCGCTGCTGCAGCTCCTGTATCTGGCACAACGGCCGACGCGCGGCGTGATCCGCCTGTTCGGCGAGGATGCAGTGGTGTTGTCGCGCGATCGCCTGCCCGGGTTCCGGCGGCGGATCGGTGTGGTGTTCCAGGATTTCCGGCTCGTTCCGCATCTGTCGACCTGGGACAATATCGCGCTGCCGTTGCGCGTTGCGGGCATGCCCGAAGCGGATATCGAGCAACCGGTGCGCGAGATGCTCGCCTGGGTCGGGTTGACCGAGCGTGCCGATGCGCGGCCGGCGACGCTGTCGGGTGGCGAGCAACAGCGCGTCGCGATCGCCCGCGCGGTGATCGCCCGCCCCGAGATCCTGGTCGCGGACGAGCCGACCGGCAACGTCGATCCCGACATGGCCGAGCGGCTGCTGCATCTGTTCGAATCGCTCAACAAGCTGGGGACGACCGTGGTCGTCGCGACCCACGACTTCCACCTGCTCGGGCGGATACCCGGCGCGCAGATGATGCGGCTCGATCGCGGGCGGCTGCTCGATCCGACGGGGTCGCTCCGGTATCCGCCGACGCGGCCTGATTCATGATGCTGACGAAAGCCCGGTCCTCGGCCGAACGCCGCGTGCTCGACGAGGCGGGTGGCCTGCGCGCGATGACGTGGGTGATGGCGATCATGCTGTTCCTGACGATGCTCGCGGCGGCGCTCGGGCTGGCGACCGCGAGTGCGGCGCGCCTGCTCGATCGGCAATTGGCGGGGCGGTTGACGGTGCAGGTCGTCGATGGCGATCCGGTGCGGCGGGACGTCGCCGCCGCACGCGTGCTTGCGGCGCTGCGTAGGATGCCAGCGGTGGCGCGCGCCACGCCGGTCGATCGCGCCGAGCTGACCCGGTTGCTGCAACCCTGGCTCGGGTCGGATGGCGCAGATCCGCAATTGCCGGTGCCGGCGATGATCGATGTCGACCTCGCCGACCATGGCGACGTCGCCGCCGTGCGGGTCGCGGCCACGGTGCGCCGTCTGAGCCCCGCGGTCCGCGTCGATCGTCACGAAAGCTGGATGTCACCGGTCAACGACGTCATGCGGTCGCTCACGGTCCTCGCACTGGCGCTGGTCCTGCTGATGGCGAGCGCGACCGCGGCAGTCGTCGTACTGGCCGCGCGCGCCGGTCTGGAGACGCATCGCGCGACGATCGCAGTGATGCATATGCTCGGCTCGACCGATCTGCAGGTCGCGCGATTGTTCCAGCGGCGGATCGCGCTCGATGCGACGATCGGTGGCGTCGGCGGCGGTGTCGCGGCGCTGCTGGTGGTCGGGTTCATCGGCATCCGGTTGCACGGATTGGGTTCGGAGCTGTTGGGCGGCGTTACGCTTGGCGGGGTCGACTGGGTGGCGCTCGCGCTGCTGCCGATTGCGTTCGTCGTCCTCGCCACGCTCGCCGCGCGCGTCACGATCGTCCGCGCGCTGAGGCACATCCTGTGATCGTGCGGTTCTTTGGCATCCTGGGTCTCGCCTGGGCGTTCGGCTTCGCGGTGTTCATGCTGCTGCTGCCCAAGCCGCTCGACGGTTTCACGACCGATGCGATCGTGGTGCCGACCGGTGGGGCAGGGCGGATCGACCGCGGCATCGCCTTGCTCCGCGATCATCAGGCCAGGCGGATGCTCGTGACGGGCGTCGCGCCGGGGGTTCGGCCGATCGATCTCGCACTGGAGTATCGGACCTCGCCTGCCTGGTTCGCGTGCTGCATCGATCTTGGCGCGGACGCGGTCGACACGCGCTCGAATGCGGAGGAAACGGCGCGGTGGGTGCGCGTGCACAAATACCGGTCGGTGCGCCTGGTAACGTCGGATTGGCATGTCGCGCGGGCCCGGATGGAACTGGCGGCGGCGCTCGACAAGAACGTCGTGATTCTCGGCGACGGGGTGCCCGGCACGCCTCGCCTCGGGACCTTGGTCAACGAATATAACAAGTTGATCCTTCGCCGGATCGCGCTGTGGATAGGATTTGGCGGATGATTTGGCTGCGCAACTGGGCGTTCATGCTCGTTTTCTACACGGGGTCGGTGCCGATCGTGGTGAGCGTGCCGATCTCGGCGCTGTTCGGGTCGCGCGCGGTCATCGTGCATTCGACGATCTGGACGCGGTTTCATCGTTGGTGCGCACGGGTTATTCTCGGTGTGCATGTCCGGATCGAGGGGACCAGGCCGACCGAGCCGGCCTTTTATGCGTGCAAGCATCAGGCGATGTTCGAGACGCTCGAGCTGCAGCGGATGCTCGACGGCCCGGCGATCGTGCTGAAGCGCGAGCTCGCCGATATTCCGGCCTGGGGGTGGGCGGCGCGGCGCTATGGCGCGATCGTCGTCGACCGCGAGGCGTCGGCCAAGGCGATGCGCAGCATGATGCGCGAGGCGACCGCGGCGAAGGCGACGGGGCGGTCGATCCTGATCTTTCCCGAAGGCACGCGGGTTTCGCCGGGGGAGCATCCGGCGCTGAAGCCCGGGTTCGCCGGGCTCTACCGCGCGTTGAAGATGCCGACTGTGCCGATCGCATGCGACAGCGGGCTGGTATGGCCGAAAAAGGGCCCGAAGCGGCCGGGGGTGATCACGTTCCGCTTTGGCGAGGTGGTGCCGCCGGGCCTGCCGCGCGAGGAGGCCGAGCAGCGTGTCCATGCGGCGATGAACGCGCTGGATTGATATATGCGACCACCCCGGCGAAGGCCGGGGCCCAATTGGGGGACGTGGCGAACGGGCGTTGCGCGTCGTCACGTTGGCCTACCCAATTGGGCCCCGGCCTTCGCCGGGGTGGTTAAATTTCACTCGTGGGTGCGGCCGAAGTCCTGGACGTCGTCGTCCTGGCCTTGCTCGACGATGCTGCGGCGGATCGCGCGGGTCCGCGTGAACAGGTCGAACAGCGCATCGCCGTCGCCCCAGCGGATCGCACGCTGGAGCTGGCTCAGATCCTCCGAGAAACGCTGGAGCATCTCCAGCACCGCCTCGCGGTTGTTGAGGAAGATGTCGCGCCACATCGTCGGATCTGACGCCGCGATGCGCGTAAAGTCGCGAAAGCCGCCGGCGGAATATTTGATGACTTCCGACTGCGTCACTTCCTCGAGATCGCCCGCGGTGCCGACGATCGTGTAGGCGATAAGATGTGGCAGATGGCTGGTCACCGCGAGGACGCGGTCGTGATGCTCGGGCGCCATCGTCTCGACCTGCGCGCCGAGCCGCCGCCAGAATTCGGCCACGCGCTCGACCGCGACCGCATCCGCGCCTTCGGGGGGCGTGACGATGCACCAGCGGTTGCGGAACAGCGTCGCAAAGCCCGCTTCGGGGCCGGAGCGCTCGGTGCCGGCGACCGGATGCGCCGGGATCACGGTAGCGCCCGGTAGCGCGTCGGTCAGCGCGCGGACGATCTCGGCCTTGCAGCTGCCGACGTCGCTGACGATCGCATCCGCGGGGAGCTCGGCTGCGAATTCGCGCGCGACGTCGCCCATGATCCCGACGGGGACGCAGAGAATCACGAGGTCGGCGTCGATCACCGCGGCACCCGCCGAGTCCGCGACGTCGTCGCAGAATTGCAGCCGGTCCGCCGCTTCGCGCACGCCCGCGTCGGCGTCGTAGCCGGTGATGCGAACCGTCGGCATCGTCTCCTGCACCGCGCGCGCCACCGACGAGCCGATCAGCCCCAGCCCGATGATCGTGACGCGCGCGAACGGCAGCATCAGGCCCGCTCGACCAGATCGCGCAGCGCCGCGGTGACGCCGCGCGTCTCCTCCTCGGTGCCGATCGTGATGCGCAGCGCGTTGGGCAGCCCCTGGCTTGGTAGCCAGCGGACAATATAGCCCGCCTCCATCAGTCCGTGATAGGCGGCGTCGGCGGTCAGTGTGCCCTCGAACAGCACCAGCACGAAGTTCGCCTTCGACGGTACGCAACGCAGCCCCGCATTGCCCATCTGGCCGATCTGCTCGACGAACCAGCCGCGCCACGTGTCGTTGTGCGCGCGAGTCGCGTCGACGAAGCCGGTGTCGGCGAGGGCGGCGACCGCGGCGGCCTGGCCGGCGGTGGTCACGTTGAACGGCGCGCGGATGCGGTGCATCGCGTCTATGATCGGCGCGCAGGCATAGCCCCAGCCGATCCGCTCGGCGGCCAGCCCGTGGATCTTCGAGAAGGTCCGCGTGACGAGCACGTTCGCCTCGGTCATCGCCAGCGCGAGACCCGCATCGTCCTCCTCGGGCGACAGATATTCGGCATAGGCCTGATCGAGCACCAGTAGCACCGACTTCGGCAGGCCTGCATGCAGTCGCGCGATTTCCGCGCGCGGCGTGAATGTGCCGGTCGGGTTGTTGGGGTTGGCGACGAACACGACGCGGGTGCGCTCGGTGACCGCCGCCAGGATCGCATCGACGTCGGTCGCATAGTCGCGGTCGTCGACGATGACGGGTTGGGCCCCGACGCGGCGCGTCGCGATCTCGTAGACCGCGAAACCGTAGCGGACATGGATGATCTCGTCGCCGGGGCCCGCATAGGCGCCCGCGACTAGATGCAGGATCTCGTCCGACCCGGTGCCGTAGATGACGCGCGCCGGATCGAGGTCGTACTGCGCCGCCAAGGCCTCGCGCAATTCGACCGCGCCCGCATCGGGATAGCGTTCGAGCGTCCGGTCGGCGGCATCGAACGCGGCCTTGGCGGCGGGGCTGGTGCCGAGCGGATTCTCGTTCGACGACAGCTTGATCACCTTGCGGCCATCGTCGGTCGTCGAGCGGCCGGGCGTGTACGGCGCGATCCCCATGATCCAGGGCTTCGGCGCGGGTGCGGGCATGATGTTTGTCATGGCCGCGGGGCATAGCGGGCGCGGTGCCGCGGTGGCAAATGCTTGTGTGTGCCGGTGGCGTCGGGGACGCCGGGTTTCGCTCCCGTCATCCTTCTCGCCCCCCCCGTCATCCTGACGAAAGTCAGGATCCAGAGCGACGAATGTCGGCGCCTGATACTCTGGATCCTGACTTTCGTCAGGATGACGGGGCGATCCTCCCCCGCCAGGGGGAGGTGGCTGGCGCTTGCCAGACGGAGGGGGAGGCAAGGGAAACCGTCGTTGCGTGTCCTCCCCCTCCGTCGCCTTCGGCGCCACCTCCCCCTGGCGGGGGAGGATCGAGGATGTGGACGGCGCGCTGGTGTGACGGCGGCCGCTTATGGTAGCGCGCGGCATGCTCGATCCTGCGACCATCGACCCCGAGACCGACCGCCGCTTCGGCCTGGCGCGGCGCGTCACGCTGCCCGGACCGCTCAAGCTCGATGGCGGCGTGTTGCTGTCGCCGGTCGATATCGCCTACGAGACCTACGGCACGCTGAACGCCGACGCCTCGAACGCCATCCTGATCTGCCATGCGCTCACCGGCGACCAGCATGTCGCATCCGAGCATCCCCGCACCGGGAAGCCGGGCTGGTGGACGCGGATGGTCGGCGAGGGCAAGCCGATCGACCCCGCGCGGCACTTCGTCGTGTGCGCCAACGTGCTCGGCAGCTGCATGGGCTCGTCCGGCCCCGCGACGATCAACCCGGCGACCGGCAGGCCCTGGGCGATGGCGTTTCCGGTCATCACGATCCGCGACATGGTCCGCGCGCAAGGCATGCTGCTCGATCATCTCGGCGTCGGCGTGCTCCACGCGGTCGTCGGCGGATCGATGGGCGGGATGCAGGCACTGAGCTGGCCCGCCACCTTCCCCGAGCGCGTGAAGGCGTGCGTCGTGATCGCGTCGACCGCGCGCCACACCGCGCAGAACATTGCCTTCCACGAGGTCGGGCGCCAGGCGGTGATGGCCGATCCCAACTGGCGAGGCGGTGAGTATCACGACGATTCGGCACCGACCGCGGGGCTCGCCGTCGCGCGGATGGCGGCGCACATCACCTATCTGTCGGAAGCGGGACTGACCGAGAAATTCGGTCGCCGATTGCAGGCACGTGACGCGAAGTCGTTTGGATTCGACGCGGATTTCCAGGTGGAGAGCTATTTGCGGCATCAGGGGCTCGCGTTCACCGACCGGTTCGACGCGAACTCGTATCTCTACATCACGCGCGCGATGGATTATTTCGATCTCGCCGAGGAACATGGTGGACTGCTCGCCAACGCCTTCCGCGCGACCAAGTCGCGGTTCTGCCTCGTCAGCTTCGACACCGACTGGCTGTATCCGACCGCCGAATCGCGCGCGATCGTCCAGGCCCTGAACGCCGCCGGCGCGCCGGTCAGCTTCGTCGAACTGTCGAGCCCGTATGGCCACGATGCGTTCCTGCTCGAGGCGCCCGATCTGAACCGGGTCGTCGACGGATTCCTGAGGGCGGGGCGATGACGATCATTCTTTCGGACGATGCGAGCCGGTTGCAGATCGACCGCATCCACGGCTGGCTGGCGAGCAGCTACTGGTCGCCGGGGATCGAGCGGGCGCTCGTCGAACGTGCGATCGCGGGATCGCATTGCCTCGGCGCCTACCGCGATGACGCGCAGGTCGGGTTCGCGCGGATGATCACTGATCACGCGACGTTTGCGTGGCTGGCGGACGTCTGGGTCGAGGAGACGGTGCGCGGGCAGGGGCTGGGACGGCGGATGGTCGGCTGGTTCCTCGATCATCCGTCGTTTGCCGGGCTGCGGCGGATCGGGCTCGTCACCGCCGACGCGCACGGCGTCTATGCAGGGCTCGGCTTCCACCCGCTGGTCCGCGCGGATCGCTATATGGAGCGGCTCGCCCCCGGGCTTGCCGATCAGTTACGGACCGCACCATGACGTTACGCACCGACCTTGCCGTCATCGCCGAGAACGTCGCGCAAGGCAGCCGCGTGCTCGATATCGGCTGTGGCGACGGCGCGCTGATGGCGGCGCTGCGCGACACCCGCGGCGTCGACGCGCGTGGGCTGGAGATCGACGCGCGCAACGTCGCCTCGGCGGTCGCGCGCGGCTTGTCGGTGATCCAGGGCGATGCGGACGTCGACCTGGCCGGCTATCCCGACGGCAGCTTCGATTACGCGATCCTCAGCCAGACCTTGCAGACCGCGCGCGCGCCCGATCTGGTGCTCGATCACCTGCTTCGGATCGGTCGGCGGGCGTTCGTCAGCTTCCCCAATTTCGCGCATTGGCGCGTGCGGCTGTCGCTGCTGTGGGGCGGGCGGATGCCGGTGACCCGGCAATTGCCAGAGAGCTGGTACGACACGCCCAACATCCACCACGTCACGATCGACGATTTCCGCAGCTTCGTGAGGACGCGCGGCATCACGGTAGAGAATGCGTGGTTCCTGTCGGGCGACAAGCAGACTGGTACGGGCGCCGCCAACCTGCTCGCCGAACACGCGGTATTCCTGCTTCGGCCATGATCGGCCTGCGACAAATGTAACACTATGTTGCGCGATACTGATTGAGATCAGTATCGCGACGGAACCGATCGGCGGGCGACTGGTTACTCCGCCGATGACCAAGACCGCCCTTATTGTCGAAGACGAGATTTTCGTTGCGCTCGACCTGGAGCGTATCCTCATGGATGCCGGGTACGGCGTGGTGGGGATTGCGGCGGATCGTGACAGCGCGATCGCCGCGGCACCGGGATGCAGCTTCGCATTCGTCGACATCAACCTGCGCGACGGACCGACCGGACCGGAGATCGCCAAGCGGATGGCGCAGGATTACGGCGTCAAGGTCGTGTTCGTTACCGCAAACCCTGCGCAGATCGGTGACGCGGAATGCCTCGGCTATATCCGCAAGCCGTTCAGCGATGCTGCGATCCTGGCGGCTGCGGCCCTTGCATGCGACGAAGAGCCGACCGCGCACGACGACGTCATTCGCGTCAGCGGCTGAACGCAGCCTTCGGGATCATCAGCTCGACGATCAGGCCGTCTTCATTCCACGTCCGGGTCACGCTACCGCCCAACTGACGCACCGCACTCATCTCGATCAGCTGCGTCCCGAAGCCTGCAGGAGTCTCAGGTTTTGCAACGGACGGCCCCCCCGCTTCGCGCCAGTTCAACGTCACCCTGTCGCCATTTGCCGCGACGGTGATCCGGACCGTGCCGAGTTCGGTTGCAAGCGCGCCATATTTGGTCGCGTTGGTTGCGAGTTCGTGAAACATCAACGCGAGCGGCGTCGCCGAGCGATCGTCGATCGTCACATCCTCGCCCGCGACGCTGACCCGTGCGCCGTCGATCCGCTGATACGGCTCGAACAATTCGTGCAGCAGGCCGTGTAGACTGTTCTGCGCCATCAACGGTCGCGAACTGGCGCTGTGCGGGCGGACGAAATCATGCGCGCGACCCAGTGCGTTGATCCGGTGGCGCAGGTCGGTCGCGATTCCGGCAAACTCCGGCTTGCCCCGCGCCGAGAACGCGATGAGCCCGGCAATGACCGCGAATATGTTCTTGATGCGGTGGCTCAGCTCCTGGCTGATGACCTCGCGTTCTTCATAGGCGAGCTTTTGCTCGTGGATGTCGGTGCATGTGCCGAACCAGCGCTGGATCGCGCCGCTTTCGTCGCGGACCGGCAGCGCGCGACCCAGGACCCAGCGGTACGTGCCGTCGAAATGCCGCAAGCGATATTCGATATTATAGGGGTCGCCGGTTGCGAGCGACTGGCGCCAGATCGCCCAGGCGCGATCCTGATCCTCGGGGTGGAACATGCCGTTCCAGCCCTCTCCGTCGGTCGTACCGGCGGGTGCGCCGGTGAACTCGTACCAGCGCGCATTATAATAATCGTGGAAGCCATCGGGCAGCGTCGACCATACCATCTGCGGCATGGTGTCGGCGAGCGTGCGGAACCGCAGGTCGCTCGCCTCCAGCGTGCGTCGCGCCTCGGCTTCGGCCAATGCCTGTTCGCGGGCGGTCCTGCGATCGTCGAGCCGACCCATTGCCGCCCTGGCGAGCAGCGTCAGGCCGTCCCGCTGGAACCGCGTCAGCCCCTCGCGCGGGTCCGGCGCCAGCACGCAGAGCGCGCCCAGCGGTACGCCTTCGCTGGAGACCAGGGGCGCACCGGCGTAGAAGCGGACATACGGCTCGCCGGTCACCAGCGCATTGTCGACGAACCGCGGATCCGCCTGCGCGTCGGGCACTTCCATCACATCGTGATGATGCATCGCATGCGCGCAGAACGACATGCTGCGCGGCGTCTGTTCCAGGTCGGTACCGCTCCGCGCGAGAAAGCGCTGATACTCCTCCTCGACCAGACTGACCAACGCGATCGGTGCCCCGCAAAGCTCCGCTGCAAACGACACGATGTCGTCGAGCTGGCCTTTGGCGCGGGCACCGGCGACGTCGTAGGCCGAGATCACGCGGCTACGCTCAGCCTCGTCGAACACGGCAGTCTTCGGAACGGAGTATAGCGGCGTCACGGAGATCAGAACGGCACGTCGTCGTCGAGATCGTCCGAGAAGCCGCCGGTCTGGCCGAAGCTGCCGCCGCGGGCCCCGCCACCGCTACCGCCACCCGAGGGTGCGCTGCCACGACCGCCGCCGCCGCCGCCGCCGCCGCCGTAACCGCCGCCGCCACCCGACGAGCCGCCGCCGAAGTCGTTGCCGCCGCCAGCACCGGCCCAGTCGTCGCCGCCGCCACGGCTACCGCCGCCGCCGCCTGCGCCGCCGCCCTGGCCGCCATTCGGGCCGTCGAGCATCGTCAGCACGCTGTTGAAGCCCTGCAACACGATCTCGGTCGAATATTTGTCCTGGCCCTGCGCATCCTGCCATTTGCGGGTCTGGAGCGCGCCCTCGATATAGACCTTCGAGCCCTTGCGCAGATACTTCTCCGCGACGTTGGCGAGGCCTTCGTTGAAGATGGCGACCGAATGCCACTCGGTCTTTTCCTTGCGCTCGCCCGACATCTTGTCCTTCCAGGACTCGGACGTCGCGATGCGCAGATTGACGACCTTGCCGCCGTTCTGGAACGCCTTGCTCTCCGGGTCGCGACCCAGATTGCCGACGATGATGACCTTGTTGACGCTGCCTGCCATGATGCCCCTCAGAGGCCGGCGAACATCGCCAGCCAATATGTGATTCCGGCCATTATGTAGGCGGCGGCGAACAAATAGCCAACCATGAACGCCGGCCATTTCCATCCGTTGGTCTCGCGACGCGTGACAGCGATCGTCGAAATGCACTGCGGTGCGAACACGAACCACATCAGGAAGGCGAGCGCGGTCGGCAGGCTCCAGCGGCCGCGCAGGTTCTCGATCATCGCCTTTCCGCCCTGATTGCTGTCGGGGTCGTCGATAGCATAGACCGTGCCGATCGCCGCCACGGCCACTTCGCGCGCGGCCATCGCCGGGATCAACGCCAGCACGATGTCGCGGTTGAAGCCGATCGGCGCGAACACGGGCGCGATGCCGTTGGCGATACGCCCTGCGACCGAATAGTCGACCGGCGAGACCTTGCTGCCCTCGGGCGGCTTGGGGAAGCTCAGCATCACCCACAGCACGACCGTCGAGACGAGGATGATGCCGCCGGCGCGCTTCAGGAAAATCTGCGCGCGGCTCCATAGCCCGATGCCGACGTCGCGCCACTGCGGCCACTGGTATTTGGGCATCTCCATCATGAAGCCCGACGACACGCCCTTGGTGACCGTCCGGCGCAGCACCAGCGCGGCGACGAACGCGCCGACGATCCCCATCACGTACAGCCCGAGCATCACCAGACCCTGCAGCCCGACGAAGGGAAGCACCTGCGTGTTGGGAATGAACGCGCCGATGATCAACGTGTAGACCGGCAGGCGGGCGGAGCACGTCATCAGCGGCGCGATCAGGATCGTCGTCAGCCGGTCCTTCTCGTCGTCGATCGTCCGAGTCGCCATGATGCCGGGAATCGCGCAGGCAAAGCTCGACAGCAGCGGGATGAACGCACGGCCCGACAGCCCGACGCTCGCCATCACGCGGTCCATCAGGAACGCCGCGCGGACCATGTAGCCGCTCGCCTCGAGCACGAGGATGAAGAGAAAAAGGATCAGGATCTGCGGCAGGAACACGATCACCGCGCCGACGCCCGCGATCACGCCGTCGACCAGCAGCGAGCGGAGCAGCGACGGGGCGAGTTCGGACGTGAGGAACGCCTGCAACGCGGTGAAGCCCGCATCGATCGCGTCCATGAACGGCTGTGCCCAGCTGAACACCGCCTGGAACATCAGGAACATGATCGCGAGCAGCAGGATCGGGCCGGCAACGGGGTGCAGTGCGACCGCATCGAGCATGTGCGTCCAGCGGCGTACGGTCGTCTCGGACACGGTCGCGGACGTGGCGATCTGGCGCGCGCGGCGCTGGAGCGTGACGATGTCGTCCTGAACGCTGCCGTCCGATTTGCGCAGCCGCATCGGGCCGTTGACGACGATGCTGGAGAGCGCGGCCTTGAGCTCGTCGAGACCACGCTTGCGCACCGCGACGGTCGGGATCACGCGCACGCCAAGTTCGCGTTCGAGGATCTTGGGATCGAGCTTCAAGCCGTCGCGCTCGGCGAGATCGACCATGTTGAGTGCGACCACGACCGGTAATCCCAACGCAATCAGCTGGAGCGTGAAGCGCAGATGATTGTCGAGATTGGCGGCGTCGACGACGACGACCAGCGCGTCGGGCAGGCGCTCGCCGTCCTGCGTGCCGGTAACGACGTCGCGCGTCACGCGCTCGTCGGGAGAAGAGGGTTCGAGGCTGTACGCGCCGGGCAGGTCGACCAGTTCGACCGGCCGTCCGTCGTCGAGCGTCAGCCGCCCGACCTTGCGCTCAACCGTGACGCCCGGATAATTGCCGACCTTCTGCCGCGCACCCGTGAGCGCATTGAACAGCGCGCTCTTGCCGGCATTGGGATTGCCGACCAGCGCGACCAGCGGTGCTGCGTTCATTCTAAAGGATTATTCGGCCGCGGCAGGCATGGGAGAAACCTGGATCGCGCCGGCGACGGCGCGACGCAGCGCGACGGTCATCCGGCCGATCCGGCAGGCGATCGGGCCCTGGCCCAGCGTCGCGCGGTGCAGGACCTCGACATCGACACCCTCGTCGAAGCCCAGTTCGCGCAGGCGTCGCGCTTCAGGCCCGGCGAGACGCGCCCATTCGATGGCGGCGACAATCGCATGCTGCTTGCGCGGCAGGGTTTCGAGGCTGACGGAACGATCGGGGCGAGTGTCCATGATGCGACTGATTATCAGTAACGCTGGGGGAAGGGAAGCCCAAAGCGGATCACCCTACCGCTAACACCCCGTCATCCTGACGAAAGTCAGGATCCAGAGCCACATGTGCGGTTATCTGTGGCTCCGGATCTGAGTCGCGCCCGAGATGACGAGCCTCCGGTCGGGCTGCGCCCAAGCCCTCACGCGGTCGGATAGCGTAGGCGGCCGACGAATCGCGACAGGCTGAAGCCGTGCTCGGTGCGCTTGAGGAAACCGGCCTTGGCCTTTTCGAACTGCATGATCCCGCTGATCCGGCGACCGAGGAACGCCCGGGTCTCGGCAAGGCCTTCGCTGTCGTCATCGAGGAAGACGGTGATCGTCGACGCATAGACGCCGAGCAGGATCGTGCGCTTGGTGTAATAGTTATAGTCGGTCGCGACATCGCCCGCGGCCCGCCAGATCGTGTCCACCGTCCGCCAGCCGAGCCGCGTCGCCTTCGCCAGATTCTGCGGGAGTGCGAGGACCGCCAGCGCGCGGCGCAGCGATTCGCGGTCGATCGATGTCGCATCGAGGCGTGCCTCGACCAGCGCGGTGATCTTTTCGCGGATCTTCATCAGCGCGAGGCGTTCGGGCGGCACTGCGGCGAGCATCACGCGGTCGATATGCGCGAACCACGCGTCGATCATGTCGACCGGACCGTCCTTAAAGGCCAGCGCGGCGATATCGGTGTCGATCCCCTCGGCCTGCGCGGCCATGTCGCGCGCGGCATCGCTCCAGCCGTCGAACGCCGCGTTGGCGGCGATGCCAGGCGCAAGCTTTGCGCGGATTTCGTCGAGCGTAAGGTCCTGGGTCATACCGTCTCCTGCCGTTCAAAATCAGACGTATCACGCGCGTCTTCAAGAGGTAATTCGGGGGGAGGTCCCTGGCGGACGAGCACCAGCGCGACCGCCACCATCACGACACCGACCAGATCCGCCGCGCCGAGCCGTTCGCCGTACACCAGCCAGCCCACCACACCGGCAACCACAGGCTGGATGAGCAATGCGATCCCGATCACCAGCGGCGTGAACCGGCCGAGCGCATAGATCATCAGCCCCTGGCCAAGCACCTGGCTGCACAAGGCGAGCCCGATCAGTGGGCCCCAGTGCGTCGGCCACACCCGCTCGCCCATCGCCAGCGCGAACACGAGCAGCGGCACGATCCCGGCGAGCGTCGACAGGGTCAGCGCGGACAGCGGCGCCAGCGTCGCCCGCGCGCGCGCCATCAGGATGAAATAGACCGTGTAGAGCAGCCCCGCGAGAATGCAGAGCAGGTCGCCCACGAGGTTCTTGGCATCGAGTTGGTACGAGCGCCCCAGCAACAGCGCAGCCCCCGCCGCCGCCAGCACCAGCGCCCAGCCCTGCGTCCGCGTCGGCCATGCCTTGGCGACCAGGAAGCCATAGATCGGGAAGATCAGCGTCGCCGCGTTGCCGAACAACGTCGCATTGGCGAGCGTCGTGCGCCGGATGCCGAGATGCCACGCGCCGAGATCGGCCGCAAAACACACGCCGCCGACGATCAGCCCGATCCACACGCCGCGGCCCAGCCTGGTCGGTCGCGCGCCCTGCTGCACCGCCAGCGCGACCAGGAACGGTACGGCGAGCGTCAGGCGCCAGAACCCCGCGGCGACCGGTCCGACTTCGGTCGCGCGCACGAACCACGGTCCGAACGCGAGCGCGACGTTGGCGACGACCAGCGCGGCGAACGCGACCAGCCCCGGCGCGGGCGGCGATACCGCATGTGCCGTATCGGGCAGGCTAGATAATGTTTGCGGGTCGGGGCGATGCATGCCGCCCTGTAGCCTCCTATCTTGCGCCCGTCAGGCCAATAAGGAGCCCCCATGCCTAGCCTTTTCGATCCGATTACTCTTGGTGCCATCGACGCGCCGAACCGCATCATCATGGCGCCGCTCACGCGCGGGCGTGCCGACAGGGATGCGGTGCCGACCGACATCATGGTCGACTATTATACGCAGCGGGCAAGCGCCGGCCTGATCATCTCGGAGGCCACCGGCATCAGCCGCGAAGGCCTCGGCTGGCCGTTCGCGCCGGGTCTGTGGACCGATGCGCAGGTCGCCGCCTGGAAGCCCGTCACGGACGCGGTCCACGCCGCTGGTGGTCGCATCGTCGCGCAGCTGTGGCACATGGGTCGCCAGGTCCATTCGTCGGTGATCGGCATGCAGCCGGTTTCGTCGTCGGCAACCGCGACCGAAGGCCAGGCGCACACGTTCGAGGGCAAGCAGGATTTCGAGGTCGCGCGTCCGCTCGAACTGAACGAGATCCCGCGCCTGCTGAACGATTACGAGCTGGCGACGAAGAATGCGTTGGCAGCTGGCTTCGACGGCGTGCAGATCCATGCCGCCAATGGCTATCTGATCGACCAGTTCCTGCGCGACAACGCCAACAGCCGCACCGACGAATATGGTGGCTCGATCGAGAACCGCGTGCGCCTACTCCGTGAAGTCGCCGAGCGCGTCATCGCGGTCGCCGGTGCCGACCGCGTCAGCGTGCGCCTGTCGCCCAATGGCGATTCGCAGGGCGTCGACGACAGTAACCCGAAGGAGTTGTTCACCGCAGCGGCCAAGGCGCTGTCGGACCTCGGCATCGCGTTCCTCGAACTGCGCGAGCCTGGTCCCGATGGTACGTTCGGCAAGACCGACGTGCCCAAGCTCAGCCCCGAGATCCGCAAGGTGTTCAACGGCGTGCTGATCGTGAACTCGGACTATACCAGCGTCGAGGAGGCACAGGCCGAACTCGATTCGGGCAATGCCGACGCGATCACCTTCGGTCGTACGTTCATCGCGAACCCGGACCTGCCCGAGCGGCTGCGCACCGGCGCGCCGCTGGCGAAGGACGATGCGAAGACGTGGTACAGCCAGGGCCCCGAGGGGTACATCGACTACCCCGCGCTCGAGACTGCGAACGCATAAGCGCGAACCGGCTCGGCGCTCGATCCTCCCCCCGCAAGGGGGAGGGGGCAGGCGCCAGCCTGATGGAGGGGGAGGTACGCACGAACGTTGTTCCTCCCCCTTCCATCACCTTCGACGATACCTCCCCCTGCCGGGGAGGATCGTGAGGGACGAACCTCTGGTCACCGGTGCCGCCATCGCCTAGCAGCGCGCCTCCGCGTCGTACGGCGCACCGGTGACGACAGGATATCGAATGACCGACGGTTGGCCGAGCGGCGGCAGGGGAACGGGGCCGCTCATGCCCGGCACCGCCGACCGTGCCGCAAAGCGGGCGGAGGAGCGCGCCAACGGCCGCGAGCAGCGCGCGAGGGAGCGGCTTGCCGCGTCCGAGCAACGGTCTGAATCGCGGCTCGCCCAGCGCGATCTCCAGTCCCAGGAGCGCGAGCGTGCGCGCGAGGCGCGCCGGATCGAGGAGGATCAGCGGATCGAGGCGCGCTTGAATGCGCCACCAACCAATGATGTCGAAGCGCTGAAGATCTCCAAACGCCGTCGCTCGGGTGCACTCGCGCGCAGTGGCGAGGAGACGAAGAAGGAGCGCGATACGCGCGGCTATACGACCATCGTCGATTCGAAGCGGATACGGACTCTCGCGGATCGCGGCGCGTCGATGTCGGCACTGGCAGGCGCGTTCGGGATCAGCGTCGAGGAGGTCGAGGCGGCGCTGCTGGAAACGGCCGGCGAAGGCTGACGGCAGCTCAGGCCGGCATGCGATCCCCGGCCAGCCATGCCTTCGCCGCGTCGATGTCGAGGAAGGTGCGGCAATTCTCGGCCTTCAGATAGCGTTCGGTCTGGAGCTTGGCCAAATGCGACGCGACCACCGCGGCGATCGGCGCAGACGTCACCTTCAGGGCCTTGGGCATCATCGCTTCGAGCGCATCGATGACCTTCAGCGGCTGGATCGCCGCCTTGCGCAGGTCGGCGAGCACGACGAACCGCCCATGATACACCCGCGCCGCCGTACCCCGTGCGAGCAGTTCGGCGGAGAACGCCGCGGTCGTCGCGACCGACCAGAACCCTTCGGTGACGATGATGAGAGTCTTGGTCGGAACGTCGAAGGCGATCGTATACATATTGATGCCGGTTAACATCCGCGCCTTAACGATATGCTGTCGTCCGGTTAACTGGTTCCGGGAAGATTGACATGGAGCCGCCGGAAGCGCGCCTCGATCAGGCTGTACGCGCCGAACAGCGCCAGACCGATCCCGGTCAGCGCGAGGAGCCACTTCCCACCCGGTTGCGACTGCAGTCGCTCCAGCGCCTCGGCCACGCCGCCCGCGTCGCTCGCATGTGCGGTCCACGCGGCGAGTCCGAACAGCCCCGCGACGATCAGAAACACGAGCGCGCGCGCGCTGTAGCCGATCCGGCCCATCGTGCAGACATAGCCGGGGGCAGGGGCATCGCCGCGCAGATCGTGGATGAAGTCGCCGCGCCACGCCTTCTTTGCCTGCTGGAAGCCCGCGACGAGGATGCCGATCGCGACCGCGCCGACCAGAACGCGGCCAGCGGGCTGGTCGAGCAGCAACGCGGTCCAGTCGCGGGCGCTCTCGTCGCCGGGCGAGACGGCGGTATCGCGCGATCCGGATTTCATCGCGAGCTTGGCGGCGGTCCACGCGAGGATCAGGTGGGCGATCCCGCTGACGACATGGCCGATGCGTTTGAGGCTTCCCTTGATGTCGCTACCGATCCCCTCCGGATTGGCAGCGGCCTCGGTCAGCCGCCAGATCGCGTAGCCGAGCAGCCCTGCGGCGACGATCGCGAGCAGGAACGGGCCGAACGGCTCGTCCGCCATCGACCCAATCGCGCCCTGATTGTCGGCGATCTTCCCGCCGCGCAGTGCCGCGTCGACCGCGAACCAGCCGACGAGGATGTAGACTATGCCGCGGGCGGCAAAGCCGAGCTTGGCGAGCAACGTCGCATTCGCATCCGAAATCATGATGGCCACTTTGTTACGGGGGCATAACGGCGCTGGGGGCGCGACGTTCCTGCGGCTGGGCGGTGAGGGGAGTCCTGTAGGGGCGGGGTGATTTGCGTTCGGGGGTCGTGAGCGTTTTCTACGCCGTCGATCCAAGCGCGCCGACTTCACGATCCTCCCCCGCCAGGGGGAGGTGGCGCCGTAGGCGACGGAGGGGGCGGACACGGCACGGAGGGTATCGCTTACCTCCCCCTCCGTCAGGCTGACGCCTGCCACCTCCCCCTGGCGGGGGAGGATTTCAGCTTTGCCCTCACTCTAGCCCATCGCCGGCTTTGCCATCGCGTCCTCTCCCAATGGAGAGGGGTGGGATCCGCGACATCCTCCCGTGGGAAGGGTGAGGGTGAGATTATTCCGCAGATTTGTCGGGTGTGAGACCCTCAAGTCTAGCGCCGTCGAGCGTCGCGTCGATCCGAGCGTGCTCGGCCGCGTCCCTCGTCTTTTCCGCCGCTGTCCGCCCGAACACGCGCCGGTTCTGGTCCGCCCGCACCGACGCCTCGGCCCGAGCGCGCTGCTTGCGCGCAAGTCGCAGGTTGATCACCTCACCCACGCGCGTCGCTCATGCGAGGAAGCGGTCCTTGAGCGCCAGCATCGCCAGCGCCGCGTTCGCTGCACCACCACCCTTGTCGCCTTCGGTCGGCTTGGCACGTGTGAGCGCCTGCGCCTCGTTCTCGGTGGTCAGTATGCCGTTGCCGATCGGCAGGCCGTCCATCGTCAGCTGCATGATGCCGCGTGCGCTCTCGCCTGCGACGATCTCGAAATGATAGGTCTCGCCGCGGATCACGACGCCCAGCGCGACGTATGCATCGAACGTCTCGCTCTCGGCCGCCAGCGCGATCGCGCCGGGGACTTCGAGCGCGCCGGGCACGGTGATCGTCTCGTGCGTGTGGCCGGCGGCTTCGATCGCGGCCTTCGCGCCCTCGACCAGCAGGTCGTTGAGGTGATCGTAGAACCGGGCTTCGACGATGAGGAGATGGGCCATCAGTTTGCGCTTTCTTCGGTATCCAGGGATGCGATCCGCCGCTCGCCGACGATCGACAGGCCATAGCCGTCGAGCCCGACCAGCGTGTGGTGCGTGTTGGTGATCAGCACCATGTCGTGCACGCCGAGCTCGGTCAGGATCATCGCGCCGACGCCATAGTCGCGCAGTTCCTCCATGTCGGGCGTGATCTCCGCACCGGCCTTCTTCATGACCGCCGAGGTGAAGGTGTTGCTGCGCGGGCGGTTGATGACGACGATCACGCCGGCGCCCTCGTCCGCGATCATCTGCATCGAACGCGCCAGAATGCGGCCGCGATCGCCCGATTCACCGAAGATATCCGCGAACGGCGACAGCGCGTGCATGCGGACGAGCGTCGGCGTGGCGGGGTCGATCTTGCCCTTGACCAGCGCGACCTGCTCGGTGCCGGTTGCCTTGTTCCAGAACGTCAGCGCGGTCCAGTCGCCACCCCATTCCGAGGTGAAGCTGGCCTCGGCACGCTTCTCGACGAGGTGATCGTAGCGGCGGCGATACGCGATCAGGTCGCGGATCGTGCCGATCTTGACGTTGTGGAACTGCGCGAAGGTGACGAGATCGTCCATCCGCGCCATCGTGCCGTCCTCGTTCATGATCTCGCAGATCACGCCCGAGGGGTTGAGCCCGGCAAGCCGCGCGACGTCGACCGCCGCCTCGGTATGGCCGGCGCGGATCAGCACGCCGCCGTCGCGCGCGACCAGCGGGAAGACGTGGCCGGGGGTAACAATGTCCGGCTTGCCCTTGGTCGCATCGACCGCCACCGCGATGGTCCGCGCACGATCTGCCGCGGAAATACCCGTGGTGACGCCCTCGAGCGCCTCGATCGACACGGTGAACGCGGTTTCGTGCCGCGTGCCGTTGTTGCGGCTCATCAGCTCGAGTCCGAGCTCTTCGGTACGATCCCTGGTGAGCGCGAGGCAGATCAGGCCGCGACCGTATTTGGCCATGAAGTTGATCTTCTCAGGCGTCGCCATCTGCGCAGGGATGACGAGGTCGCCCTCGTTCTCGCGGTCCTCGTCGTCGACCAGAATGAACATCCGGCCGTTGCGCGCCTCGTCGATGATCTCTTCGGGGCTGGAGAGATAACCATGCTTCAGACGGGCAAGCTCAGCGGGCAGAGGCACGGTAATGCTCCATTCTTTGGAGGTAGCGGGCAAGGACGTCGATCTCGATATTGACCGACTGCCCCATCTGGATCGTTCCGAGCGTGGTGACCGCCCAGGTATGCGGGATGATGTTGAGGCCGAACTCGACCTCTCCCTCACTGTCCCGGACGCTGTTCACGGTGAGCGAGACGCCGTCGATCGTCACCGAACCTTTGGGCGCGATGAACGGCGCGATATCGGCGCCTGCGCGGATCGTGACGCGGTGCGAGCCGCCTTCCTCCGCAAGCGCGACGACGGTGCCGAGCCCATCGACATGGCCCGTGACGATGTGGCCGCCAAGCTCGTCGCCGAGCTTCATCGCGCGTTCGAGATTGAATTTCCGGCCCTCGGTCCACTGGTCCTTCGCCGTGCGGCTGACCGTCTCGCCGGAGACGTCGACCGCGAACCAATTGGGGCCTTTATCCACGACGGTCAGGCAGACGCCCGAGCAGGAGATCGACGCGCCGAGATCGACGGTGGTGGTATCATAGGCAGTGCTGACAAGGACGCGGGTGTCGCCCTGCGACTCCACGGTTGTGACGGTGCCTATGTCGGTGACGATTCCGGTGAACATTATCCCTCGTTTCGTTCGCGCTCGTAGACCTCGAGCCGGTCCATGCCAAGTTGCCGCGCATCGACGATCGCCCAGCGATCATGCGCCTTGGTCAGGTCGGTGAGGCCGATATCGCGCAGTGCGTGCTTGCCGCCGCCGATGAGAATCGGTGCGCGGTAGAGAAGGAGGCGGTCGACCAGATCGGCCGCGAGGAACGCCGACGCTACGGCAGCGCCGCCTTCGACCAGGATGTGGTCGACATTGGGGAGCGTGGCGATGGCGTGCGGGGCGGCGATCACGGTCCAGCCGGGCATGTCGTGTATGGTCGAGGATAGAAGCACGCGTTTCGGCGCGCGATCTTCCAGACCCGGCAGCCGCACATCGAGTCGCGGTGCATCGGCCGCATATGTGCCACGCCCGACGAGGATCGCTTCGTGTCGACTCCGCTCGAGATGCGCGTGCGCGCGGGCCTGCGGGCCGGTGATCCAGCGACTCGACCCGTCCGCTATCGCGATGCAGCCATCGAGCGATGTCGCAAGCTTGAGCGTGACATGGGGACGACCGAGCGCCTGCCGCGTGAGAAACCCGGCCATCGAACGGCGGGCCTCGTCCGAACGCATGCCGGATGTCGCGAGGAGGCCTGCTTCCCGAAGCCGGGAGAACCCCTGGCCGGCGGTGCGGGCGTCGGGATCTTCCAGCGCCGCGACGACTCGTGCGACGCCCGCCTCGATCAGCAGGTCGCTACAGGCTGGCCCGCGGGTCGATCGGTGCGCGCAGGGCTCGAGCGTGACATAGGCGGTGGCGCCCCGCGCGTTCGTTCCAGCCTCGGCCAGCGCCATCGCTTCGGCATGCGGACGACCGCCCGGCTGCGTCCAGCCGCGCCCGACGACGCGGCCGTCGCGTACGATCACGCAGCCGACATTGGGATTGGGCGCCGTCCTGCCACGACCACGCTCGGCGAGCGTAAGCGCGGCGCCGAGCCAGCGCTGGTCGGTCAGATCCCCCCCGGTCAGATTCCCATCGCCTTGAGCTTGTCGTCCAGCCGCTTGAACGAGGCACGCTGCGCATCCTCCCGGGCCTTCTGTTCGGCGAGCGCCTTGGCCTTTACCGGCGCGTCGATCTTCTGCTGCGCGACGATCTGCGCATCGGTACGATCCGCGGGCCATTGCTCGACATAGATGATCTTCGGGCGATATTCCTTCTCGACGTACGAATCCTTCATGAACGCGTAGATCAGGAAGCTAGTGACGCCGAGCGCGGCGACAAGAAACACGAGCTCGTACGGCCGGCGCTGGCTGAAGAAGAGCCGCAGGTCGCGATAGGCGACGATCGGCGTGAAACGACTGAAAAAGCCCATGCGCACCAAGATAGGGGGGCGGAGCCAGCTAGGCCAGCCCCGCACCCGCAAGCTTTGGTTTCGGCAGCTTTAGTTCTGGAGCACGAACGTCAGCGCGATCGATCGCCACGCCTCGACCGGGACGCCGTCGCGCGTCGCGGGCTTGAACCGCCACTTTGACAGCGCACGGTCCAGCGTCGCGCGGTAGAAGGCGTCGGTGGTCGCGCTGACCCGCTCGACCTGTTTCACGCGTCCGTCGGTGCCGACGAACACGCGGACGACGACGCGGCCTTCGCGTTCGGCGCGGCGTTCCTCGGATGGGTAGCTCGGCTGAAAAACGGCGGCATAGCGCGGGTCGATCCCGGGCTGGACGAACACGGGTGCCGCTTTCGGCGGATCGACCACGACGGTGCCTGTGCCGGTGCCTTCGACCTCGATCGGCGGCGTATAGGGAAGCGGGTCGGGGGCGACCTCGAAGCGGGCATCCGTGCGCGTCGGGACCTGCGGGATCGGTGCGTCGGGACGCGGGGCGGGGCGCGGTTGCTGACGGATCAGCGGATCGGCGGGCGGAACCGGCTCGGGCGGCGGCGGTGGGGTGTAGGGCACATAGGTGACGAGCGGCTTGTCGGGCACGAACGGCAGGACGTGCGGGGCGGCAAAGAACAACGCGCCGATAACAGCGCCATTTACGGCTAGCGCGATTCCGAGACTCCCGGGATTGAATCCGCCGGTCCGGTTTGGTCGATCCGCGTACATTTTCCGTCTCCCCTGTTTCTCCTTGAGGATGGCGGCGAGATAGGTACCGCCGTTGGGGATGGTACATCATTACATTTCAGGGGCAAGAGGGTTTTGGGGGGGCGCGTCCGCTACCCGATCGGCGCCGGAGGCGTTCGCGAGCGACTGGGAACGGCAGACCGGCTTTGCACATCAATTCGACCAGTTTGGCAGCGCGCCATCGGACACACCCACCACCCCGGCGAAGGCCGGGGCCCAGTTGGGGGACGTCGCTAACGTAGGGCGCGCGTCGTTACTGCGACCTTTCCAGCTGGGCCCCGGCCTCCGCCGGGGTGGTGTTTGGAGGTGGGGGCGGCGCTCCTGCCACTGCCGCGAGAATAGGTCCGTTGCGATCCGATCAACCGTCAGCCCGCCACTCCTTGTTCTCCCGCCTTCGCGGGAGAACATAAGGGGCAGACCGACGTTAGGGCGGGCGGGATCAGCGCGCCGCCAATCGCGCCAAGGCCCGCTCGCGCCCGATCAGCGGCAGCAGCGCGGCCATGTCCGGCCCATGATCGCGCCCGGTCAGCGCGCGCCGCAACGGCAGGAACAATGCCTTGCCCTTGCGCCCCGTCTCCGCCTTCAACCGCGCCGTCAACGCGTGCCAGGGATCGCTCGACCAGTCGATCGACTCGGCTGCCGCCAGCGCCTGGTCGAGATAGTCGACCTCGACCTCGCCCTCTACGGCGACCGGCCCCTCGATCACGCGCCACCAATCCGCCGCATCGGCCAGCGTGACGAGGTTCGGCCGCACCGCCTCCCACGCCGCTACAGTCATGCCCGCGGGCAAGCGCTCGGTCACCGCCTCGAACGGGAGCGCATGCAGGATCCGCGCGTTCAGCGCCGCCAGTTCCGCCTCGTCGAATCGCGCCGGCGCGCGCCCGAACCGCGCAAAGTCGAACCCGGCGATCAACGGCGCGGCGTCGGCGATCGGCTCGACCGGATCGCTCGTGCCGATACGCGCCAGCAGCGCGCGCACCGCCTGCGGCTCGATCCCGACCTCACGGAAATGATCGACGCCGAGCGACCCAAGCCGCTTGGACAGCTTCCCCTCCGCCCCCGTCAGCAGGGCCTCATGCGCGAACCGCGGCGGCGCGACGCCGAGTGCTGCGAACATCTGCAACTGGAGCGCGGTGTTCGACACATGGTCCTCGCCGCGCACCACATGCGTCACGCCCATCTCGGCATCGTCGATCGCCGATGGCAGCATGTACAGCCACGATCCGTCGGCGCGTCGGATCACCGGATCGCTCATCGTCTTCGCCTCGAAATGCGCCGCGCCGCGGATCAGGTCGTCCCAGGCGATCGCCGAGTCGTGATCGAGCTTGAACCGCCAATGCGGCTGCACGCCGTCCGCCTCCAGCTTGGCGCGTGCCGCGTCGTCGAGCGCCAGCGCCGCGCGGTCGTAGATCGGCGGCAACCCGCGCCCAGCCTGGATCTTGCGCTTCAGGTCGAGTTCCTGCGTCGTCTCGTACGCCGGATAGACGTGCCCGCTCGCGACCAGCGCCGCGAACCGCGCCTCGTACAGCGCGAACCGCGCCGACTGCCGTTCCTCCAGGTCAGGAGTCATCCCGAGCCAGTCGAGATCGGCGCGGATCGCATCGACAAAGCGCTCTTCGCTGCGCTCGGGATCGGTATCGTCGATCCGGAGCACGAACGTGCCCCCGTTCGCCCGCGCGAACATCCAATTGTGGAGCGCGGTGCGGATGTTGCCGACGTGCAGCCGGCCGGTGGGCGAGGGGGCGAAACGGGTGATTACGGTCATCCGGCCGCTGTACGTAGCCGTGCGCGCCCGGGCAAACCATTCCACGCAACCCTTTCACGACACGATTCGTGCGCCTAAGGGGTGCGGAATATCGAGCGGGAAATAGCTTCATGAAACTGATGACCGGCAATTCGAACCTGCCGCTGGCGCAGGAAATCTCCGCCTATCTCGAGATTCCGCTGACCGACGTCAGCGTTCGGCGCTTTGCGGACGAGGAGGTCTTCGTCGAGATCAACGAGAACGTCCGCGGCGAGGACGTGTTCGTGATCCAGTCGACCGGCTATCCTGCCAACGACAACCTCATGGAATTGCTGATCATGATCGACGCGCTCAAGCGTGCGTCGGCGCGGCGCATCACCGCAGTGATCCCGTATATGGGCTATGCGCGGCAGGATCGGAAACCGGGCCCGCGTACGCCGATCTCGGCCAAGCTGGTCGCCAACCTGATCACCGTCGCGGGCGCGAACCGCGTGTTGTCGGTCGACCTGCATGCCGGCCAGATCCAGGGTTTCTTCGATATCCCGACGGACAATCTCTACGCGGCGCCGGTCATGTCGGCGGACATCATCGCGCGGTTCAAGGGCAAGAACCTGATGGTCGTGTCGCCCGACGTCGGCGGCGTGGTCCGCGCGCGCGTGCTCGCCAAGCGACTCGACAACGCCCCGCTCGCGATCGTCGACAAGCGTCGCGAGCGCGCAGGCGAGTCGGAAGTCATGAACATCATCGGCGAGGTCGAGGGGCGCTTCTGCATCCTGATCGACGACATCGTCGATTCCGCGGGCACGCTGTGCAATGCGGCGGCCGCGCTGATGGAGGCGGGGGCCGAGGGCGTCGTCGCCTATGTCACGCACGGCGTGCTGTCGGGGGGCGCGGTGGCGCGAGTCGAAGGCTCCGAGTTGCGCGAACTGGTGATCACCGACTCGATCGGCAATCATGAGGTCATCAAGGACGCGCACGGCAAAATTCGCCATCTGCAGATCGCGCCGCTGCTGGGCGAGGCGATCAAGCGGATCGCGGACGAGACGAGCGTGTCGAGTCTGTTCGACTGAAGGGCGCCGGCGCGGCCGCACCCGCGCCGATGCCGCGTAAGGGAGAGTGCCCGGCACGGACTGTTTTCCTGCGAACGCAGGAATCCAGGGTAACTAAAGGTCGGGCTGAATAACCCTGGGCTCCCGCGTTCGCAGGAGAACGCGGCCGCCTATCGCTGGCTCAGCGCCACGATATGCTCGAACACCGCGGGATGCAGCGGTTTGGCGAACGCGCAACCGTATTTGAACTTGTCGCGCCACGCGACCACCGCTTCGAGCGCAGCCAACCCCGGCAGGGTCAACCAAACCACCGTCCCCGGCCACAACGTGAAGCTCGTCTCCGCACGAAAGCCCGAGAGCGACAAATCCGTCACCTCGATCTCGAATCGCGTCTGGCCCCGGTCGCGCAGATGTGCACGCATCTTGACGGCCTTGCGCAGCGCCTGACGGAGCTCCTGGCCTTGCGGCTCGGCGGGGGGGATGGGGACCGGCTGTGTCATGTCCGGAATACTGCTCCCCAAGTGGTTACTAATTTCCAAACGTCTTACGATTCGGCAGCTTGAGATGTGACGACACGCCGCCGGACCGGCGCAGCGAGGAGCATCGTGAACGACGGCACCGCAAAGATCGCCGCGTACAGGTCCCATTCCCGATTACAGTGGCGCGCGCGGCGGTGGCTATCATGCAGGACCCAGCCGAAGCCGAGCGTCGACCGCCGGTGCACGGCATAGGCAAACGCCGCCATGCCGATCACGGCACAGAGAAACAGGAAGAGGCCAAGCCAGATCGCCATAGGCCGCGTATAGGAGCGGGGAGACGCCACGGCAAAAGGCGAATTGTCTCAAGGAAAAATCGTACCGATTCAGTCGAGATGCTCCGCTAATGAGAACGAGACGCAAGTGCAAATGCCTTAAGGGTGGATTTGCAGCCCGCCCTGTGCTTTACGCCAACCCAATTCCCGAGTTTCCTAAAAATTGCGTGGAGCCTTCCCGATGAACATCCATGAATACCAGGCCAAGGAACTGCTGGCCAAGTTCGGCGTCCCCGTCCCCGCCGGTTTCGCGGCGCTGACCGTCGAGGAGGCCGTCGAGGCCTCGAAGAAGCTTCCCGGACCGCTCTATGTCGTCAAGGCGCAGATCCACGCCGGCGGCCGCGGCAAGGGCAAGTTCGTCGAGCTCGGCCCCGATGCCAAGGGCGGCGTCCGCCTCGCCAAGACCGAGGACGAGGTTCGCGCGGCGGCGACCGACATGCTCGGCAACACGCTCGTCACGATCCAGACGGGTGATGCCGGCAAGCAGGTCAACCGCCTGTACGTCACCGACGGCGTCGACATCGAGAAGGAATTCTACCTCGCGCTGACGCTCAACCGCACCACCGGCCGGGTGATGATGGTGGCCTCGACCGAGGGCGGCATGGACATCGAGGCGGTCGCGCACGACACCCCCGAGAAGATCCAGTCGATCGACATCGACCAGGCGACCGGCTTCATGCCGCATCACGGCCGCGCGGTTGCAGCCGCGCTCGAACTGACCGGCGATCTCGCCAAGCAGGCGGCCAGCACCGCGTCGAAGCTGTATGACGCGTTCATGGGCACCGATGCCGAGCAGATCGAGATCAACCCGCTCGCCGTGACCAAGGACGGCAAGCTGATGGTGCTCGACGCGAAGGTCGCGTTCGACGGCAACGCGCTGTTTCGCCACAAGGACCTGCTCCAGCTTCGCGACGAGACCGAGGAAGATCCCGCCGAGCTCGAGGCGTCGAAGTACGACCTTGCCTATATCAAGCTCGACGGCGACATCGGCTGCATGGTCAACGGCGCCGGTCTCGCGATGGCGACGATGGACATCATCAAGCTCAACGGCATGTTCCCCGCCAACTTCCTCGACGTCGGCGGCGGCGCCAACAAGGAGAAGGTGACGGCGGCGTTCAAGATCATCCTCGCGGATCCGAACGTGAAGGGCATACTCGTCAACATCTTCGGCGGCATCATGAAGTGCGACATCATCGCCGACGGCATCGTCGCCGCGGCGAAGGAAGTGAACCTGTCGGTGCCGCTCGTCGTCCGTCTCGAGGGCACCAATGTCGAGAAGGGCAAGGAGATCCTAGCGAACTCCGGCCTGGCGATCGTTCCCGCGAACGACCTCGGCGATGCAGCCAAGAAGATCGTCGCAGAGGTGCAGAAGGTCGCGGCGTAACGCGCTTCGCTTCGCATACTGATTCTGCGAAAAACGGGGCTCGGACGGAAACGTCCGGGCCCTTTTTCGTTGGTACCGCATCTCGTCCGGTGAGGTCGTCGTCGTGACGCTACGGCATAGCGATGTTTCCGTACCGCACTTGCGAAAACGGCTCGAAACCGCCATCTGACCGGTCAACGCCGCCGGGCAACCGGCGGGCGAAACGAACATATCCACCTTGGAAGGAATCCCGATGAAGGTGCTGGTACCGGTCAAGCGCGTGCTTGACTACAACGTGAAGCCTCGCGTGAAGGCGGACGGAACGGGCGTCGATCTGGCGAACGTCAAGATGAGCATGAACCCGTTCGACGAGATCGCGGTCGAGGAAGCGATCCGCTTGAAGGACAAGGGCGTGACGGAGATCGTCGTCGTCTCGATCGGCGAGCAGAAGAGCCAGGAAACGCTCCGCACCGCGCTCGCGATGGGTGCCGACCGCGCGATCCTCGTCGTCAGCGAGACCAAGGTCGAGCCGCTCGGCGTCGCCAAGATCCTCGCCAAGATCGTCGAGGAGGAGAAGCCCGACATGGTGATCCTCGGCAAGCAGGCGATCGACGACGACAACAACCAGACCGGGCAGATGCTCGCCGGCATCCTTAACTGGGGCCAGGGCACGTTCGCGTCGAAGGTCGAGATCGCCGACGGTTCGGTTCATGTGACCCGCGAAGTCGATGGCGGTGCCGAGACGGACACGCTGAAGCTCCCCGCGATCATCACCACCGATCTTCGCCTGAACGAGCCGCGCTATGCCTCGTTGCCGAACATCATGAAGGCCAAGTCGAAGCCGATGGCGCAAAAGACGCCGGCCGATTTCGGCGTCGACGTGACGCCGCGCCTGACCACGCTGAAGGTCGTCGAGCCCGCCAAGCGCTCGGCCGGGATCAAGGTCGCCGATGTCGACGCGCTGGTCGGCAAGCTCAAGGAAATGGGAGTCGCCAAGTGAAGACGCTCGTCTGGGTCGAACATGACGGCACGGCCGTCAAGGATGCCACGCTGTCTGCCGTCACGGCGGCAAGCCAGCTCGGTGAAGTCCATCTGCTGGTCGCCGGCCAGGGCGTCGACGGCGTCGCGGCCGAGGCCGCGAAGATCGCCGGCGTCGGCAAGGTGCATGTCGCCGACGACGCCGCGTTCGCACATGCGCTGGCGGAAAACGTCGCGCCGCTGATCGTCGAGCTGATGGGCCATCACGACGCGTTCCTCGCGCCGTCGACCACGCACGGCAAGAACATCGCGCCGCGCGTCGCCGCATTGCTCGACGTCATGCAGATCAGCGACATCCTGTCGGTCGAGAGCGAGGACACGTTCACGCGCCCGATCTATGCGGGCAACGCGATCGCGACGGTGCAGTCGTCGGATGCCAAGAAGGTCATCACGGTGCGCGGCACGGCCTTTGCCAAGGCTGCGACCAAGGGTGGTTCGGGCGAGATCGAAGCGGTCGCCTCGACCGGCGACAAGGGTCTGTCGACCTTCGCCGGCTCGGAGATCGCCAAGAACGAGCGTCCCGAGCTGACCAGCGCGAAGATCATCGTCTCGGGCGGCCGCGCGCTGGCCTCGAGCGACCAGTTCCACGCGACGATCGATCCGCTCGCGGACAAGCTGGGTGCCGGCGTCGGCGCCTCGCGCGCTGCGGTCGACGCGGGCTACGCGCCGAACGACTATCAGGTCGGCCAGACCGGCAAGATCGTCGCCCCGGAAGTGTATGTCGCGATCGGCATCTCGGGCGCGATCCAGCATCTCGCCGGCATGAAGGACTCGAAGGTCATCATCGCGATCAACAAGGACGAGGACGCGCCGATCTTCCAGGTCGCGGACATCGGCCTGGTCGGCGATCTGTTCAAGATCGTGCCGGAGTTGACGGCGAAGCTGTAGGCGAACGCCGCTGCGCAAGGCGAAGCCGAGCGCAACAGCAAGCCCGGCCGGCGGCGCTCCAGCGCCGACCGACGACGCGGGATTTACTCCCGCGGCGCGCGCCAGGAACGGGCGGTGTGACCTCGGTCGCGCCGCCCGTTCTCGTATCGAGCATGCGCCAGGGTTTGCAGATGCGAACCATCCTGCACGTTCGCAAACCAGCGCCTACCTAACCCTTCCCCCCCCCCCCGGCGCAGGCCGGGGTCCAAGTGGGAAACGGCATTGATGATCGTTGCGTGTCATCACTAGCGGCTCACCAATTGGGCCCCGGCCTCCGCCGGGGTGGTCCTTTAAAATCCCGGCCCCTTCGAAATACTAAGCGGCTCATCCAAAGGCTCCTCAGCGCCCGCTAGTGGGTAGAGGAGCCACGCTCTTGCTAGCGAACGCTGCCGCCACCCCGTTGCCGTCCACCGCCCACCTCCCCAATTACCCGGCATGTACCGCGCCCAACAGAACCCGCGCGACCGCCTGGTATCCGCCGCCAGTGCCGCGCTACTGAGTGCCGCTATCGGCTACGCGCTCATCTTCGGTCTCGGCGTCACCATCCCGCCAGCAATCCCCGATGCCCTCAAGACCTTCGCAGTCGGCCCTACACCACCGCCACCGCCGCCCGAAAAGATCATCCCCCGCCCGACAAGACGCCACCGCCCCGAAGGCGCGGCGTCCCCGGCGAACCTCCGCTCGAAGGCCACCGAACTCGTCGTCCCCACGCCGATCATCCCTCCGGTCGTCCCACCGCCACCCGTCGTCGTCGCACGCAAACCCGGCCTCGGCAGCGACGCCACCACCGGCGCCGCACCGATTCCCGGACCCGGCACCGGCGCGGGCGGCGAGGGAAACGGCACCGGCAGCGGCCGATCAGGGGACGGCGACGGCGACGGTGGCGCCGAAACCCCGCCACGCCTCTTGCAGGGGCGCTTCAAGACCAGGGACTTCCCCGATGCCGAGGCGGTGATTGGCGCGGGCGGCATCGTCGGCGTGCGCTACACGGTCGAGACCGACGGCAGCGTGACGCACTGCCTGATCGCACGCTCCAGCGGCAATGCCGTGCTCGACGCGACCACCTGCCGCCTGATCGAACTGCGCTTTCGCTATCGCCCCTGGCACGATGCGGCGGGGCGGCCGGTCCGCTCGACCGTCGTCCGCAACCAGTCATGGGTGAACCAGCGCGGACCGCCGTCGCGCGGCGACTGATCGAACCTTCTACCGCCCGAGCCGTCCCCCGCTCAGTACCCGCGCGGCGGTCGGTGAAACCGCGATCAACGCGCGTCCCAGAACGATCGTAACGGCGAGCACCAGCAACGGCTGGACCAGCAGATACGCCGGATAGAGCGCCGCGCCCATCGCGCCGGTCGCCAGACCGATCACCGGCCCGAACAGCCACAACAACACCAGATGATCGCAGAATGCGAGAAATCCGTAGCGCTCGATCCCGCGCAACCGATCCGCGACGCGACTCCCCGCCAGCGCCCAGGCCACCCGCCAGAACAGCACCGCGGAGGTCAACCGAAAGGCGATGTCGAACGCCGCCATCCCCTGCGGATGCGAATCGAAGAACATGTTTCCCAACAGCGCAGTCCAGAGTCGCGGCGCGACAAGCACGACGAACGGCACAGCGCACAAGGCGACCGGCCACCGTGCCACCCGCTCCGCCACGCCAAACCGGCGCGCGGCGATCCCGGCGGTGAAGAACAGCAGGATCTGCGGCCGTAACAACAGCGGCACGTGCACGCCGGACACGCTCCAGACGACCACGATCGACGCGACCAGCGCCAGCCACGCAGTCGATGCGCGCACCAGCAGCGGGGCAAGAATCATGCAGACGAACAGGTCGCGCAAGAACGGCATCTGCACGTTGATGTCGTTGGCGTGCGCCAGCGGTACGAGTTCGTTCAGCGTCCAGCCGATGCTCGATGGCGTCGGCGCCTTCAGGTCGCCAAACGTCGCCGCCGTCCCGACCAGCAGGATCGCGATCGCGTTCCACAGCAGCATCGGCAGCAGGATCGTCCGCGCCTTGCCGCGCAGGAACGCACCGTAGCGCTGCCGCGTCGCGGCCGAGACGACCAGCCAGCCCGAGATCATGCCGAGCAAAGGTACGGCGCTACGCCCGAATATCTCGCCCAACGCGGTGCGGAAAACCGCCTGGCCGCTAAACGCCACCGCCGACAGCTCTTCCGCAGTCCGCCCGGTCCAGGCGTGGACATAGACGATCCCCATGATCCCGATCAGCCGCGCGATCGCGATCGCGGTGGACAGGCGTCGCTCCGCCTCGCGCGCCGGTTCGGGCTGTCCCGTATCCAAGTCCAACCCTCCGCCTGCGTTCGGCGAGCGCCTTACCCGGCTTGTCGCACGCGAACACCTCCTTCAGGATGAAACGGACGCTATTGGGGACCAAGACATGATCGCCGCATTCCTGCTGTTGGCCGCGCAGGCGAGCCCCGACGCTGCCCCGGATCCGGAAATGTCACGCCGGGTCGAACGCGTGCTGGCGCGTAGCCCGGTGATCGACGGCCATAACGACCTTGCCTGGGAAATCCGCGACCTGCACGATGCGAAGGTCGAGGCGGTCAATCTCTCGGTCGATACCGCCCATCTGCCGAACCCGCTCCAGACCGACATCCCCCGTCTGCGCAAAGGCTATGTCGGCGGCCAGTTCTGGTCGGTCTATATCCCCGCGGACGCGCCGCGCGCGGTCGAGATGACGCTGGAGGAGATTGATATCGTCCGCCGCTTCGTCGCGGCGAACCCGGCGACGTTCGAGCTCGCCACCACCGCGGTCGACATTCGCCGGATCGAGAAGGCCGGGCGGATCGCCTCGCTAATCGGGGTCGAGGGCGGGCACCAGATCGACGGTCGACTCTCCGTCCTGCGTCAGTACCGCGCGCTCGGCGTCGCCTATATGACGCTGACGCACGGCAAGAGCCTGAACTGGGCGGACAGTTCGACCGATGCGCCGCGCGCCAACGGGCTCAGCGATTTCGGGCGGCAGGTGGTCGCCGAGATGAACCGGATCGGCATGATCGTCGACGTCAGCCACGTCTCGGACGCGACGATGGCCGCCGCGCTGGCGATGACCAAGGCGCCGGTGATCGCCTCGCACTCCAGCGCGCGCGCGATCGCCGACGCGCCGCGCAACATCCCCGACGACCTGCTCCGCGCGATCGGCGCGAACGGCGGCGTGGTGATGGTGAACTTCTACCCATCATTCCTGTCAGCCGCGTGGCGCGCCTGGGACATCGGACGCTCCGCCTATGCAAAATCCATCGGCGTGCCGGCCAACGTCTATGGCGCCAAATCGCCCGCGCCGCTGGTGGCGTGGGACGCCGCGCATCCTGAACCTCCGGTCACCGCCGCGACGGTGGCAGACCATGTCGAGCATATCGCCAAGATCGCAGGCCGCGACCATGTCGGGATCGGGGGCGATTTCGACGGGATCCAGGGGACCGGGCCGATCGGTCTGAAAGGCGTCGACGGCTATCCGCTGCTGTTCGCCGAACTGGCGCGGCGCGGGTGGAGCGATGGCGACCTGACGAAGCTGTCGGGCGGCAACGTCCTCCGCGTCATGGAGCGGGTCGAGGCGGTCGCCAAGGGAATGGCCGGTCTGCCGCCAGTCGATGCGATCGACGTGGCGTCGCGGTGACGCGGGTTCCTAACATATACCCTGTCGTCATCCCCGCGCAGGCGGGGACCCATATCCTCAATAGTGTGCGATCCTATTGTGAAGCCAGCCAATATGGGTTCCCGCCTCCGCGGGAATGACGGGTATGTGGCTGCACTGCGGGGGAACATCGACCAACTGACAGCCTTGTCTCACGGATCCGGCATCCGCTGCGGCACGGGGGGCTCGACCACCAGCGGCGGCACCGTGCGCAGCACCAGTCCGATCGCCAGCGCCGCCATACCCAGCAACAGGCAGAATGCCGTTACGCCGGGCCACCCGGCATGCGTCCAGGCAAACCCGCCGGCCGATCCCAGCACGCTCGACCCCATATAATAGAAGAACAGATAGAACGCCGCCGCCTGTCCGCGCGCACCTTGGGCGCGTCGCCCGACCCAGGCACTCGCGATCGAATGCGCGCCGAAGAAGCCGATCGTCACGACCGCTATCCCTGCGATCACCAGCGCCAACGGCGTCATTGCGGTCAGCGCGACGCCGGTGATCAGCAATACGACCGGGATCCAGAAGACCTTCCGCCGCCCGAGCCGTCCTGCCAGCGTGCCGAACTTTGCCGAACTCACCGATCCCAGCACGTACAGCAGGAACACGCCGCCTACCGCGGCCTGGCTCAGGCCATAAGGTGGGCTCATCAACCTGAAGCCCGCATAGTTATAGATCGTGACGAACACGCCCATCAGCAGGAACGCCTCGAGATACAGCAACGGCATCGCGCGGTCGGTGAACAGCGACCCGGCACTGCGCAGCAACGCACCCGGCCGGCCTACGCTGGGCGTGAAGTTGCGCGACGGCGGCGCAAGCCGGCGGAATGCCTCGGCCATCGCCAGCCCCGCGATCCCGACGGCGGCCAACGCCCACCGCCAGCCTTCGAGATCGGCGACGACGCTGACGACCAGCCGCCCGGCCATCCCGCCAAGGGCGCTGCCGGCGATATACAGCCCCATCGCCGCGCCGACTGCGCCCGCATCGACCTCCTCCGCGACATAGGCCATCGCCACCGCCGGCACGCCCGCGAGCGCGACGCCGGTTAGGAAGCGCAGCACGAGCAACCCGCTCCACCCCGGCACGACCGCCGCCGACAAGGTCAGCGCGCCCGCCGCGAACATCGCGGCGATCATCAGCGGGCGCCGGCCGACGCGGTCCGAAACGAACCCGGCGAACAGGATGCCGATCGCCAGGGGCCCGGTCGCCAGCGACACCGCGAGCGACGCCGCCTCCGCGGTCAGCCGGTACTGCGCGGCGAACAGCGGCAGCAGCGGCTGCACCGAATAGAGCAGCGAGAAGGTGGAAAACCCCGCGAACAGCATCGCCAGCGTCAGCCGGCGGTATGCACGCGTGCCCAGAGCAATCGGCGTCTCAGAACCCACTCAGGAAACTCGCGACGTTATGGCCGAGCGCGTCGACCGCATATCCGCCCTCCATCACGATGACGGTCGGCCGTCCGCGTGCCGCGATGTCGGCGGCGAACACCGCATAGTCCGGCGTGGTCAGCGCGAAATGCGAGATCGGATCGCCTTCCCACGTGTCCGCGCCGAAGCTGACGACGAGCAGGCCGGGGTCGAACGCGTCGATCGCGTCGAGCGCCGCGGTCTGCGCGGCGCGAAAGGCGTCGATCTGCGTGCCGTGGGGGAGGGGCAGGTTCAGCGTCGTGCCGAGCCCGTCGCCCTCGCCGGTTTCGTCGGCATGGCCCCAGTAGAACGGATAGTCGGTCTTGGGATCGGCGTGGACCGACGCGTAGAACACGTCGCCGCGGGCGTAGAAGATATCCTGCGTGCCGTTGCCGTGGTGATAGTCGATATCGAGGATCGCAACGCGCGCGATGCCGGCATCGCGTGCGGCCTGCGCAGCGATCGCGGCGGTGTTGAGGTGGCAGTACCCCCCGAAATAATCCGCTCCCGCATGGTGCCCCGGCGGCCGACACAGCGCGAACGCGGCGCGGTCGCCACCCAGCACCGCATGCGTCGCGGCAAGCGCGGATTGCGCGCTGCCATAGGACGCGGCCCAGGTCTCGGCCGTGATCGGCGTGGTCGCGTCGAAGCTGTGCGCGCCGATCAGCGCGTCGATCCGGGTGAGGTCGAGCGGCCGGCGTCCCCGGACCGGAAACGCGTACGGGATCGCGTCACCCTCGCGCCCCGCCTCGCGCCACAACCGCGCGGCATCCTTGAGAAACGCGACATAGGCCGCCGAATGCACCGCGAGGATCGGCGCCTCGCCACGATCCTCTGGCGCCTCGACCGGGCCAAGCGCGTGCAGGATCGAATCGATCCGCACAGGCGTCTCGGCATAAGCGGTGAACGCCCCATTATGCAGCTCGCGCGCCGGCGCATGAGTCCGCTGCGCCTCGTCGAAGAACAACCGCATCTCTCGTTTCCCCTGCGCACGCGTCATGATGACAGAACCGACGGATCACTCTGCAGGTCCGCGAACCGATAGGCACGCATGCCGCAGTTCGGCGCGCCAAGGAATGTCTGGAATGGTGGAAAGCAGACATCACTGACTTAGCAGAGGCCCGCATTTTTCCGCCACGATCTGATATCTCCACGTTTGCGGCAGGCTGGTTACATATCCGATTAGGCAATCGATCTTGCGCCCATTGTCCAGAAGCAGGTGAACCTTTCCATCTCCCTCGCAGGAGATCGGCACAATCCCAAATAGCTGGCTTCCCACTCGGTGGAGCCTAGTCACGCGACCACAAACGTCTACGTTCGCAGAACGCACTCGATGTTGTCGGTCATAGACGTGGAACGTGTCGGCGGATTGCGAACACGCGCTCAATGCCAACGACGGGATTAAGAGCAGCAGCTTCATCACTACAGAATGCGCTTTGAAGCGAGCGTCTGCAATTGGGCGAAGGTACCCCTATCGCGCCAACGCCTCCGCGATCAGTTTCCGCGAGTTCGCCACGCCGTACAGCGCGATGAAGCTCCCCATCCGCGGGCCCTGCTCGGAGCCGAGCAACGTCTCGTACAGCGCCTTGAACCAGTCGCGCAGAGTCTCGAACCCGCCGGTCTTGCCGATCTCGTAGACGATGTTCTGGATATCCTCCGCCCCCGCATCGGCCGGCAGCGCGGCGAGCTCGGCGTCGAGCCGCTCGAGCGCCGCGACCTCGACACCCTCGGGCGCGCGGCGTTTCAGCGTCGGCGCGACGAAATCGCGGCTATAAGCCAACGCATAGCCGATCAGCCGGTCGAGCTCGGGATATTTCGCCGCCGACGCGTCCGGCACATAGTTGGCGAGATAGCCCCAGACCTGCTCCTTGCTCGCATCGCCCATCACCCCGACGAGATTGAGCAACAGGCCGAACGTCACCGGCAATTCGCCGTCGGGGAGCTTGCCGTCATGGATATGGTGGACCGGGTTGCCGAGCTTCTGCTTCAGATCCTGGCCTGCATAATTGCCGCGGAACTGCCAATATTCGTCGACCGCGCGCGGGATCACGCCCATGTGCAGCGACTTCGCCTTCTTGGGCTCGCGGTAGGCGTAGAACGCCAGCGACTCCTCGGGTCCATAGGTCAGCCACTGCTCGAGGCTGAGCCCATTGCCCTTCGACTTCGAGATCTTCTCGCCATTCTCGTCGAGGAACATCTCGTAGTTGAAGCCCTCGGGCGGGCGGCCGCCGAGCACACGCGCGATCTTCGACGACTGCGTGACCGAGTCGATCAGGTCCTTGCCTGCCATCTCGTAATCGACGCCGAGCGCGACCCAGCGCATCGCCCAGTCGACCTTCCACTGGAGCTTGGCCTTGCCGCCCAGCACGCTCTGCTCGATCCGTTGGCCCTCATCCTCGAACGCTATCAAGCCCGCTTCGGCGTCGATCACCTCGATCGGCACCTGCAGCACGATGCCGCTGGTCGGCGAGATCGGCAGCACGGGCGAATAGGTCGCCCGGCGTTCGGCCCGCAGCGTCGGCAGCATCACGTCCTGGATACCCTGGAAGTGACGGAGGACGCCCTTGAGCGCCTCGTCGAAACGTCCGCCGGTGTAATATTCGGTCGACGACGCGAATTCATAGTCGAAGCCGTAGCGATCGAGGAATTCGCGCAGGATCGCGTTGTTGTGCGCGGCAAAGCTCGAATGCGTACCGAACGGATCGGGAATCTGCGTCAGCGGCTTGCCGAGATGCTCGCGCAGCATGTCGCCATTGGGGACGTTGTCGGGCACCTTGCGCAGGCCGTCCATGTCGTCCGAGAACGCGATCAGTCGCGTCGGTGTGTCGCTCAGCGCGTGGAAGGCGTTGCGCACCATCGTCGTGCGCAAAACCTCGTTGAACGTGCCGATATGCGGCAGGCCCGATGGGCCATAGCCCGTCTCGAACAGCACCGGCGCACCCGACTTGCCCTGCGGATACCGCTTGAGGAGTTTGCGCGCCTCCTCATAAGGCCAGGCTTTGGACTCAAGGGCGGCGGTGCGAAGGTCATCGGTCATAGTGCATCGCGACTAGCGCGTGCGCTGCTGTCCGTCACCCCCACACCGCCGCATGGGTCTTAGCGGCAGCGATCCTTCGCGGTGATCGTCCTGTCGACCGCGCGGCCGCCGAGCGCGCCCGCTGCACCACCGGCCAGCGTGCCGAGCAGGCCGCCGCCGACCGCGTTGCCGAGCACCGCACCGCCGACGCCGCCCGCGACCAGGCCGGTCGTGCCGCTCGAATGGCGGCAACGCTTTGCACGGTAGCGACGATCATGGCCGCGATACTCGCGCTTCGAGCGGGCTTCGGCCTTGCCCGTCGGCAACACGGCGGCGGCAGGAATTGCGAGCGAGAGCGCGCTCAGCGCCATGAGAAACTTCCGCATGATGATCGTCCCTGTTGATGTAGATAAAGCTTGGTATCGATAGGGGCGCAACGCGCGGGCACCGTACCGGTTGCGTAACGGCGGATCCGCACCCCGATTCCCGATAATCCTCGCTCTGGCGGGGTACGATCGTGCCGCCATGGTTGGAGCACCGCAGCGCCACAACAGGTTGCCCTTTCGTTCTCGTTGCAGCAAGGTCGCCCGGTGCTTCGCTATCCCGCCCTCCACGCCAGCCACGCCGGTATTTGGATCGCGAACGCGGACGGTGCCCGTCCGATCGGGCGCGGCGAGGCGATTCGGATCGCGGCCGATACGCCGGTCATCATGCTCAACGCGCCGCTCGTCGGGCAGCGACTGGGATATCCCGACCTGTCTGGGCTCGACCTGCTCGAACTCTACGCGTTCCTGCGGCCTGGGCAGTTCGCCGTGCCGACGCCCAAGGGGATCGCGCGCGTCACCGGGCTGGACGTGCCGTGCGAGGATGCCGAGGTCGCGCCGTTCCTCCTCCACGCGGCCGAAGCGATGCTGGCGATCACCGACGGCGACTGGCCGGAGCGCGAAGGCGCGTGGACCTCCGCGCAATCGCTGTTTCGCCTGCGCTGGCCCTGGGCACCGGTCGTCGCCGAGCGGCTGAAAAAGCCCACGGTCAACGAACGCTGGTTGTTCTCGGTGCTGCCCGAATGGGAGGAGCATGCGCCGCGCCCCGCCCCGCGTACCGTCACGATCGAGCCCGGCGATGCCGAAGCGCGCCTCGTCGACCTTACCGGGCACGGCGCGGAGGAACGCCCCGGCCAGCGTGCCTATGCCGGCGCCGCGACCGCCGCCTTCGCGCCGCGCGCGATGCGCGACACGCCCAACCTCGTCCTCGCCGAGGCGGGCACCGGGATCGGCAAGACGCTCGGCTATCTCGCGCCCGCGTCGCTGTGGGCGGAGAAGGCGGGCGGCGCGGTGTGGATCTCGACCTACACGAAGACGCTGCAACGCCAGTTGGGGCAGGAAACCGCGCGGCTCTATCCCGACGCTGCGATCCGCAAGGCCAAGGTCGTCACGCGCAAGGGCCGCGAGAATTACCTGTGCCTGCTCAACTTAGAGGATGCGCTGCAGGGCGGATTCGCGGGCCGTGCGGCGATCCTCGCGCATCTCGTCGCGCGCTGGGCCGCCTATAGCGCGGACGGCGACATGGTCGGCGGCGACCTGCCGGGCTGGCTACCCACCCTGTTCCGCCGCAACGGCTCGACCGCGCTGACCGACCGACGCGGCGAATGCGTGTATGCGGGCTGCCCGCACTACAGGAAATGCTTCATCGAGCGCGCCGCGCGCGCCTCGTCCGACGCCGATATCGTCATCGCCAACCACGCGCTGGTGATGGTCAACGCCGCGCGCGGCCGCGAACTGGCGACCCGGCCGACGCGCTACGTGTTCGACGAGGGCCACCACATCTTCGACGCGGCCGATTCGATGTTCGCCACCGCGCTGACCGGCGCCGAGACGATCGAACTGCGCCGCTGGATCCTCGGCCCCGAATCGAGCGGTCGCGGCCGCAGGCGAGGCCTCGCCGCGCGCCTGTCCGATCTCGCCAGCTACGACGAACAGGGGGCAAGGGCGATCAGCGACGCGGTCACCGCGGCGGGCGCGCTGGCGTCCGACGGCTGGCTGCAACGCCTCGGCGAAGGCGCGCCGTTCGGCCCGATCGAGACGCTGCTCGCCGCCGTCCGCGGCCTCACCTACGCGCGCGCCGAGCAGCCCGGCGATGCGGGCTATGGTCTCGAAACCGAACTCGCCGAACCCGACGCGACGCTGATCGAGGCCGCGGCACCCGCCGCCGCCGCGCTCGACGCGCTCGTCCGCCCGCTCGTGACGCTCGGCCGTCGTCTCGAAGCGGTGCTCGCTGAAGCGCCCGACTGGATGGACGGCCCCGCCCGAGCGCGAGTCGAGGGCGCGATCGCCTCGATCGGCTGGCGCGCGGAGACGGTGGCGGCGTGGCTGTCGCTGCTCGCGCGGGTCGGCGGACCGGTCGACGGCGATTTCGTCGACTGGCTCGCGGTCGACCGGATCGAGGGCCGCGAGTTCGACATCGGCCTCCACCGCCACTGGCTCGACCCGACGCGGCCCTTCGCCGAGATCGTCCTGAAACCCGCCCACGGCGCGCTCGTCACCTCCGCGACGCTCACCGGCGGCGGCGACTGGGACGTCGCCGAAGCGCGCAGCGGCGCGCCGCACCTTCTCCGCCCCGCCGCGCGGTTCGAGGCGAAGAGCCCGTTCGACTATACCCGCCAGGCCGAAGTGCTGATCGTCACCGACGTAAAACGCGGCGATATCGGCGCGCTCGCCAACGCCTATGCGCAGTTGATCGTCGCCAGCCGTGGCGGCACGCTCGGGCTGTTCACCGCGATCCGGCGGCTGCGCGGCGTGCACGGCCGAATCGCCGATCGCCTCGCGCGCGAAGGCCTGCCGCTCCACGCGCAGCACGTCGATCCGATCGATACCGGCACGCTGGTCGACATCTTCCGCGACGATCCGGGCGCGTCGCTGCTCGGCACCGATGCGCTGCGCGACGGCGTCGACGTCCCCGGCGAATCGCTGCGACTCGTGGTGATGGAGGGCGTGCCCTGGGCAAAGCCGTCGGTGCTTCACGCCGCGCGCCGTCTTGCGGGCGGCGGCTCGGCCTATGACGACCGAATCGTCCGCGCGCGGCTGGCGCAGGCGTTTGGCCGGCTGATCCGCCGTGCCGACGATTCGGGCGTGTTCGTGATGCTGTCGGCGGCGATGCCCTCACGCCTGCTCGCCGCGTTCCCGCCGGGCGTGCCGATCGCGCGCGTCACGCTCGAGGAAGCGGTGGCCCGAGTCGCGAGCCGGCTTTCCTCAAGGGCTCCGGTAGGGCATGAAAGCCGCGAACCGGCTTGAGGATTGCCATGAAGACGTTGACGCTGTTGCGCCACGCCAAGTCCGGCTGGGACGATCCGGTCGCGCGGGATTTCGATCGCCCGCTGAACGCCAAGGGCAAGCGCGCCGCCGCGATGGTCGGCCGCCACATGCGGACGCTGGGACTTACGTTCGATCATGCGATCGCCTCGCCCGCGGTGCGCGTGTCGGAGACGCTGGAGCAGATCGAATCGGGCTATGGCCGGACGATCGCGCCGACGCTGGACCGGCGGGTGTATCTCGCGTCGGCGGCGACGCTGCTCGACGTGGTGCACGGATTTCCGGGCGACGCCGAGAGCGCGTTGCTGGTTGGGCATAATCCCGGGTTGGAGGATCTGGTGCTAATGCTGGTCGCGGACGGCGCGGACCCCTTACGCGACGCGGTCGAGGACAAATACCCGACCGCCAGCATCGCCGAACTCCAGTTCGACACGGCCGACTGGGCGGACATCGCCACCGGCACCGCCCGCTTGACCCGATTCATCCGCCCCCGCGATCTCGACCCGACGCTAGGTCCCGACGCGGACTAACCTGTTTCCCCGCGAAGGTGGGAACCCATCAACATCCCCTCCCCGGCGAAGGCCGGGGCCCAGGTGGGGGACGTTGCTAATGAAGGGCAGTCCGCCGTTACTGCGTCCTTTCCACCTGGACCCCGGCCTTCGCCGGGGAGGCGAATGTGCGCGGACGGGGTGCGTTCACACCCTTCCGAAGCTGAAACTCAGCTCTTCCCCGCCATCCTCGCCTTCAAATCCGAAAATGCATTCGCCGGGCGGAACTCGTCCTCGCTGATCACGCCCGCCGCCGCCAGCGCCGCCGCGGCGTTCGGCCCGCGGGGAAACGGATCGATCGCAAGCGCCAGCGTATCCGCCGCCGCCTCGCCCAGATCGATCGTACCCCCCTCGATCGCGACCATGTCGAGCGCATCGTCGGACAGTTCGACCTCATCGCCCTCGGCGACAAGCTGCTTGACGAACAGCAGCGCGACCGGCTCGTCGATGTGCGTATCCAGCGGTTCGTCGGTCACCGAACACGCCTGCACTGCCGCGCCGGTCACGCGCCCCTTCACGACGATGCCGCTGTCTGTGCGCTTGATCCCGAGCCGTGCGTCGAGTCGCGTGATCGAGAGCAGTGCGAACCGCTTCGCCAGCGCCGCGCGCTCATCCCCGGTCGCGGCGATCTCGACGATCCGCTCGCGCTCGCCGATCGTGTCGAGGCGTTCGAGGCGGCTGAACTCGGGCTTCACGGTAATTCTCCAGATAACAAATTCGGTAGCGGCCTCGCGGCAAGTCCATGATGGAACGCCATCACCGATTCGCGGACATGGGAAAGCGCGGCCTCGTCCGGCGCCGCACCCCGGTACAGGTTGCGCACCAGAGCCGGCGCGATGTCGCCCGCCGCCAGACCATCGCGGTACGCGCCGAGGCGCCCACCGAGCATGCTCATCATCTTGCCGATATGCTTGCCGACGATGATGTCGCCGATTCCGATTTCACGGAGCTGCCCGTCCATGTCGTCGACGAAGCGTTCGGCGAGCCGCGCCGCGGGTTCGCCGCCAGCGGGCTCCGTCTCGAGTCGCAGCATCACGATCGCGAGCAACGTCGCGATCATGTCGAACCTTCCGTCGACCGTGTCCGGCACCGCGCCCTCGCGGTACCAATGTTCCGCGCGGGCCCTGCCGACGACGGCGTTATACAGCGGCAGCGCCTCGTCGGGCTTTTCGCCGAGCAGTCTTCCCAACCAGCTCAAAATCTATCGTCCTCAACACGAAGCCGCGCTTCGGCTTGTTTGCCCGCGCATCCTCGCATATCGAGGCGATCGGCGGCCGATGCAATCGCGTGGGACCCGTCACGTGTTTTCGCGTGCCCCGGTTGGGAGTTTATATGAGCGTGTTTTCCGCCCGTACGGGTCTCGCCGCAGCACTTGCGGTCGCCGCATTGGCCAGTGGGGGCTGCACCCAGTTGCGCTCGCACCAGGGCTATGTGGTCGACACCGACCTCGTCAACTCGGTCCAGCCGGGCGTCGACAACCGCCAGTCGGTGCTGCAGACGCTCGGCAAGCCGACACTCGCAGGTCAGTTCGACCAGGGCGACTGGTATTACCTCGCGCGCGACAGCCGGAACCTCGCATTCCGCAATCCGCGCCCGAACGCACAGATCACGCTGCAGATCAGCTTCGACCAGAAGGGCACCGTCACCGCGATCCGTCGCGGCGGCCTCGATCAGGTCGCGTCGATCGCACCCTATGGCAAGAAGACGCCGACTCTCGGTCGCGAACGCGGCTTCTTCCAGGATCTGTTCGGCAACATCGGAACGGTCGGCGCGGCGGGCGCCGGTGGCGGCGCGGGTAGCGGCAGCAACACCGGTGGCGGCCGCAATCGACCCTAGCATATCGGTGTGACGAGATCGCCGGAGCTCGGTTAGGCCGCACCGCAAGCTACGCAGCGGTGCGGCCGGGCCGGGCATCATCGGCGCCGATCCCGAAAGGGGGGAAAGGGATCATCGTCGTAACGCGCGTTCGACGCGATGGTTCTCGTTCCGGCTGTAATTTTGCGAAAAAGGCAAACATCCGTTCTCGATGCGACTATGTCCGCTGCGGCGGCAACCTGCGGTACCCTATGTTAGGGGGTGTGGCTTGGGCGAGTCGCTGTGGATCATCGACGCGTCCGCGCGTGAAATGCTGCTGTTTGCAGGCGTCGGGCTGTTCCTTGGGGGGGTCGACGATCTGCTGGTCGACCTGGTCTATATCGGTCAGCGGATCAGGGCTGGCGGCCGGGCGCGCTTGACCCTCGCGACCCTGCCATCACCGCGCATTGCCGGACGGATCGCGGTGTTCGTCGCGGCGTGGGACGAAGTGGCGGTGATCGGCGGGATGCTGACGACCGCGCTCGATCGCTACGTGCATGACCATTACCGCATCTATGTCGGCGCCTATCCGAACGACCGGGGGACGATCGATGCGATCGCCGCGGTCGCCGAACGCGATGCGCGCATCAGGCTGGTGATCGGGCCCCGCGACGGGCCGACGACCAAGGCCGACTGCCTCAACACCCTGTGGCAGGCGTTGTGCCGCGACGATCTGCGGGAAGGGGGCGGGGGGGATCGGCCGACCAAGGCTGTCGTGATCCATGATGCCGAAGACGTCGTGCATGCGCAGGAATTGCAGGTCTTCGACAGCCTGATCGAGCAGTATGACGTGATCCAGCTTCCCGTCCTGCCGCTGGTGCACCGCGGTGCGCGACTGGTGTCGGGGCATTATGCCGACGAATTCGCCGAATCGCACGCCAAGCAGATCGTCGTCCGGACCGCATTGGGCGCCGCAATGCCGCTTGCGGGCACCGGCTGTGCCATCGCACCAGCCGTGCTTGCGCTGATCGCGCAGGCGCGGGGCGGCGATCCGTTCGATGCGACCAGCCTGACCGAGGATTACGAGCTGGGCCTGAGGCTGGCCGAACTCGGCGCACGCGGCATTTTCGCGCGCGTCGCGGTGGACGACAGGGGGAGCGTCGTTGCCGTGCGCGCCTATTTCCCGGGGACGCTCGGCGACTCGGTGCGCCAGAAGACGCGCTGGATGACAGGGATCGCACTCGCCGGCTGGGACCGTACCGGCTGGGGGCGGCCCCGCGCGATCGCCGACCACTGGATGCGGATGCGCGATCGACGTGCGCCGCTTGCGGTCGTGATTCTCGCGGTGGGCTATCTCGCAGTGCCGATCTGGCTGGCGTCTTTGGTACTGCACATCCAGGTCGGCGTGACGTCACCCTACGCGAACGGCGCATACCCGATCGCGTTCTGGCTGCTTGTCGCCAATGGCGCGTTGCTGGCGTGGCGATTGATCATGCGGATGCTGTTCACGGCGCGCAGTTACGGCGTGCGCGAGGCATTCTGGGCGCTACCGCGGTTCCTGGTCGGCAATCTCATCGCGTTGATCGCCGCACCACGCGCGGTGCTCGTCTATATCGGCATGCTGCGAGGGGCGCCGCCGGTTTGGGACAAGACGCGCCACGAGTTTCCCAACCTGGCGCCCGAAGATGCCGTCACCGCAACTGCCACCGATCCGGGCCTCGCCGCCGTGGCACGATGAGTGTCGGCCGCCCGCTGCGGTTTCTCGCATTGGCGTTGGGGGGATGGGTCATGATTCGCGTGGCGTTCCTATTACCGGAGGTCGCGGTACGTCCGTCGTCGGCCATGATCCCGCGGGTTATCGACGTGCTCGTGCCCAAAGTCGCCGCCGCGGTGCTTCGGCGATCACGCGTGCCGCCTCGGCTGGCGACCGTGGCATATGATGCCCTCGCACAGCCGGTCTTCGTCGAGCCGCGACGATGGCAGACACCAACGATCAAGCCGCCACCCTTGGTGGCGCGCGCTCGTCCCGATGTGCTGTTCCCCGCCGCGCCTCACATGTTTGCCAGCCCCTTGCCGGTAACGCTGCCGTTGGCCGCCAAAGCACCGGGGCGACTCAGCGCCAGCGCATGGCTGCTCGCGCGCGGTGGTCCAGCTGGAACGGTGTCGGGCGGACAACTCGGCGCATCGCAAGGCGGTTTGCGACTCGCCTATGCGCTTGGCCGCCATCGCCGGTTCGCGGTGGTCGCGCGCGTTGCCACGCCGCTTGAGGGTGTCGGACGGGAGGCGGCGTTCGGCATTGAATGGAAACCGACGCGCTTACCGATCCGCCTCGTCGCCGAGCAACGCTTCGCCCTCGATGGCGGACGTGGCGGACCGACGGTCGGGGTGATTGCGGGCTATGGTCCGGCGGACGTCGCACCGGGTCTGCGTCTGGAAGCGTATGGCCAGGCCGGCGCGATCGGGCGAGACGGGATCGAAGGCTTCGTCGATGCCTCCGCACGACTCACGCATCCGCTCGGGACGTTCGCGGGGGCACAGGTCGATGTCGGCGTCGGCGTATGGGGAAGCGCGCAACGCGACGCCGAGCGTCTCGACATCGGACCTTCGATCGTCGGCGCGCTGCCCGTCTCGCGCAAGACCATCCGCCTGACGCTCGACTGGCGTGAACGCATCGCCGGCGGCGCGCGCCCGGGCTCCGGTCCCGCCCTGTCGATCGGTAGCGACTTCTGAGAGGTCGAGCCTAGCCCCGCCCGCGTAATCCGGTGTAACGCTGCCCGCGTGGATCTATACCTTCCCGTCGCCAACCTGTCGGTCAACGCGCTTGTCATCATCCTGCTGGGCGGGGGGGTCGGGCTGCTGTCGGGCATGTTCGGCGTCGGCGGCGGGTTCCTGACGACCCCGCTGCTCATCGTCTATGGCATTCCACCGACCGTTGCCGCCGCTTCGTCCGCAAGTCAGGTGACCGGAGCCAGCGTATCGGGCGTGTTCGCGCATTTCCGGCGCAAGGGCGTCGATACGAAGATGGGTGGCGTTCTCGTCGCTGGCGGTATCCTCGGGTCGTTTTTTGGCGCCTGGTTGTTCCGCCTGCTCCAGCAAAGTGGCCAGATCGATACGGTGATCGCGATCGTCTATGTGATCATGCTCGGCTCGATCGGCGGCCTGATGGCCAAGGAATCGATCGGCACGATCGGCCGTGCCCGCACCGGACGCCCGCCCAAGGCGCGCAAGCGTCGCCATCACCCGCTCGTCGCCGCGCTCCCGCTCCGCACCCGCTTCTACGCCTCCGGACTGTACATCTCGCCGCTCGCTCCATTGTTGCTCGGGTTCTTCACCGGCATTCTGACGATATTGCTCGGTATCGGTGGCGGCTTCATCCTCGTTCCGGCGATGATCTACCTGCTTGGCATGGCGACATCGGTGGTGGTCGGTACCTCGTTGTTCCAGACCCTGTTCGTGACCGCGGTCGCGACGATGGTCCACGCGACCACCACCAAGGCGGTCGATATCGTGCTGGCCGCGCTGCTCCTGCTGGGCTCGGTCGTGGGCGCTCAGGTCGGCGCCCGGTTCGCGACCAAATTCCGGCCCGAATATCTGCGTCTCGGGCTCGCCGTCATGGTGCTGCTCGTCGGCGCGAGGATCCTGCTCGGACTCGTCTGGCGGCCCGAGGAAATCTTCTCGGTCGCGTTGTCGTGAGCCGGCGAGCATGAAGCCATGGCCGCTTCTGGTGCTGGCGCCGTTGCTGATGGCGCAGGCCAAGCCCGTGCTCGTCCCCGATGTGTCGCAGCGCAATATCGAGATCGCCTACAGCTTCACTGGCGCCGAGCTGCTGCTGTTCGGTGCGATCCTCTATCCCGGCGGCCGCTTGCCGACGGGTGAGCAGCCCACCGACGTCGTCGTCGTCGTCAAGGGGCCGACCCAGTCGATCCTGATGCGCGAAAAGGAGAAGGTCGCCGGCATCTGGGTCAACGCCGCACGCCTGCGATACCGCTCCGCCCCCAGCTTCTACGCGATCGCCTCGTCCAAGCCGATCGACCGTCTCGTCGACGATCGGACGCGCGCGATCTACGAACTTGGCCTCGACAGCTTGCAATTGTCGCCAGCGTCGAGCGCACCAGCGCCGATACAGGACCGCTTCCAGAAGGGACTCGTCGACCTCAAGCGCCGGGCCGGCCTGTATTACGAGGCGCCGCGCGCAGTCGAGATCACCGACGGCGTGCTCTACCGCGCGCGCGTGTCCATACCCGCCCGCGTGCCCGTCGGCCGGTTCACCGCGGAGACGTTCCTGATCCGCGACGGACGCGTGCTGGCCGCCGCAGTACGCGACATCGACATCCGCAAATCGGGGTTCGAGCGCTTCGTCGCGCGCGCCGCGGATCGGTCTTCGGTGATCTACGGGCTGGTCGCGGTCGCGCTGTCGGTGTTCCTGGGTTGGGCGGCAGGCTGGATCGCGCGCAGGGTCTAGCGCGCCTCCAAAGCACGCGATGCGTGCGTAACTACACTCTCGCAGCGATTTTCTCAGCGAGATCAATGCTGTCGTCATCGGATATTTACAATTATCGCGGCAGGGTCGGTCGGACATGACTGGAGACTTTGCGGCAATGAGCGACATGCCGGGACCTGGCGCGTTCCTGCGCGCGGCACCCCTGACGAGCGGGGTCGCGAGTGCGAGCGCCGCGGCCGCACCCATCGGCGTCGTCTTCGCGATCGCCGGATCGAGCAGCCGCATCCTGCTCGATCGTGCCGCGATCGCGGTGCTGCAGGACGATCCCGACCGCGTCGTCGCAGCCGCCGGACAGGTCGGCAGCCAGATCAAGATGCGCGTCGGCGCGACATGGCTGGTCGCCAATGTCCGCTCGTTGAAACTGGAGGATGCCGCCGGCACCTGCGTGGCGGCGGAGATCGACTATCTCGGCGAAGGCGACGAGGACAAGCTGACCGGCCGGCTCTATCGATTCCGCCGCGGCGTCACGCGCTATCCGATGCCCGGTTGCGAGGTGTTCCCGATCACCACGGCGGACCTGCAACAGGTCTATGCCGCCGACGACCGTGCGAACATCACGATCGGTACGGTCTATCCGACGACCGACATCCCCGCGGCGTTGTACGTCGACGCGATGCTCGGCAAGCATTTCGCGCTCGTCGGATCGACCGGTACCGGCAAATCGACCAGCGCCGCGCTGATCCTGCACCGCATCTGCGAGCTCGCACCGCAGGGGCATATCGTGATGATCGATCCGCACGGCGAATATGCCGCCGCGTTCAAGGCGAACGGCGCGATCTACGACGTCTCGAATTTGCAGATGCCCTATTGGCTGATGAACTTCGAGGAGCATTGCGAGGTCTTTCTCACCAGCAGCGGCTCCGCGCGCCAGTTCGATGCCGACATCCTCGCCAAATGCCTGCTCGCGGCGAAGGCGAAAAGCCGCCTCGGGCAAGAGATCGCCAAGCTGACCGTCGACGCGCCGATCCCGTATATGCTGAGCGACCTGACCACGATCATCAGCGCCGAGATGGGCAAGATGGACCGCGCCGGCGACACCGCGCCCTATCTGCGGCTCAAGTCCAAGATTGACGAGATCAAGGCCGATCCGCGCTACGGGTTCATGTTCTCCGGCATGCTCGTCGCCGACACGATGGCGAGCTTCCTCGCGCGCATCTTCCGCCTGCCCGGCGACGGCAAGCCGATCTCCATCATCGACGTCTCCGGCGTACCGTCGGATATCACCGCGGTGGTGGTCGCGGTGCTCGCGCGGATGACGTTCGACTTCGCGATCTGGTCGCGCAACGAACCGCAGCGGCCCATCCTGCTCGTCTGCGAGGAGGCGCATCGCTACATTCCGGCGGGCACGGAAGCGAACAGTTCGGTCGGTCGCATCCTGGGCCGGATCGCCAAGGAGGGCCGCAAATACGGCGTGTCGCTGGGCCTCATCACGCAACGCCCGTCGGATCTGGCCGAGGGTGTGCTGTCGCAATGCGGCACGATAATCGCCATGCGCCTCAACAACGACCGCGACCAGGCCTTCGTCCGCGCGGCGATGCCGGAAGGCGCGCGAGGATTTCTCGATTCGATTCCCGCATTGCGGAATCGCGAATGCATCATCTGCGGGGAGGGCGTCACGATTCCGATCCGCGTGAGCTTCGACGACCTCGCGGAAGCGAAATGCCCCGCCTCGGGTGACCCGCTATTCTCCGAACTGTGGCGCGACGTCGGCGGCGAGGACCAGATCATCGGCCGTACGATCCAGCGCTGGCGGGCACAGGGGAAGTAGCGGCGGCGCGGGGCTACCGTCGCCACGTCGGTTTGCCCTGCCTGAGACATTGCCCCTACGGTCGTCCGCGATGGCGCGATCGGCGTCGAAGGTCGGGCAGGCAGACCGGCTTCTGGCAGCATGGCTACGGCGTTGGGGCCGTCTCATATCGAGCGTCCCATGGTGCGGCTGGGTCACCGCGTCATGGGGAACGATCCGCTACCCGCCCACCTTCACGGCCAGCAACTGGGCGACCTTCGCCTTGAACGCCCGCAGCTTCGCACCGGACAGTATAGCGACGCTGGCGAACGACACCGCGCGTGGGTTGATCGCGGCACCGTTCTTCCACACCTCCCAGTGCAGATGCGGGCCGGTCGACATGCCGGTCGAGCCGACATAGCCGATCACCTGGCCCTGCTGGACGCGGGTGCCGGACGATACCGCGATCCGGCTCATATGGCCGTAGCCGCTGGCCATCCCGCCACCGTGCAACAGTTTGACGAAATTGCCGTATCCGCCGGTGCGGCCGGCGAAGGTGACGATCCCGTCGGTCATTGCATGGATCGGCGAGCCATAGGGTGCGCCGATATCGAGCCCCTTGTGCATCCGCGTGAAGCCCAGCAACGGATGGTAGCGCATGCCGTAGTTCGACGTGATCCGGCCGGCCACCGGCATGCCCGAGACGGCGCGGCGTTCGGTCTGGCCGTTCGCATCGAACCATCCGCCGCGGCTCGATTCGTCGTCGGCGTCGACGTTCGCCTCATCGGGAGCGAACCGGACGAGCTGAACCTTGCGCCGGCCCTGGTCGATCCCGGCGAACAGCAGGTCGCCGATCCTGGTCTCGCCGGTCGCGGCACGCTCGCGTTCGACGATCACGTCGAAGCTGTCCGCCGCGGTCACGTCGCGGCCGATCGAAAGCCGCGTCGAGATCGCCTTAAGGAACGACTCCACCGCCTTTCCGGGCACACCGGCGGCGCGCGCGGATCGGTACAGGCTGGATCCGACCAGGCCCTGGATACGGAGCGGCGTCGAATCGACCGCGATCGGCGCGCGGTTGACGGTCAGCCCGCCCGCACCGCGCGCGAGCGAAAGCGCAAGATCGAACCGTGCGCGGAAATTCAGATGCTCCAGCGGCCGCGCGACCGTGCGGTCCGGCCGGCGTCCGAGCGTCAGCGCGATCCGCGTGCCGGCCGGGATGGTTATCGGATCGACCGACTGCGCGACCAACGCGGCGGCGGCCTCCGCATCGCCCCGACCGACGCCCGCGCGGATCAGCGCCCGGTCGAACGCATCGCCCTGGCCAAGTGTCGCGGAGAGTTCGAGCGTCGGCCTTTCCGGGGCATTGGCGAGCGGCGCGACGAGATCGTTCGCCGCCATTCGCCGCCCGGTGGTCGCGCCCTGGCCGAGCGGCGCGATGCCCTGCGCCCGCATTTCCTCCCACTCCGCGCCGGCGAGCGGCGACGGCACCGCGCCGACCAGCGGCGTGAACCCCGGCGCGAGCGTGACGGTCGCCGCGCACAATGCCGTGCAGGTCGCGAGCCCGCGCCACCAGTCGCGACTGCCGATCCGTGCGCCGAGATCGGGAACCCAGTCGATCCGGGGCGCGGCAAGTTTCGATACGATATCGTGCTGACGATCGCGCGCACGGCCAAACCCTCGGGCGGCGCCGCCTGCCAGATCCAGCGCCTGATCCTTCTGCAAATACACGCGTGCCCGCCCCGAAATCGCGTCCAAAACCTCGTGCGCCGGCATGTCCTCGGCGCCAAGCGACGGTTGTGGCGACGACTTACTAAAGTCAAATTAACCGGGGCGCTTGCGGGGCTTGGCGGCGACGGGGCGTGCTCCGGCTGCGGGCGCCTGATCCTACAGACCCGCTCGGCCTTCGCCGGATGGTGTCAGATTTCGGCGCACGCGTCTTCTGTTCCCGGGTTCAGCAATTAAGGGAGGGAGAGGCAATTCGCCTCACCTAAACCCCGCAATTCCGCACAGGTCATTGCACACGCCCGCTTTACCCCCGATGTTGTCGGCCATGAGCGACGATGTCTCCGCTGGCGTGACCGCGGTTCTCGGCCCGACCAACACGGGCAAGACGCACCTCGCGATCGAGCGGATGTGCGCGCATTCCAGTGGCATGATCGGCTTTCCGCTGCGTCTGCTCGCGCGCGAGGTCTATGACCGCGTGGTCGCGATCAAGGGCGCGAACCGGGTCGCATTGGTCACCGGCGAAGAGAAGATCGTACCGGCCGACGCACGCTGGTTCCTGTGTACCGCCGAGTCGATGCCCGATCGCGACGTCGCGTTCGTCGGGCTGGACGAGACGCAACTGGGGGCGGATCCCGAGCGCGGGCATGTCTTTACCGATCGCCTGATGCGCGCGCGGGGGCGGGAGGAGACCATGATCCTCGGCTCCGAAGCGCTGCGGCCGATGATCAAGAAGCTCGTTCCCGGCGCGGAGATCGTCAATCGGCCGCGCTTCTCGACGCTGACCTATGCGGGCGCGAAGAAGATCAGCCGGTTGCCCAAGCGCTCGGCGATCGTCGCCTTCTCAGCGGAGGAAGTCTACGCGGTCGCCGAGATGTTGCGGCGCCTGCGGGGCGGTGCGGCCGTGGTGATGGGCGCGCTGTCGCCGCGGACGCGTAACGCGCAGGTCGCGATGTTCCAGGCGGGCGAGGTCGACTATCTGGTCGCCACCGACGCGATCGGCATGGGGCTCAACATGGACGTCGCGCATGTCGCGTTCGCCAGCCTCAACAAGTTCGACGGCAAGCGCCAGCGTCGGCTGACGGTGGCGGAGATGGCCCAGATCGCAGGGCGCGCGGGCCGGCATCAGCGCGACGGCACGTTCGGTGCGCTGTCGGACGACGGCCCCGGCGCGTTCCTGCCCGAGGAAGTGCTGGCGATCGAGGAGCACCGGTTTCCGCGGCTCGAAAATCTCTATTGGCGGCAGGGCGAGCCGGATTTCTCCAGCATCGATGCGCTGGTCGCGAGCCTTGAGGCGCGGCCCCCAGCCGGTGTGCTGCGCGCCGCGCCTCAGGCGCTCGATCTGGGCGTGTTGAAGCGGCTGGCTGAAGAGGGGTGGGTGCGCGAGCGGACGCGGCATCCGGCGATGGTCGCGCGATTGTGGGCGGCGTGCGGCTTGCCCGATTTCCGGAAAGTCGGGCTCGATCCGCATGCGCGGTTCGTATCGCGGGTGTTCGGGCATCTGAGCGAGGGGCGGGGGCATATCCCGCACCAGTGGTTCGCGGACGAGATCGCGCGGCTCGATACCGTGGCAGGGGACGTGCCGGTGATCGCCGGGCGGATCGCGGCGACGCGGATCTGGGCGTATATCGCACAGCGCGCCGACTGGCTGGCCGAGCCGACCTTGTGGGCGGCGCGGACGACGGCGCTGGAGGAGCGGCTGTCGGACGCGCTGCATGCGAGCCTGACGCAGCGGTTCGTCGACAAGCGCACGACCGCGCTGATGCGCCAGATCGGTGCCGATGCCGGCGCGCTGCCGGTGGTGATCGGCCCCGAGGGCGAGGTGATGGTCGAGGATCATCCGATCGGCCGTCTCGACGGGTTCCGGTTTACGGTGGCGGCGGATGCACGGGCGAGCGACAAAAGGTTGTTGCTCGCGGCGGCGGAAAAGCGGCTGACCGGCGAGCGGTCGCGGCGCGGGCAGTCGCTGGTCGATGCGGCGGATGGCGACATCGCGCTCGACGATGCCGCGCAGATCATCTGGGCGGGGCACCCGGTCGCCAAGCTTGGTGCAGGGCCGTCGTTCGCGCGGCCCAAGCTGATCCTCGACCGCGCGCTCGACTGTCTCGACAAGGCGGCGCGCGATCGGATCGAGGCGCGGCTGTCGCTCTGGCTCGGCGCGATGCTCAAGCGGCGGATTACGGTGCTGGTCCACCTCGCCGAACTGAGTCGCGATCCGAACGCCACGCCGGCGTTGCGCGCGGTCGCCAGTGCGATCGAGGACGCCGGCGGGATCCTGCCGCGGCTACCGATGCGGCTCGCGCTCGACGCGATCGATCCCGAGGAGCGCAAGCGGTTGCGCAAGATCGGCATCACGGTCGGCGCGCTCGACCTGTTCGATGCGCGGTTGCTCAAGCCCGAGTCGGCGCGCTGGCGGCGTATCCTCGCGGCGGTGCGCGGTGCGACGATCACCGCCCCGCGCGATGGCGCCACGGTGCTGGCGCGTGGCAGCGAGGGTGCGGTGCTGGAGGCCGGGTTCCGCCCGCTCGGGCTTCAGGCGGTTCGCGTCGATCTGATCGAGCGCATCGCACGGGCCGCGCACGACTCGCGGCAGGGGCGTACGCCGTTTGCGCCCGACCCCGCGCTGGCCACCTCGATCGGTGTCGATCCTGCGGCGTTGGAGCGGTTGATGGTCGAACTCGGATTCAAGGCGCTGGCAGGCGATGCGCCGCGCTGGGTATGGCGTGGTCGTCCGCCTGCGCGCCCCGCGCTGCCGACGCCGGTCGATCCGTCGCGGCAGAATGCCTTTGCCGGGCTTGCCGCACTGGTTCGCCATGGTTGAAGGCGCGATGCGGATCGATCGGTTCCTGTGGTTCGTGCGGCTCGCCAAGACGCGCAGCGCCGCGCAGGCGATCGCCGAGAAGGGGCGCCTCCGCATCGACGGCCGCCCGATCGACCGCGCGCATTGCCCGGTGCGGGTCGGCAACGTGCTGACGTTTGCGGCGGATGATCAGGTCCGGGTGATCCGGGTCGAAGCGTTGCCGGTGCGGCGTGGGCCCGCGCCCGAGGCGCACGGATGCTATCAGGATCTGATTGCCGGCAGCACGCCTGTTGGGACGGTGCGCGATCCGGCTTCCGAGTGAGCTGAATTTCCGACATACGCGATCGTCGAAGCGGGTGACGTCGCAACAGCACCCCCGTCATCCTGACGAAAGTCAGGACCCAGGATACCAAAGGACGGCGTCTCGTAACTCTGGATCCTGACTTCCGTCAGGATGACGGCGTGGCTTGGGCGGGGGGAATCGTGACCGGCAAACCCTGATAACGTCTCGCAGAAGGCTTGCTATGATTGACGCGACCGACCTGCGCGCATAGTCGCTGGCGCGTTCGTCGCCGGAAAGGAATCCGGCCCAGGAGTTCTGCAATGACCTACGTCGTCACCGATGCCTGCATCCGCTGCAAGTACATGGACTGCGTGGAAGTGTGCCCCGTCGACTGCTTCTACGAGGGCGAGAACATGCTGGTGATCAATCCCAGCGAGTGCATCGACTGCGGCGTGTGCGAGCCCGAATGCCCCGCCGAGGCGATCCTGCCCGACACCGAGAGCGGGCTGGAGCAGTGGCTCGAGTTGAACACGACCTTCTCGGCGCAATGGCCCAACGTCACGCGCAACGACAACCAGACGCCGCCGGACGCGGATGCGATGAAGGGCGTCGAGGGCAAGTTCGACAAGTTTTTCTCGCCCGAACCCGGCGCGGGCGACTGATCAATCCCGGATAGGTCAAGCCGGCTGCCACGTGGGGCCCATGTGCGGCTGGTAATTTTGTTGCAAAGCTGCTACTCACGTCCGTGACGGGCGTGATGACGATAGTCGTGCGCCTGGCGTGAGTTAGACCTATCCCTCCCCCCGATGCAGCAGCGACGAGTCCTTCGTCGAGGCGTCGCGTGGAGGCCTGATCCGGAAAGGCCCCAAATGGCTGCCAAGGCACTGTCCTTCGATGTCGGTGATTTCGTCGTTTATCCAAAGCACGGGGTCGGCCGTGTGATCGAGCTCCAGCGCTCGGAAATCGCCGGCATGACACTGGAACTCTACGTCCTGCGGTTCGAGAAGGAGCGCATGACGCTCCGTGTCCCGACCAACAAGGCCGAAAGCGTCGGCATGCGCAAGCTGTCGTCCGACAAGACGATGCGCGAGGCGATGGACACGCTCAAGGGCAAGCCCAAGGTCAAGCGCACCATGTGGTCGCGCCGTGCGCAGGAATATGAGGCGAAGATCAATTCGGGCGACCTGGTGTCGATCGCCGAAGTGGTCCGCGACCTGTTCCGTGCCGACGACCAGCCCGAGCAGAGCTATTCCGAGCGCCAGATCTTCGAAGGCGCGACCAGCCGGCTCGCGCGCGAACTGGCGGCGATGGAAGAGCTCGACGAGCCCAAGGCGCAGGAGAAGATCCTCGACATCCTCCGCGCTGCGGCCGCGATCTACAACAAGGACAAGGTGCCGGCGTAACGCCGCGGACCCTGCCGAGACGAAAGGGCGGTCCTGCGGGGCCGCCCTTTTTTTGTGTCTCGAGCCGAGGATCGGGCGGGACCGAACGCAAGTGGCATTTGCGACTCGGTCCCGTGGTGCGCGTGCCTGCGCGTCAAAAGCGGCGGCGGATCGTCCCGAATACCTGGCGCGGCGACCCCGCCTGCATCGTGTTGTTGAGCGACGACGCGCTATTGAAGAACTGGCCCGATCCCAGCGCGGCGATGTATTTCTGGTCGGTCAGGTTCACTGCGTTGACCTGGATCTCGACGCCGGCGAGCGCACTCGTCACCGGGAAGCGATAGCCGATCGCCGCATCGAACAGCGTGTATCCCTTGACCGTCACGTCGCCGGTGTAGGTGACGTTGCGCCGCGAGGTGAAGGCGCCCGCGACGTTACCGAAGACCGTGCCGTCGTCATAATTGATCTCGCCCTTGGCAAGGTGCGCTGGCGTGTCGACGGTGCGGATGCCCCTGGTCGCGACGAAGGCGGTGCCGTTGACGGTGTCGTCGTCGTACGTGCTGTCATTGTACGAATAGGACGCTATCAGCGCGAGCGGGCGGGCGACCTGATAGGTCGCGCCGATCTCCACGCCGCGGCTCGTCACGCTACCGACGTTCTGGAGAATGCTCGGGTTCCCCAGGATGTTCGCGCCACTGAACGCCGCGAGCAGGCGGTTCTTGAACTTGACGTCGTAGCCCGCGATCACGCCGCGAAGCTTGCCGAGGTCGAACCGCCAACCGCCCTCGATCGTGCGCGAGGTCTCGGGCTTCAGCGTGTCGCGGATCGCCTCGAAGCCGACTTGCGTCGTACCGAACGGGCCGCGGAACGAGCTGATATAGGCGCGCATGTTCTCGGCATAATTGGCGAAGAACTCCTGGCGGCCGAGCTTGTAGGTCGCGCCGACCTGCGGCTGGAACCAGTCTTTCGCGGCGATCCTGCCGTTGATGAACGGCGTGCCGAACGTCGTCGTGATGCCATTGGCGACGCGCGTCCCCTTGAACCCGCCGGCGATCGTCAACGCGTCCAGGATCTTCCAGCTGTCGCTGACGAAATACTGGTTGGTGACCGTCGTCAGGTCCGTCAGGAAGTCGCTGCGGAACGGGTTGGTGAGGAAATCGGTGACGTCGGGACGGTTGGTGAGGCTGGCCGCATAGTAATTGCGGTCCGTGCTGGCGCGGTTGTCCTCGTGCCAATAGCCGAGCTGGATCGTGTGATCACCGAGCCTTGCGGTCGCGTTGGCGATGCCGCCGTCGCGCTTGATCCCGTATTCGGTGGTCCGCACCGACAAGGCGAAGCCGTCGGGCGAGAACACCGCGGGCGTATAGATGCCGCCGCTGCCCTTGTCGTAATGATGGTAATAGGTGGCGGTCGTATCGAGCCAGTCGGCGACCGGCACGTCCAGCGTCACTGCGCCGAGCCAGTCGCGCCGCACGCCGCCGCTGTCGTAATAGGTGTCGTTGACGTTGGTGTACGGCGTGGGGAACACGACGCCGGCGGTGGGGAAGGGCAGCGCGCGCTTGGCGGCCGCCGCGGTCTGGTTCGCGCTGACCTGCGACAGGAGGATGGCGGTCGCATAGTCGGGGCGCAGGAAGTCGAGATCATAGCCGATCCGGTCGAGCGTCGCGGGCGACAGATCGGCATAGTTGCGCTCCTTGTGGAGCGAGTAGTTGAGCCAGCCGGTCAGCGTCGCGTCTCCGAGCGTCTGGACGATCTTGCCGTTCACCTTGGTGTCGGACTGGTTGCCATATCCCTTCCACTTGCTTGCGTCGTGGATCACGCCCGAGACCGACAGCCGCGTGCCGGTCGACAATTGCCCGCTGTCGAGGCGGCCGTACAGATGCACGGTGTCGTACATGCCATAGGTCAGCGCGACCTCGCCGCCGGCCACCTGCGACGGCGCGCGCGAGACGAATTCGAGGTTGCCGCCCAGATTGCTGGTCGAGGCGATGCCGAGCGACCCTGCGCCCTGCGACACGTCGACGCGGGCGATGTTCTCGGCTGCGATCGCGCGACTGACGTGCAGCCCGTTATGACCGTTGTAGAACATGTCGCCGAGCGGGACGCCGTCGAGCGTATAGCCCATCTGGCTCTGGTTGAAGCCGCGTACCGAGAGGCGCGTGCCAAGCTCGTAGCTGCCGAACGGATCCGAGCTCTGGAGTGCCACGCCCGGTAGGCGGGCAACCGCCTTCAGGGGCGAACTGCCCGGCGGAAGGATTTCGATCGCCTTGCGCGATACCGTCTGTTCCTGGCGGACTTTCCCGGTGCCGTAGACGACGATCTCGCCGTTCGACTCCGATGCGGTTTGCGCGGGCACGGTGTCGGATACGGTCTGCGCGAAGGCAGGCCCGGCGACGGCCAGCAGCGCGCTGGCCGAGGCAAGCAGAAGCGTCTTCGAAATCACTGGAGGGTCCCACCTGTTGAATGTCTGGAGCGTCGCCGCTGGAGCGGCAATCGTTGTCGACCGCCTAACCGCGGCGCGGGTCGCTTTCATTACGGGTACGCTACGGAATTGTGACGTTTCGCCGAAGTGTCACGCGCCGGTCATCGGACGGCGATAGGCGAACGCATGACCAGTCCGGATTTCCTGTGGCATCGGCGTGCCGTGCTCGGTGCGATGGCCTCGCTTGCCGCGCTCCCCTCGATCGCGGTCGATGCCGCCGCGCGCAGCGATGCCGATCCGTTCGCCCTGGGTATCGCGAGCGGCGATCCCGACAGCGAAGGCTTCGTGTTGTGGACCCGATTGGTCGGCGCGCGTGCGGCGCCACTGGCGGCAGCAGCGGTGCTGGTGCGGTATGAGATCGCCACGGACGCGGCGTTCCGGCACATCGTCCGCGCCGGGCAGGGGCTGGCCCATCCCGAGCGCGCGCATTCGGTCCATGTCGAGATCGCGGGACTCCGCCCGGGTCGACCCTATTGGTACCGGTTCCATGCGCTCGGCGCGACCAGCAGCATCGGCCGCGCGGCCACCGTGCCGACGGTCGCGGACGGCTTGCGGCTTGCGGTGACGTCGTGTCAGCATTGGGAGCAGGCGCGGTTCGGCGTGTACCGCGACATCGTCGCTGCCGAGCCCGACCTGATCCTGCAACTCGGCGATTACATCTACGAGAACAGCTATCCCGACGGTGCGCGCGTCCGTGATTTCGGCGCGCCCGAACCCCGCGACCTCGCCGGCTATCGCCAGCGCCACGCGCTCTACAAGACCGATCCCGATCTGCAGGCGGCGCATCGCGCATGTCCGTGGCTGGTGACGTGGGACGATCACGAGGTGCTGAACGATTATGCCGGGCTCGCCAACCGTGAGGGACTGCCCCCCGCGTCGTTCGCACCGCGACGGGCGGCGGCGTACCAGGCGTATTTCGAGCATATGCCGATCCGCCCGAGCCTGTGGCGCGGCAGGCGCGAACCGCGGTTGTATCGCAGCGTGGACTGGGCGGACCTCGCTTCGCTGTCGGTGCTCGACACGCGGCAATATCGTAGCGCACCGCCCTGTGCCGCCAAAAACGTCGCGCGCAACGTGACGCTCGATGCGTGCGCGGAGGCCGCGGCACCGGCGCGGACGATCATGGGCGCGGCGCAGGAACGGTGGCTGTCCGATCGTCTGGCGCGCGAACACCGCCCCTGGTCGCTGATCGCGCAACAGGTGTTCTTCGCGCCGCTATGGCTGGACGGTACGCGGCGATCGACCTTTAGCGACCAGTGGGACGGATATGCCGCCAACCGCGAACGACTGCTCGACGAGATGCGCCGGCCAAGCGTGCGCAATCCGATCGTGCTCAGCGGCGACGTGCATTCCTTCTGGGTGAACGATCTGGATGGGCCCGGCGGCGCACAGATCGGCAGCGAGATCGTCACGTCGGCGCTGGGCGCCGCGTCGCCCCCCGCGGGTCGGTTCGGCGACGTGGACCGGAACAATCCGCACATACGGTTCCATGACGTCGAGCATGCTGGGTGGGTGAGGCTGGACGTCGACCGGGCCGCGGTACGCGCCGACCTGCGGATCATTGCGGATCGCACCGACGCGACCAGCGTGGTTCGATCCGGCGGCACCTTCACCTCGCCGTCCGGATCGCGACGGATGACGGCATCACGCTGAACGCCGTCGCTCAGACCCAGTCCGCCAGCTTCCCCATCTCGCCGCGCGGCAGGCTGTTCCCGAAGCGGAAACTCTTTGGCCGCTCGGCAGCGGTCAGTCGGTCGGCGACCACGCGATCGAGCGTAGCGGACAGGTCGTCGAGGTCTCGCCCGTCGATGGGGACGATGAAGGCCTTCAGGCGGCCATTCGCATGAAGCCGCACCGCCACGTCCGCTACCCCGTCGGCGCCGCGCAATATCCGCGCGACCCGGTCCGGCCAGACATTGTGCCCGCCGACCTGCACCGCGCCGTCGCGTCGCCCGATCGGTCGTAGCGCGCGGTCTCCCGTTCGGTCGATCCTGTCGGGGAGTTCGACCCGTCCCCCGCTGCGATCGACGAGGTGCCAGTCGCCATCGTCACACGAGGCCAGATGCCAGCGCGGCAGCAGGTCGTAGGTGGATGCGGGGACGTCGCGGATCGCGATCGCGCTCGTTTCGGACGCGCCATAGACATCGACGAGACGCGCCAACCCCGCCGCCAATAGGCCGGTCGCGACGCGGTCGTCGAGCACGCCTGCCGAACTGACGCCGACGATATCGTCGGGAAAACGCCTTACGATCCGCGACAGGGCCAGCCACTGCTCCGGTACCGCGATGACGATATCGCCCGCCGTCAGGTCCAGCGGCGCACCGATCGTTCGAATGACGACGGGTACGCCCAGCGCAGCCGGCAGCAGCGCGGTCCAGACCATGCCGTACAGATGATGCGCAGGGACCATCGCAACGACCCGCCGGCGATCCGCGAGGCGTGTGCCGAGATAGGCGGCCTCGTCGAGCAGATCCGCAAGCGCGTGGCTGCAGGCGCGAGGCGCGCCGGTCGAGCCCGATGTCGTGACGGTGATCCGGCGATCGACGGTGTCGCCGTCCGCCATGATCCAGTCGATCCATGCACCGACTCGCCCCGGCGGTTCAGCACCGAACAGGTCGTCAGCCAGGCCAAACGTCTCGGCCAACGCGCCGAGCGCGCCCAGTTGCTCGATCGAGTCCAGTCCCAGTCCTTCGTCACCGATCGGCATGTCCTCGGACCAGTCGACGGCCGGCAGGCGAGACAGGTCGCCATCCCGCAGGCGACGTATTTCCGCCGTCACGACCGCGCAGGCGATCCGGTGCGCAGCCGATCGCCGGAGCCCGCCTGTCGCGACGCCCGCGACTACGCTGTCGCCGACCGTCACGTAGCGTCGGACTGGCTGTCGCAAACCTGGTTCCGGCCCGCCCGCTTGGCAGCGTAAAGGCGCCTGTCCGCCAGCGCGATCAGCGCGTCGATCGAGCCGTCGGCTTCCTCCAGCGTCGCGCATCCCAGGCTCGCGGTAACGTGCAACAGGCCGCCCGACGTTTCCACTGCGACGGTTTCGATCTCGGCGCGCAGTTGCTCGGCAAGTGCCATCGCCTGCGCATGATCGTAGCGGGGGAGAAGGACGCCGAACTCTTCGCCGCCAAGACGCGCGAACACGCCGCTCGGCGGCAGCAACGCGGTGCAGACTTCGGTCACCCGGCATAGCAGCGTGTCGCCGGCGGGATGGCCGTGGCTGTCGTTGACTGCCTTGAAATGATCCAGGTCGAGCGCGATCATCGACACTGGTTCGTGCCGATCGCGCGAGCGGGCCTGCGCTTTCGCCATCGCCTGGCTGAAGTGCCGTCGATTGGCCGCACCGGTCAAATGATCGGACGTCAGCAGCCGCCGCAAATCTCCCGTCGCCGCCTCGGGCCGCGGCACGTCGCGCAGCACCACGGAGAAGCGACGCGGCTTCAGCGGATCGCCCGTCGATTGCGCGACGACGAGGCGCTGGCACCAGAAGCGTTTCCCGTCGGCGCGCTGCTGCCATCCTTCCTGCAGATGCCACCCATCCCGACCGGCGATCACCAACTGCTCGTCGAGACGCATGTCGTCCCCCGGCACGTCGGTGCCGAGCACATCCGCAAGATTGTGACCGATGACGTCGGCGGGTGCATGGCCCGTCTGGTTCAGGAAGCAGCTATTGGCCGATGCGATCTCGCCGTCGGGCGTGATCGTCAGCGCGGCATAGCCGTCGACGTCGTCGAGCACCGTGGCAAACCAGGCATCGGCCTGGCGCAGGCGGTTTTCCTGGACGACCTGCTGGCTTACGTCGGCGAGCGTGGCCATCAATCGATCGGGTCCGAGCTTGACCAGCGTACAGGCCAGCACCTTCGGCACCATGCCCTGCCGCCCGGGTCCCAACTCGACGAAGATCCGGTGTCCGTCGCAGATGCGACCGGATGCCGGTACGAATGCCGCCGCCATGCTCCGCAATTCGGGCGCATGCTGTTCGAGGGCGGCGAACAGGTTGCTGGCATTTCGGGCACCGGCAAGCGGCAACAGATGCTGCATCGCATGCGGGTTCATCATGCCGATCTCGCCCGCCGCGTCGCATTCGATCAGCCCGACGGGACAGGCATAGAGAAATTCGAGTAGCTCCTGCTCGCTGGACATGTCGGTCATCCGCCTGGTCTTAGCGTTCGATCAGCACGTAGCGTCGCGTGATCCCGGCGGTTGCCAGCAACCGCAGCCGCGCCTTGGTCGGTCGCATCCGCAACGTCAGGACGTAGGGGATGATGGCGTCGAGTTCGGGTTCGTCCTCGAACCGCTGCGCCACCATGAAGTTGTTCATGCACTGCGCCACCGCCTCGAAGAACGGCACGCCGATCACGGTCGCGGGATCAAGCCCCGACAGCCGCGCCTCCGTCGCATTATAGGTCTGCACGATCGTGTCCGCGGCAAAGCCGACGACGCCGTACGGCAGTGCATCGCGCGCCTGCTCGTTCATCGCGTCGAGATTGCGCAACGTTATTGTCTCGAAACTCGATTCGATTTCTGACACGGTTCGCGGCTCCTCTACGATGCGTCATGCGCGCACAGTCTTTAATACTGCCTTCATTTCGATGGTATGAAGGTGCCGACAGTTTGTCTGGCGATGACATGCTCGAACGCGCGCGCGCGACAATGGGCGCAACGCGTGCCGGCATTATTCGCGTGGCGTCAGATATAAGATGGTTCGGCGGTCTCGTCATCCTGTCGATCCGAAAGCCAGGCTGCGAACTGATCGGCCTCCATCGGCCGCGCGAACCAGAAGCCTTGCGCTTCCTCGCACCCGAGTTGCATCAGGATCGCGGCCGCTTCCGGCGTTTCGATCCCCTCCGCCACCACGCGGTAGCCCAGCTTGTGCGCAAGACCGATCATCGTTTCCACCAGCACGAAATCGGGCCCGTGCATCTCGGTCAGGTTCTGCATGAACGTCTGGTCGATCTTCACGATCCGCGCCGGCAGCCGTTGCAGATAGGCAAGGCTGCTATGCCCGGTCCCGAAATCGTCGATCGCCAGACAAATGCCTGTTCTCGCCAGTTCGCGCAGCATGGCGAGCGCCTGGTCCGGCTGATCCATGATCGCGCTCTCGGTCAGCTCGATCTCCAGTCGTCCCGGTGGCAGGTTTCGCGTCAGCAACGCGCGCTGGATCCGCTGAATGATATCCGCTTCGCCGAGGTTGGCCGCGGAGATGTTGACCGACAGCATGGGCAGGATACCCGAGGGGGTCCATTCCACGAGTTGATCCATTGCCGTGTCGAGCACCCACTGCGTCGTCGGCCGCGCATGCGACGTCTGCTCGATGATCGGGATGAATTCGGCAGGCGATACGTCGCCCAGCTTGGGGTGTCGCCACCGCAACAGTGCTTCCGCACCGAGGCAGCGGCCGGTCGCCAGCTCGATCCGCGGCTGGTACATCAGCCGTAACTCGTCGCCTGCCTCGAGCGCCGCACCGAAATCCTGCAAAAGCCCGTATTGACGGCGATGCGCGATGTCGTTTGCGGGCGAATGGAGGGCGATCGCGTTGTCGGTACCCCGCGCATCCTGCGCCGCGCTGGCTGCACCGCGCAGGACGTCATCGGCCGATACGGTGCCGACGATGAACGATCGTACGCCGATCGCGACGTTCGTGACGAAGCGGACGGAGGACGATGCATGCATCGCCTCGAAGCTCGCCTTGAGCAGCGTCACATATGCCAGTTGCTCGACTCCGGGCGGCGAGATGAACGCGAACTGGGCGTTGCCGACCTGATAGGCAATCCGCCCCGGACCTAGCGACACGCGGAGTGCCTGCGACGCTTCGCGGATGAAATCGTCGACGCGTGCAAGCCCCAAGGCGCGGGTGATCCGGCTGATCTGATCGTCACGCGCCATATCGACGACGATGGCAAAACGCTGCTCGCCCGGATGGTCCCGCTCGAGATCCGCCATGTCGTCGCGAAACTGGTTCCTCGTCGGCAGGCCGGTGACGGGGTCGATCCGTCCGAAGGCATGCTCCAATTCGATCTGCGCCATGACCATCGCAGCCAGATCGACCAGCGAAGCAAGCTCGGCGTCGGTAGCTTTTCGCGGTTCGGTCCCGAGTACGCAGAGCGATCCAAGGCCGTAGCCGTCGCGGGTGACCAGGGGAGCGCCCGCATAGAAACGCGTGCCGGCGCGGCCCAGCACGCTGTCGGCGTAACACGGATCTGCGCTAAAATCCTCGATGACCAGCAACTGCGACGATTCGGCGACCTGCGCGCACGGCGCCGTGTCGCGGGGGATGCTGCAATGCGCGACGCCCACGCGCGACTTGAACCACTGGCGATCGCGATCGGTCAGCGATATCGCCGCAACGGGAAGGCCAAAGATCTGGCTCGCCAACCGGGTAATGCGGTCGAAGCTCTCGCTGGGGGACGTGTCGAGCAGCTTCAGCTGATACAGCGCATCCAGCCGGGCCTCTTCGTGATCGTCGCGCACACGATTCCTTTCACGATCCCGCCTAGTTTCAAATCCTTAATGCTTTAATCCATGTCAGACAACGCGAGAGTAATCTCTGTTGTATTCGGCATTGATAATTCGGGCACTCGGCCGGTTTCTGGGGAACCGAAGATCCCGAAATAGGCAAAGCCCGAGATCGCGGTAGCTTGTGCCAACATGAACTATCTGTCATTTTTGGTTTGCCGCTATCTCGCGGGCCGCTGACGTCTGATTGTCCACGCACGTGTCGTATTCGCCGTGTCGACCATGCGATAGCGTCGACGGGGCAAATCGGTGGGCGCCAAACCTATACGGGAATGGCGCCCGAGACCGGCTACCTCAGTAGAAGAAGCCGTTGTTGACCTGGGCGACGCGGCCGTTGCGCGTGTCGACCAGAACGACGTCGCGGCCGTAGCGGACCCAGCGCTGATAGCCATAGGCCGGGCGCGACAGACGATAGGTCTGATAGTCGTTGATCCAGTATTGGCGACCGTAATAGGTCGGTGCGAACTGGTAGCCGACGCTCACCGGACGATAGCGATAGCCGCGTGGCCCGACATAGGCGGGGCGGCGATAGACGTTGCCGTGTGTGCGGCGATAGTCGCGCCAGTCCTCGCGGCGCTCCTGGCGGTCTTCGCGCAGTTCCTGGCGGGCTTCGCGGATATCGCCGCGGTCGCCGTAGCGGCGTGCCTGCTGGAGTTCGCGCTGGCTCTGGCGGACTTCGCGCTGGTCGCGGCGGACTTCGCCATAGCTCTGCGCGGTGGCGAAGGTGGGGACGAGGGTGGCGGCGGCAACTGCCGCGAGGATCATCTTACGCATGACTGCTCTCCTGTGTTCGACGCCGGTTCAACGGCATGACATGCGTTTTGCTCCCGCACCGCTGAACGATCGCCGAATGCGGTGGTCAGGAAACAGACAGGTGAATCGTCTCGAACGGATACGGATCAGCCGGCAGGTTTTCTGATCCTCCCCCCGCTAAGGGAGGTGGCGCCCAAGGCGACGGAGGGGGAGGGCACGGAGGGGTTTCCCTTACCGCCCCCCTCCGACTGGCAAGCGCCAGCCACGTCCACCTGGCGGGGGAGGATCGAGGCGGCGGTCAGATACCCCAGCGCCGCATCGCGTCGATCACCGCGTCGGGCTTCTGCCACGGTACGAAATGCCCGGCGTCGACCTTCTCGATCGTCAGGTCGGGAACATAGCCGGCAAGGTCGAGCTGGCTCGGCAGCAACGCGGTATCCTGCATCCCCCAGATCACCAGCACCGGCATCGTCGTCGGCGGAAACGGCGCGTCGAGGAACGCGGGGCGGGGCGGCGTCTCGTCCATCGCGGGGACGACGATCGCGCTCGCGCGGTACCAGTTGAGCATCGCGGTGATCGCGCCGGGCTGGCCCCATTCGTCGAGATAGGCGGCCTTGTCCTCAGCCATCGCGGCGAGGTCGGCATGCTTCGAAAAACTGGTGTCGAAGAAGGTTTCGAGCCCGATCGACTCGACATGCCGTTCGAGATCGGGGTTGCGGAAGGCACGGATATACTGGCTGGCCGCGCGTTGTTCGAGGTCGTCGAACATCGTCCGCTGGAAGACGAGCGGATGCGGCGCGTTGATGATGACGAGCTTGGCGATGCGCTCCGGGTGCCGCAACGCCGCCATCCACGCGATCGCGCCGCCCCAGTCGTGACCGACCAGCGTGAATCGGTCGATCTCGAGGTGATCGGCGAGCGCGATCAGGTCGGCGACGATCTTGTCGGGGGTGTAGCTCTCGACGCCTTCGGGTTTCGACGATCGCGCAAAGCCACGCTGGTCGGGCGCGACGACATAGTGATTGCGGGCGAGGTCCGGGGCGATGGCACGCCAGGTGCGGTGCGATTCGGGAAAGCCGTGAAGGAGGATGACGGGCGGGTTCGCCGGATCGCCGGTGATCGCGACGTCTAGGGTTACGCCAGTGGATAGCGTGATGCGTTGCAGGTCCGTCATTATTCCCCTCCCGCTTGCGGGAGGGGTTAGGGGAGGGCCTACCCGTCGCGCTGCATGGGGAGCATGCCTTCGCCCGACCGCCCCCGCAAGCAGACATACAACCTTTCGATTTCTGCACCGCCCCGGCGGAGGCCGGGGTCCAGTTGGGCAACGTCACGAACGGACGGTGCGCGTCGTCGCGGCGACCTTTTCAACTGGACCCCGGCCTTCGCCGGGGCGGTTCGATCTGAGCGGCGCCTGTTGCCTGCGCCCTCGAGGAGTTACGGATAGCTGACCGTCTTCGGCACTGCCGGAATCTCGATCCATTCCTTCTCGTCGCCGGGCACCTTCGGGAAATTGCCCGCATTCCAGTCGCGCTTGGCCTGTTCGATCCGGTCTCGGTTCGAGCTGACGAAGTTCCACCAGACATGGCGTGGTGTCGTGAACGCATCGCCACCGCACAGCATCGCGCGGCCGCCGGTCGCCGAGCGGAGTGTCGCCGCGATGCCGGGACGCAGCACGTAGAGCACCTGCGGCTCCAGCTTCACGCCCTCCAGCGTCGCCTCGCCCATCGCGAGGTAGATTGCGCGCTCCTCCGCCGCCGCGTCGATCGGCACGCTCGCGCCCGGATCGAGCGCGATGTCCGCGTAGATCGTCCCCGAATAGGTCGTCGTCGGCGCGGTCTGGCCCCAGAGACTCCCCATGATGATCCGCGACCGCGCGCCGTGCGCCTCGATCGTCGGCAGCTGCGCCTTCGTGACGTGTTCGAACGCGGGATCGATTTCCTCGACCGCCTCGGGCATCGCCAGCCAGGTCTGGATACCCGACAGCGTCGGCCCCTCGGCGCGCTCGTCGCCGGGCGAGCGTTCGGAATGGACGATGCCATGGCCCGCGGTCATCAAATTGACCGCGCCGGGCTCGATCCGCGCCTGCGTGCCGAGCGAGTCGCGGTGGTCGATCGCGCCGTCGAACAGATACGTGACGGTCGACAGGTTGATGTGCGGATGCGGGCGCACGTCGATACCCGACCCGACCTCGAGATGCGCGGGGCCCATCTGGTCGAAGAACAGGAACGGCCCCACCATCGTCCGTTCCTTGTTCGGCAGCGTGCGGTGGACCTTGAACCCGCCCAGATCGTGCGTCGACGGCAGGATGGTCTGGAGAACGAAATCATCGAGCATGTGCGCTATCCCTTGGCAGGTTCCGAGGCGTCGAGAAGGTCGACCAGGTCTGCTGGATAGATGGTTTCGTCATGCGCGACGATGTCGTTTCGGGAAAACCAGCGGTGACCGACGAGCAGTTGCTTCTCCTGTTCGGTGAGCTTGCCCGCCTTCACCTCGCAACGGTCGACGTCGATCCGGAAATAGCGTTCGTCCGCGGTGACCTCGACGCCTTCGAAGGTTAGGAAGTCGATCGTCCGCTGCGCGACCTCGGCTCCACAATCGATGTCGAGACCGACCTCCTCCCAGAGCTCGCGGCGCGCGGCGGCGGCGTAGCTCTCGCCCGGATCGACCGCGCCGCCGGGTGTGCACCATAGCGGCGGGCGATCGGAGGGGGTGAAGCGGAACATCAGCACGCGGTTTTCGCCGTCGACCAGAAGTATGCGGGCGGCTGGGCGTGGGGTGCGCGCGCTCATCGATCCTCTCCCGCAAGGGGGAGGTGGCAGGCGAAGCCTGACGGAGGGGGAGGACACGGAACAGCAGTCATCGCTTGCCGCCCCCTCCGTCTCGCTGCGCGATCCACCTCCCCCTGGCGGGGGAGGATTTGAGGATGCTCATGCCGCATCAAGCTCAGGATAATGGCGGAAGATGCCGTCGGTATTGAACGCGATCCGGCGGTCGCTGTTCAGATACGCCTTGATCCCCGGCAGCGCGGCGACCTGATCGTGGATGCGGATCAGGTTGGGGTAATCGGGCTCGAGCGTCTTCATCCGCTGCGGGAACATGTAGCGCAGCCCCTCGACGATCTGGAACAGCGACGTGTCGGCATAGCTCCATTTGTGATCGATCAGCCAGTCGCCGGTATTTGCCAGCGCCGCGTCCTCGAAATGCCCGAGGAACTTCGGCAGCCGCTCCTCGCGGAACTGCTCGGCGGCGCGCGCAGCCTCCAGCTTCTGGTCATCGTAATAGTCCATCATAGCAACCGGATGGTGGACGTTGTGGACCTCCGCGACGAGGTCGGCGATCGTCAGCTGGAGCTGGTTGAGCCACAGCCGGTCGGCCATGGTCGACGGCGCGAGACCGTGGCGCTCGCCCAGATACATCAGGATGTTCGCGACCTGCGCGATCACCAGACCGTCGAGTTCGAGATAGGGCGGCGCGAACGGGGTGCGGCCGGTGCGGTCGTTGAGATCGGCCATCAGCCCGTCCTCGCCCGCCGTCCGCGCGCAATCCTCGTACGGAATCTCGGCACCCTCGAGCGCGAGGCGGACGAACTCGCCGCGTCCCTGCAGCGAGGGCCAGTACCAGAGCTTGTACGCCATCAGAGTTCCCCGGGCGCGCGGGCCTTGATGGCGAGCGCGTGGATCTGCGTGCTCAACAGGTCGGCCAGCGCCTGGTTCACGAGCCGCTGGCGCGCGACCCGGTTAAGCCCTTCGAACTTGGGCGTTTCCACCTCGACGCGGAAATGCGTCTCGCCGGTGCCGTCGTCGCCCATATGGCCGGCATGGAGTCCGCTCTCGTTGACCACGGTCAGGTGCGTGGGGTTGAGCGCAGTGGTGAGGCGCGTCGTGATCTGGTCCTGTACGGAGCCGGTGGCGAGGTCTGTCATCGAACCTATATAGCCCGTTTCGGAAAGCGCGGGGAGCCAGTGAGCGAAGACGGTCAGAACAATCGCAAGGAACGCCCCAGCCCACGGTTTCACGGCCGCGTGGAAGGGACCGGTCGTGTCTGCATGTGGCGCGACTGCGCGGAGCCGGGCGAATTCCGCGCGCCGCCGCTCGAGGGTCCAAGCGAGGGCGGCCCGCCACAGTTTCGCTGGTTCTGCCTTGAGCACGTCCGTGCCTTCAACGCAGGGTATAATTTCTTCGACGGGATGACCGCGGACGAGATCCATAGTGCGCAGCGGCCGATGGCGGGCTGGGAACGCGAGACGCGCGCGTTCGCGCATGGCGGCGGCGACACCCCGCCCAAATGGGCCGATTTCGCCGACCCGATCGACGCGATCGGCGCGCGCTTCGGCGAACGGACGGCGGCGGCGCGCAAGGATGGTCGCGTGTTGTCCGATGGCGAGCGGCGGTCGTTGCGCGTGCTGGGGCTGGGGACCGACACCGACCGCACGCAACTGCGCAAACGCTACAGCGAACTCGTGCGACGCTTTCATCCCGACCGCAACGGCGGCGATCGCGCGCATGAATCGGAGTTGCAGAAGGTGATCGCCGCGTATCAGCATCTTAAGGGCGCCGCGGCGTTCGCCTGACCATTTTCGTCATCCTGGGCTCGACCCAGGATTCAGAGCCAAGCAGGCTATAGATCCTGGCTCTGGATCCCAGCCTTCGCTGGGATGACGGGACGGGGGCGGCCGAGCGGTATGATGCATGCTTACTCTGATCGAGATTTCACGCCGCCCGATCCGGAACCCGCTGCTATCCCGGCGGTTCGTCTAACTCATCCGGTCAATCGCCCGACCAATCGTACAGCGGCGGTTGAGTAACAGCCCGTGCTTGGCCTAGAGCTACCGGGAACACGAGGCCAACATGACCGATATCCCCAATACCCAGCCCGACAGCCGCGAGACCACGATCCTCGACGCACCCGACCGTATGGTGAAGGTGCGCGAGATGTTCGGGATCGATTCCGACATGGAAGTGCCGGCCTTCTCCGAAGCCGACGAGCGCGTCCCCGATCTCGATCCGGCCTATGTCTTCGATGCGGACACGACGATCGCCGTCCTCGCCGGGTTCGCGCATAATCGTCGCGTGATGGTCCAGGGCTATCACGGCACCGGCAAGTCGACGCATATCGAGCAGGTCGCGGCTCGCCTGAAATGGCCGTGCATCCGCATCAACCTCGATGCGCATATCAGCCGCATCGACCTGATCGGCCGCGACGCGATCGTCCTGAAGGACGGTCAGCAGATCACCGAGTTCCGCGAAGGCCTGCTGCCCTGGGCGCTGCAGACCCCGACCGCGCTCGTGTTCGACGAATATGACGCCGGCCGCCCTGACGTGATGTTCGTGATCCAGCGCGTGCTCGAGACCGAGGGCAAGCTGACCCTGCTCGACCAGAACCGCGTGATCCGCCCGAACCCGTGGTTCCGCCTGTTCGCGACCGCCAACACAGTCGGCCTCGGCGATACCAGCGGGCTGTATCACGGCACGCAGCAGATCAACCAGGGCCAGATGGACCGGTGGAACATCGTCGTCACGCTCAACTATCTGCCCGCCAAGGTCGAGGCGCAGATCGTGCTCGCCAAGTCGGGCGAATATGACAAGCCCGACGGCAAGAAGGTCGTCGAGAACATGGTCCGCGTCGCCGACATGACCCGCAAGGGCTTCGTCAACGGCGACATCTCGACCGTGATGAGCCCGCGTACGGTGATCACCTGGGCACAGAACGCGCTGATCTTCGGCGATGTCGGCTTTGCGTTCCGGCTGTCGTTCCTCAACAAGTGCGACGAGGCCGAGCGGCCGCTGGTCGCCGAATATTACCAGCGCGTGTTCGGCAAGGACCTGCCCGAGAGCGTGGTCGGGAAGGCCTAAGGCTTTGGCGAACGAAACGCCTCTCGATCGGTTCAAGGCGGTTCTCGCCGGCACGGCGCGCGCGATCTCGGAAGAGCCGGAGGTCGAGCTGGCCTTCACCGCCGATGCTCCCGTGCAGTCGGGCAAGCACATCAAGGTGCCGATGCCTGCGCGTGCCCTTCCGATCGAGCAGGTCGCCGAGGCGCGCGGGTTTGCAGACGGGTTCGCGCTGCGCCTGAAGCATCACGACATCGCGTTGCATAACCGTGCGGCACCGGTCGAGGCGGTGGCGCGGGCGGTGTTCGATTCGGTCGAGACCGCACGGGTCGAGGCGCTCGGCGGGCGCGGCTATCTGGGAATTTCGGACAATCTGAACAGCGCGCTCGACGTTCGGCTGCGGGCCGATCCGATCACACGCGCGCGCAATCGTGACGAGGTGCCGCTGTCGACCGCACTTGGTCTGATGGTGCGCGAGCGGCTGACCGGGCAGGAATCGCCGGCCATCGCCGCGCCCGGGCTCGGGCTGGTGCGTGAGTGGATCGAGAGCAAGACCGATCTCGACGCGCTGGCGTTCGCGCTCGACGACCAGAAGGCGTTCCAGGGTCTTGCGCGGAAAATGCTGCAGGAGCTGGAGCTGGTCGAGGGCGACCAAGTCCCCGAGGAAAGCGACGAAGGCGGCTCGGAGGACGAGGGCACCGACGAGCAGCAGCAGGACGAGGGTGACGAAGGCGACGACCAGGGCGAGGACGGCCAGGGCGAAGTCGAGGCGCGCGGCGAACAGTCCGAGCAGCAGAACGAGGAAAGCGACGGTCAGGAGCAGAGCGACGAGTCGATGGACGACATCGACGGCGAGCCCGGCGACGACGGCGAGGAGGGGATGCAGCCGGTCCGCCCCAACCGTCCGTTCGCGGACATGGGCGGCGCGTTCGACTATAAGCCGTGGACGACGCAGTTCGACGAGGTGATCGCCGCGACCGAATTGTGCGATGCCGACGAACTGGCCCGGTTGCGCGGCTATCTCGACCAGCAGCTGGTGCATCTGCAATCGGCGGTGTCAAAGCTCGCCAACCGTTTGCAGCGCCGGCTGATGGCGCAGCAGTCTCGGTCTTGGGACTTCGATCAGGAGGAGGGTATCCTCGACGCAGCGCGCCTCGCCCGCGTGATCGTCAACCCGACCTTGTCGCTCAGCTACAAATCCGAACGCGAGACCGATTTTCGCGACACTGTCGTCACGCTGCTGATCGACAATTCGGGGTCGATGCGCGGACGGCCGATCTCGATCGCGGCGATCAGCGCTGACATCCTCGCGCGGACGCTGGAGCGGTGCGGCGTGAAGACCGAGATCCTCGGCTTTACGACGCGCGCCTGGAAGGGCGGGCAGAGCCGCGAGACGTGGCTGGCCGCGGGGCGACCGCCGCAGCCGGGGCGGCTCAACGACATACGCCACATCGTCTACAAGCGCGCCGACGAACCGTGGCGGCGCGCGCGCAACTCGCTTGGGCTGATGATGCGCGAGGGGTTGCTGAAGGAGAATATCGACGGCGAGGCATTGATGTGGGCGCATGCCCGCCTCGTCGCGCGACCCGAGGAACGCCGCATCCTGATGGTGATCAGCGACGGCGCGCCGGTCGACGATTCGACGCTGAGCGTGAACTCGGGGTCGTATCTCGAACGCCATCTGCGCCAGGTGATCGGCTGGATCGAGACCAAGTCGCCGGTCGAGCTCGTCGCGATCGGCATCGGCCATGACGTGACCCGCTATTATGCGCGCGCGGTGACGATCATGGATGTCGAGCAGCTTGGCGGGACGATCATCGAACAGCTCGCATCGCTGTTCGACACCGAGTGAGCGCCGCGTGATCGAGGCGCCAGCCGGCGGCTTTCACGGCCCCGTCAAGCGCTCGATCACCATCGCGGGTCACCAGACCTCGATTAGCCTCGAGCCCGTCTTCTGGCAGGCGCTCGAAACGGCGGCCGTGCGCCTTGCTCTGCCGTTGTCCGCACTCGTGGCCGAGATCGACGCGATTCGCATCCGCGCCGATGATCCCCCCAATCTGGCTAGCGCATTGAGATCGTGGCTGTTCTCGAATAGCGCATGAGAATTAGTCGCAATAGCATTGACAGTGAGAACGACTCTCAATAGCGAGCCCGCAACAATAAGGGGTTTCGCATGTCTGGTCACTCGTCGCGTTCGTCTTCGGCGCCTGCATTTCTCGCGCTGTCCTGCGTAGGATTCATCGCCAGCGCACCGGCTTATGCGACCGATCGCCCGGCGGACGCGGCCAAGGTTCACGCGGCGACCGATCAGGAAAAGCAGCTCGTGCGTGACGACATCGTCGTCAACGGCAAGCACGTGCCCGCGACCACGCTTGAAAGCCCCAAGGCCACGCGCAGCCTGCTTGACACCACGCAGACGGTCACGATCATCGGCGACCAGACGATCCGCAAACAGAATCTGCTGACTCTTCGCGACGTGCTGCAGACGATCCCCGGCATCACCTTCGGCGCGGGCGAAGGCGGCGGGGGCTATGGCGACAGCATCAACCTGCGCGGTTATTCGGCCAATAACGACATCACGATCGACGGCGTCCGCGACAGCGCGCAGTATAGCCGCAGCGAGACGTTCAACCTGCAACAGGTCGAGGTCTATAACGGCGCGAACAGCGTATTCGGCGGCGGCGGATCGGTCGGCGGCACGATCAACCTCATTACCAAGCGCCCGCAGGCGGAGACGCTGACGGTCGTGTCGGGCGGCGTCGGCACGGACGATTACTATCGCACAACGCTCGACTCGAACGTCCGGGTCAGTGACCTCGTCGCGGTCCGCCTGAATGCGGTCGCGCACAAGAACGACATTCCCGGTCGCGACGTGGAAAGCAACAAGCGCTGGGCCGTCGCGCCGTCGCTGATCGTCGGCGTCGAAGGGCCGACCAGCCTCACGCTGCAATATCTGCATCAGGAGGACGAAAACGTCCCCGTCTACGGCGTGCCGTATTTCCGCAATGCGGTGAACGATGGGCCGCTGCCGGGTGCGGACAATTCGGCCTATTACGGCATACGGAATCTCGACAAGCAGGACATCACCGTCGACCAGGCGACGGCCACCGTCAGCCACAGCTTTTCCGACAAGGTTTCGATCCGCAATCTGAGCCGGTGGCAGCGCGTCCAGCAGGACTCGCTGACCAGCGCGCCGCAGGGCGTGTTCTGCCTGTCGACCGGGTTCCAGCCCCTGCCGCTTACGAACGTCGCGACCACGCCACTTACCTGTGCGGCGGGCCAGGCCACGCCCGGTTCCTATTATCCGAGCGGCCCGCGCGGTTTCGTCCGGAACCAAGAGAACCAGATCCTCTATAACCAGACCGATCTCCGCTCGGTCTTTGATACCGCCGGGCTCGAGCACACGCTGGTCCTCGGCGCGTCGGTCTCGCAGGAGGATTACACCATCGTCACCGGCAACACGTTGCGTACCGCCACCGGTGCGACCGTCGCGCAGCCGCCGATCAACCTCGCCAGCCCGAACACCGACTATACGGGTGCGTTCAACTTCATCCAGGCCGGCCGTTCGCAAGGCACGACCAGCAACGTCGCGGTCTACGCGTTCGACACGATCAAGGTGATCCCGCAGATCGAAGTCAATTTCGGCCTGCGCTATGAACATGCCAAGGGCCGCTTCCGCGCCGACACCTTCTCGGTCGTGCCCGACGCGACGCTCGGCACCTATGCGCGCGGCCTGAACCAGACCAGCGACGAAACGCTGTTCTCGTACCGCGGCGGGATCAACTTCAAGCCGATCGAGACGGTCAGCCTGTATGCGTCCTACGGCAACGCGACCACGCCGACGTCTGCGACCGTCCGGCTCGGCTGCGGTACGTTGATCAATGCACCCGCGGGCCAGTTGGACCCGTGCGACGTGAAGCCGGAAAAGGCGGTGAACTACGAGCTTGGCGCGAAGGCCGACCTGTTCGCGCGCAAGCTGCAACTGACCGCGGCCGTGTTCCGCAACGAGCGCACCAACTACCGCGTCGCCACGAATGACCCGATCGTCACGACGCTCGGCGTCAACGACGGCCGTTCGCGCGTCGACGGCATCGCGCTGGGCGCGAGCGGCAGCATCTCGCACGCCTTCTCGATCTTCGCCAACTACACGTATCTGAAGGCGAAGGTCATCCAGAGCGTCTCCAACTTCTGTCTCGCCAACCCGGGTCCGGTCCCTACGACCGTCGGCGCAGTCACGACGACGACCAACCCCTGTGGCAACTCGGCCGCGATCCTCGATACGCAGGCGGGGCAGGAGCTTGCCAATACGCCGAAGCATTCGGGCAGCCTGTTCACGACCTACACGCTGCCGTTCGGGCTGCAGCTCGGCTACGGCCTGACCTATCAAGGCGCGTTCGGCTTGAATCAAAGCGCGCTGGCGACGCCGCTTGCGCCGACGACGACCCTGACGCCGGTATTCCACTCTGCGGACTATCTGACGCACCGCGCCTTCCTGTCCTACACGGTCGGCAAGGGGCTGACGGCACAGGTGAACGTGCAGAACTTTACCAACAAGAAATATTACACCGGCATCCGCAACAACGGCTGGGCGACGCCGGGCGAGGCGCGGTCGGTGCGGCTGACTGTGTTCTACAGCCTGTAAGCCTGGCGGCGGTGCGGGCGGTTTGCCGGTATCGCCACCGCAATCTAGGGTGATGCCATGTTGATCGCGATCCCCGACGTCCTCGATGCTGCCGGCGTCGCCCGTGTTCGCGCGCTGATCGACCACGCCGACTGGATCGACGGCAATGCCACGTCGGGACCGCAAAGCGCGCTCGCCAAGCGGAACGAACAACTGCCCGAGGACTCGGCGGCCGCGCACGAGGCTGGCGGGATGGTCCTCGATGCGCTTGGCCGGTCGGCGCTGTTCGTCGCGGCAGCGCTGCCGCTCAAAGTGTTTCCGCCGCTGTTCAACCGCTACGCCGGCGGACAGGATTTCGGGCTGCACGTCGACAACGCGATCCGGATGAAGCGCGGCACCGATTTCCGCATCCGCAGCGACCTGTCTGCAACGCTCTTTCTCGACGATCCCGCAACCTATGACGGCGGCGAGCTGGTGATCGAGGATCAGTTCGGTCCGCAATCGGTCAAGCTGCCCGCCGGGCATATGGTGCTGTACCCGGCCTCGAGCCTGCACCGGGTGACGCCGGTCACGCGCGGGGTCCGCACCGCGTCGTTCTTCTGGTTGCAGTCGATGGTGCGCGACGACGGCGCGCGGCGGATCCTGTTCGATCTCGACCAAGGCGTGCAGGCGGTCGCGGCGGCGCAGGGCCAGGGCGATCCGGCGACGGTGCGGCTGACCAGCGTGTACCATAATCTTCTGCGCCGCTGGGCCGACGCTTGATCCCGCACACCCGTCATCCTGACTTTCGTCAGGATGACGGGTGTGTGTGGATGGACTCAAGCACGCCGCTCATGCACGCGGTCGGCGCGGGGGAATGTGATGAGCAAGTTGGCGATGCGACGGGCGTGGTTCCAGGTCCACAAGTGGGTCGGGCTGGTGCTGGCGATTCTGGTCATTCCATTGTCGTTGAGCGGCGCGGCGCTGGTGTGGCATGATGCGCTCGACCGGATCGTCGATCCGGCGCGCTATGCGGTCACGGGCAGCACGCTGGTCGCGCCCGACAGCTATGTCGCGGCGGCGCGCGCGGCGCTGAAGCATGGCGAGCGGATCGCGTCGTTGACGGTGCCCGGGGACGGTGGCCCGGTGATCGTTGCCGCGAGCCCTGCCAGCGCCGCCGGCGCGCCAGTCCGACCGGGACCACCGCGGCGCACGATGGTGTATCTCGATCCGCCCACCGCGCGCGTGCTCGAGGTGTCGCCGTCGACCGGCGGGCTCGTCCGGTTCCTCCACGTGCTGCACGGGAGCCTGCAACTGCCGGGCATCGGCCGCTCGATCGTCGGCTGGATCGGCGTGGCGATGATGGTGTCGTGCTGTACCGGACTGTGGCTGTGGTGGCCGACGGTCGGCAAATGGACGCGTGGCTTCCGCTTCAGGCGGCACCGCGACGTCGAGACCAACCTCCATCATCTGTTCGGCTTCTGGATCGCGCTTCCGTTGTTCGTCCTGTCGCTGACCGGCGCCTGGATCGCGTTCCCACAGGTCTTCGGCATGATCGCGGGCGAGCCGTCGCGGCCGAGAGGCGGGCTCGATCGCGGCGCGATGATGCGCGCACGGCCGCTGGCCAGGCCCGCGCAGCCGCTGGCGGTGGTGATCGGTAAGGCGCGGGCTATCGTCGACAACGTGCCGTTGCGAAGCGTGACTTGGCCGACCGATCTCAGTGCGGACTGGACGGTGACGTTCCAGGGCAGGGGCCAGGGTGGCGGCGCGCCGATCGGGGTGAAGGTGGCGGACGACACCGGCGGCGCGACCGCGGCACCGGCCCGGCCTCAGGGGGGCGTGGCGCGGTGGATGCGGCGGATCCACGATGGCACCGACATGGGGGTGCTGTGGCAGGCGATCATCTTCCTCGGCGGGATCTTGCCGGCGGTGCTGGCGGTTACCGGGGTGATCATGTGGTGGCGTGCGCGCAAGTGGAAGGCTGAGCTGGCGGCACGGCGGGCGTAACCTGTCCCTCTCCCCTCGGGGAAGAGGGAAGGATGAGCCGTAGGCGACGGGAGGGTGAGGGGCTTTGGGGTTCGCGTCCCGAGCCTCATGCCCCTCACCCTCCCACGCGCAAGAGCGCGCGGGCCGCTCCCTCTCCCCGCAGGGGAGAGGGATAGCAGTTACCGCCCCAGCAGCACGCGTGCTTGGCCGGCGATCTGCGCCAGCATCGCCGCGTTCGGGACGGCTGCATGCCGCGCGCGGTCGATGACCGCCTTGAACTGCGCCACGCGCGTGGCGTTCGCGGTCAGCCAGGCCTCGACCGCACCTTGCGGATCCTGCGCCCCGCGGCGCGCGAGGAATTCGAGCCGCAACTGCTGGAAATCGCGCGCAAGGCCGGCGATCAGGAGGCGCTCCCACGGATCGGTCGGGCTGATCCGCGCCGCGTTCGCCTGCGCCCAGTCGAGCCCGAGCGCCTGCCCGAGATGCGTGAACGCGCGCGTGAGGACTGCCTCGTCGAGCGCCATCCGCGCGCCGAGATCAGCCAGCCCGACCGCGCCGTCCATCTCGAACAGCCGCACCACCTTCCGCACCAGATCGCTTGGTGCACCGACCGCTTCGAGCTGACCCGCGATACGGCTGCTCTGCGCACTGGCCTCTTCGAGCAGCAGCGCCGCAGTCTGGCTGTCGAGCTGCGTGATGCCCTTCGCCAGCCGCGCGAGTACGTCGCCCGGTGCCGTCCCCGGTGCCGAGACACGCAACAGATCGGCGATCTGCGAGCGCGTCGCCACCGCAACCTCGTCGAACAGCGCGATCCGCGCCGCCTCCGGCATGACGGCCGTTTCGATCTCCGCCCACAGGGCCGGCAGATCGAACAGGCGCTCGGCGACGACGAACATCGCCGCGATATCGCCCATCGCCGCGCCTTCCTCTTCCGCCAGTTCGAACGGGTAGAGGATGCCCAATCGGTTGACGATCCGGTTGGCGAGCTTGGTCGCGACGATCTCGGGCCGCAGCCGGTGCTCGTCGATCGCGGTCGCAAACCGGTCGCGCATCGCCGCGGGGAAGGCGGCGTGGAGGTCGGGCTTCAGCGCGTCGTCCTTGGCGATGTCGCCATGCTCGATGGCGTCCTGCAACCCGAGCTTGGCGGTCGCCAGCAGCACGGCGAGCTCAGGCCGGGTCAGCCCTAACCCGTCCTGGCCGCGACGCAGCAGGATGTCGTTCGAGGCGAGTCCTTCGACCGCCCGGTCGAGCCGCCCGGCACCCTCGAAAATCTCGATGACGCGGACATAGCTCGGCATCGCCACCGCGCCATCCGCCTCGGCGATCGACAGCGCCAGCGTCTGGAGGCGGTTGTCCTCCAGCACGAGGTGCGCGACGTCGTCGGTCATGCTGGCGAGGAGCGTGTTGCGATCCTCGTACCCAAGGCGGCCTTCGATCATCTCGCGGTTGAGCGCGATCTTGATGTTGACCTCGTTATCCGAGCAGTCGACGCCCGCCGAATTGTCGATGAAGTCGGTGTTGATCCGCCCGCCGCGCGCCGAAAACGCGATGCGCGCGGCCTGCGTTACGCCCAAATTGGCGCCTTCGCCGATCGCGATCACGCGCAGATCCTCGGCATTGACGCGCAACCGGTCGTTGGCCGGATCGCCGACCGCGACGTTCGCTTCCGACGCCGCCTTCACATAGGTGCCGATGCCGCCGAACCAGAGCAGGTCGGCCGGCGCCTTCACGATCGCCGAGATCAGCGCGGTCGGTTCCATCTCGCTCGCCGTCACGCCGAGCGCAGCCTGCACCTCCGGCGACAGTTTCACGATCTTGTCGGTGCGCGCTAACACGCCGCCGCCCTTCGAGATCAGCGTCGCGTCGTAATCCGCCCAGCTCGACCGCGGCAGCGCGAACATGCGGTTGCGCTCGATCCAGCTCGCCGCCGGATCGGGATCGGGATCGAGGAAGATGTGGCGGTGATCGAACGCCGCGATGACCTTCAGCGTCTTCGACAACAGCATGCCGTTGCCGAACACGTCGCCCGACATGTCGCCGCAGCCGACGACGGTGATGCTCTCGCTCTGCACGTCGAGACCACGCTCAGCGAAATGTCGCTGGACGCTGAGCCATGCGCCCTTTGCCGTGATGCCCATCGCCTTGTGGTCGTAGCCGACCGAGCCGCCGCTCGCGAACGCGTCGCCCAGCCAATAGCCGCGTTCGAGCGCGAGCGCGTTGGCCACGTCGCTGAACGTCGCCGTACCCTTGTCCGCAGCGACGACGAAATATGGGTCCTCGCCGTCGAGGATCGTCACGCCGTCCGGATGGACGACCTTGCCCTCGACGATGTTATCGGTGATCGACAGCAAGGTGCGGATGAAGATCCGATAGCTCTCGGTGCCCTCGGCGAGCCATGCGTCGCGGTTCGACGGGGCGGGCAATTGCTTGGGATAGAAGCCACCCTTCGCGCCGGTCGGCACGATGACCGCGTTCTTGACGCGCTGCGCCTTCATTAGCCCGAGGATCTCGGTACGGAAATCGTCGCGACGATCGGACCAGCGTAAGCCGCCACGCGCGACCGGGCCGGCACGCAGATGGATGCCCTCGACGCGCGGCGAATAGACCCACACTTCACGCCACGGCACGGGCGCGGGGAGGCCGGGGATCAGATGGCTGTCGAGCTTGAACGCGAGCGCTTCTGACGCGGCGGGTGCAAACGCGTTGGTGCGCAAGGTCGCCGCGATCAGGTTGCGATACGCACGCAGGATGCGGTCATCGTCGATCGCCGACACCGCGTCGAGCCCGCTCTCGATCGCCTGGTCCGCTTCGATCGCATTGCCCGGATGCTCCGGATGATGCACCGCGGTGAAGCGCGCGATCAGCGCGGCGGCGACCTTCGGTGCACGCCGCAACGCGTCGACCACGGTGGTCAGGCCGTACGGAAGCCCCGCCTGACGCAGATACCGGAACCACGCACGGAACAGCACGATGGCCTCGGGACGCATGCCGAGTTCGACGATCAGCCGATTGAACGCGTCGTTCTCGGCCGCGCCTTCCAGCACTGCAGCGATCGCGCCCTCGAGGACGCTGGCGTCGCTCTGTTGCGCCGCGGCATTCGCCTCCAGCACGAAATCATGCACGAAGGGCACGCTGTCGTCGCGCAACCGCGTCGGGAGCTCGCCGATCACGCGGAAGCCGAAATTCTCGAGCACCGGCACAGCGTCCGACAGCGGCAGTGCACCACCCAGCTTGTAGATCTTGAGCTGCGGATCGGCGCCGGCTTCGCCCGGAACGAGACGCACGCCGCGTCCATCGGTATCGGCTAGCGCGGCAATCCGCTGGATATCCTCGGCCGCCTCGGCGGGCGTGCTGAGGTTGCGGTAGTTCTGCGGGAACGCGGCAGCCCATTTGAGCGCGAGGCGCGCGGCGCGCGCTGGCGGCAACGTCTCGACCAAGGCGGCCTCGACGTCCGACACCCAACCGCGCACCATCCGCTGCAACCGCAGCGCAAGCGGCGCGACGTCGGGCATCCGGCCATCGCCGCGCAGGTCGAGCGTGTAGCGAATCATCGCGACCTCTCCGTCCTCGAGCGCGATCGACCAGTTCAGCACGCTGGCATTCGCCGCCTCCGCCAGCATGTCGCCGATCGCGACGCGGCGGCTGGTGGTGACGTCGTCGCGCGGCAGCCAGACGAACCCGAACAAATGCCGGCCCAGCGCCGATTCGACGAGCACGAGCGCCGGTCGCGGCCGATCCGCGAGGCTCATCGCGGTGAGCGCGAGGTCCTCCAGCGCATCGGGCGCGAACGCGATCACCAGGTCGTGCGGCAGCGCAGTGAACGCGTGCGTCAGCGCCTTGCCGGCATGACCGCGCGGATCGAATCCGAACTTCGCCTTCATCGCGGCGAGGCGCGTGCGCAACACCGGCACGTCGCGCGGCATCGCGGCGAGCGCGGCGCTGGTCCATAACCCGCTATATATCGACAACCCTGCGACCGTAGCGCCTTCCATCACCGGCACGACAACCAGGTCGAGCGGGACGGCGCGGTGCACCGTCGAGATCAGATTCGACTTCAGCAGCAGCGGCGCATCGTTGCCGTCCTCGAACCATTGGATCGCCAGTGCACGCGAGGCTTCGGCGAGGATCGGCACGCGGTGGTCGTTGCGCGCGATACCCAGCGCGGCGTGGCCACTCCCGTCCCGATGCCAGATCTGGTGACCGAGCAGGGTCAGATGGCCGTTCAGGAACCACTGCAACAGCGCAGCGCCTTCGCCCTCGGGTAGCTTGGCGATATCGTCGTCGAGCGCGGCTTGCATCGCGCGCCAATCGGTCACCGCCGCGCGGACGTCGGCCAGCACCGCGGTCAGATCCTCGATCAGCCCGCGACGGTCACGCGCATCGGCACGCTCCATCTCGAGATAGATCATCGATTCGGGGCGACCCGAGCCTTGGCCGTCCGCGTCGATCGCATGCAGCTTGCCATCGGGCGCTCGCGTCGTGCGAACCACGGGGTGGATGATCCGATCGACCGCGATGTCCTGCGCACCGATCGCCGCCGCGATCGAATCGACCAGGAACGGCATGTCGTCGTTGACAATAGCCAGCCGCATGCGGCGGCGCGTGTCGTCCGCGCTGATCGGCTCGATCGCGATCGCCGGCGCACCGTCGTCGCGGTGCGCGGCGGTCGCGGCGACGAACGCCGCGGCTTGTGAGACCTCGCTCGCACCGAAGTCCTTGAGTTCGCCCGGAAGGGCCCGTTCGGTCAACCGGCCCGCAAGGGTTTCGGTGAGCGTGTTCAACGATTGGTTCGCCATAGGTCAGGGCCTATGCGCCCCCCGTTCGCCTATCTCAACCCTTGTGGCAGGTGCGAAGAATTATGCTGCGGTGCACCTAATATGCCGATCGTTCGGCGGCTGCGATTGCAGCAAGATCGCCGTCGAAACCGCCCAGAAAGCTCGCCAGACCACCCGCTGGCACCTGATGCCGCTGGGCGTGCCGCAGCACCGCCGCGAACGTCTCCAGCCGGGGCGCCTCGAAATTGGCGCCAAAGACCAGCGTGACGATCTGCATCATCGCGTTCGTCCCATCCTGCAGGCAGGCCGCGGAGAGTATCGCTGCGAACTCGTCGGCATCGTGCTCGGCCGATACCGCAAGGTCGTGCGCGTGCCCGAGCGCCCGGTGGAGCGCCGCACGACTGCGCGCTTCGGCCGCACGGAGTTGCGCGGCACTCTCACGCGCGATTGCGATGTGCTCGCCGAGCGGCCCGACGAGCATATAGTCGGCGGGCAAAGGATCGCCCAGCACGGGCGCCTGCGAGGCTGCGGGTGACGGCTCGGCAGGCATGACATCGAAGCCCCCGCTCGGCCCATCGGCCCACACCTGCGCGGTCGCGCCTGCGCCAAACGGAGTCGCTTGGACAGCGGCATCCAACTCGGCCGACAGAGTCGCCTGAAGGTCGGCGTCCGCGAGTTCCTTCCAGTTGATCACGCCGTAGATGAAGTCGATCGTCACCCCACCCGACGCAAAGGGGCCCGACGCGAACGGCATGAGGATCCCGCGGTACAGCGTCGTCCGCCCCCGGCTGCTGACGAATTCCGCCTCGAAGCCGATCGGCGCGCGATTGGCGATGATCTGGAGATAGTGATCGGTCAGCCGCGACAGCAGCGACCGGCTCGGCACGTCGGCGATCGTCGCGATCGGCCCTTCCAGCCCACATTCCTCGCGCAGCGCACGCCCCAGATACGCGATCCTGGGGTCGCCCATGCCGTGACTGAAATCGAGCAGCACGCTGTGCGGGCCGAAATCGGTGATCGTCTCGGGCTCGAGATCGGCGATCGACGGGTAGGGGCGATCCTTCAGCAGCGACACCCAGTGATTATAGGCACGCACGTGCATCCGCCGCTCGTCGCCGCCGAGATCGAACATCACGTCGTTGACGCCCGCATCGGTCGAATCGCGCATGCCGGCGTCGGCCCTGGTCCGTGCCGCAGCCGCCGCGAGCGCCACCGTCTCCGCGCCCGATGCGCGTCCGTCGTCTACGCTGCGCGCCGTCGTCATGCCCAAAGATCCCCGTATCGTCGCCCTACTTCTGCACCGCGCTTGGTAAACACCGGGTAAACTCGCAAACCGCTTGTCAGCCCGCAAAACCGCTGGTAGTTGCCGCCCCCTCGACCGGATACATCCGTCGTCGGGCCGCTTTAGCTCAGCTGGTAGAGCATCGCATTCGTAATGCGGGGGTCACAGGTTCGAGTCCTGTAAGCGGCACCACCTTAAATCGTTGAAATGCATGGCTTTTTCAGGCGCTCTCTTGCCTGAAGCTTCGGTAATTCTGAGTTTTGGTATCGCGGTGGTATCGCAAGCCCGCTTTCCGGTACCGCGGTCGGCAGCTGCTTCGGTCACGGCATCTGTGGTTCACGCGACCAAAGCCCTGTGATTCCCTAGGATGCTACCTGCGCGTCATCGTCGAATACGAGCGCCAGATATAGATTTGCCAATGTGTAGTGGCTCGCGCACGCATTAGGATCGTCTGTCCCGGCGGCCATCTCGAGTTCCATCTCCGCGCGACGCTCATAGTAACGCCGATCCTCGTCCGTAACCACGCTTGCTCTCCTGCGCAGCTGGCGCCGCGTCTATCAATTGCCACTGCGATCGCTCGCTTCGGGCCGCGCCCTAACCCCGTGACCGCCTCGCCACAAGAATCATTGTTCACTTTATGTTCTTGCGGTCTAAAGGGCTTGCCGGAGAAGGAATCGTCCCATGAGCAGCTTGAGGCTCCACGAAATACCGTTCGCATTGTTGCCGCGCGAGGTCCCGTTCTTCCTGTGTCACACGCCGGCCGGGTTTCCGTCACCGGCGCAGGACGACATGGAGGAGCCGATCGATCTCGGCGCCTGGCTCGTGGAGCACCCTGCCGCCAGCTACATCATGCGGGTCGAAGGGCGATCAATGGCTGGCGCCGGGATCAACGACGGTGATCTGATCGTCGTGAACCGTGCCAAGCGACCCAAGGCCGGGGCAATCGTCGTAGCGCTGGTGCACGGCGAGCGGACGCTGAAACGGCTTCGGCATATAAATGGGCGCCACTGGCTCGTGCCCGAAGCCGAGGGCTTCCCTCACATCCTCGTCGACGAATATGTCGAGATCTGGGGCGTCGTCGTCGGCGTGGCGCGCAAGGTGCCATGACCGCGCCCATCGCGCTGATCGACTGCAACAACTATTACGTCAGCTGTGAACGGGCGTTCGATGCCAGCCTCGTCGGCGTGCCCGTCATTGTGCTGTCGAACAATGACGGGTGTGCTATCGCCCGCTCGGCCGAAGCCAAGGCGCTTGGCATCAAGATGGGCGATCCGATCCACCACCTGCGCGATGTGGTCCGCCGGCACGGTATCCGCGTCCTCTCCTCGAACTACACTTTGTATGGTGACATGCAGCGGCGCGTAATCGCCGCCTGTGAACCCTTCGCGCGCGACTTCGAGATATATTCGATCGACGAGACCTTCCTGGATCTCGCAGGCTTCGAGGGCAGGGACCTTGTCGACCACGCGCATGCGATGCGGGAGCAGGTTCGTCTGTGGACGACGATACCGACCTGCGTCGGCATCGCCGAAACAAAGACATTGGCAAAGCTGGCGAACGCCGCGGCCAAGAAGGACGTCCGATTCGAGGGTGTCGCGGATCTGCGCGATGAAGCCGTTCGCCGACAGGTCATGGACGGCTTCGCTGTCGCAGACGTCTGGGGCGTTGGCGGCGCCACCGCGAGAAAGCTGACCGGGCTCGGCGTCCACACGGCCGGCGCGCTGCGCGACATGCCGATGAAACAGGCGCGCGCCGTCGGCACGGTTGTGCTCGAGCGGCTGGTCGCCGAACTGCGCGGCGTGCCGTCGGACGCTGTCGAGTCCGTTGCGCCCCGGCGGAAGGGTATGGCGGTTAGCGGACCGACGGCACTCCGGTTTCAAACGGCGGCTCCGATTGATCCAACCCGGCCCCGAAAGTGTCGGTTTCCCGCGAGAACAGGACGGTGCCGGTCCCAGTGAAGGAAGGCGACGGCGGGAGCGCGCGGAAGGCAGGGGAACGGCGCCTCGACGCCGCACCCGAACTGCATGCCCTTCACTTGGAACCCGATGAAGGGCATCGTATCCCATGGCGAAACCGGTGATCGAAGAAAGCTCGAACGACATGACGATCTGGCGGCCACGTCACATGCTTCGCGCCGATGCTCGCGAACCGGTCAATCGCTGCGACGGCGGAACGCGCGCGGGCGGCCGAACAAGAGGCGCTAGCGAACGCGGATCCACCGCTCGATGAGCGCCGTGGCCTATGTCATCAGCTACAGGACGCTGCCCTCGATCGAGAGGGCCGCGCGACGGACTATGTCCGATCACCTCGATCGCGAGCAGGGCGCATGGAAGCCGTTCCTCGACATGCTCGCGAGCGAACACGGGGAGATGCAGATACCGGCGAGGCAGCAAGCTATCACCGGTCGGCAGCTTGCCACGGCCTTCGACATGTTACGTGCAAAGCTCGATGACCCGGACGGTTTCGGACGGCTCACCGCGGACTCGTTCCGCAGGACCACCGTCGCGCCGCCTCCGAGCGGATCGACCGAGGGACAGCTCGTCCTGGGTCTTCATGCGGCCGGGCGGGCAAGCGATGCGGCAGCGGCATATGCCGGGTTCGTCGTGCTCGAGCTCTCCGCCGGCCATCAGGTCCATCGTCCAGCGGAGGACTTCGCCGCATTCCTGAAGCTCGGGGGGACCCTTCTCGCCGCCGGTCACGTCGCCGCCGCGCTTCCGGCGTCGAAGCTGGCCTCGTCGGGCATCGGCAGCGCCAAGGCGAAGGCGGAGGATCTGCTGGCTTCGCTCGACGGCCAGGTCGCCGAGGTGTCCGCGATCAACGCCGATCACGCGGCGGGGCTTTCCAGGATGCGCGATCTGATGGCCGCGGGGGCAGTACGGCTCAGGAGAACGCTTCTGCGGGCGGAGCGCGAGCGCGACAGACGCCAGCGCGCGTGGCGGGCCGACATCGAGGCGGAAGTGGAGAAGCGCTTCCGCGAGGCGGAGGCGCGGCTGCAGGCGCTGGACCTCACGGGGTTCATCCCCCCAGTCGCCGTTCAGCCCGGCGATCGCCGCCGCCAACAGCGCCTCCTCGAGCCGATCATAGCCACTCGCCAGCGCCGCCGCCCAGGATGCGGCAAACACCGGGTCGCGCAGCCGCAGCGCATACGCACCGCTCGGTACCAGCCCGACACTCGCCGCCGCCGCCCTGACGTTGCACGTCATCCCCAGCACCCGCAAAAATTGCGCCCGCCGCGGCTTGGTCCATCCGTCGTGGCGCAGCGCCCGCATTTGGATGCCCCTGTTCCGGCCCCCGGCGATCAGCGTCCCTCGCGCCTCGTCCGCCGCTACACCGGTGCCGGTGCCGGTGCCGGTGCCCGTGCCCGTGCCCGTGCCCGTGCCGGCGCCCGTCCCAACCGCCTCACCCACCCCTCGAAAGCCCATCTCCCGCGCCCCCGCTTTCTCATGAACAGACCCGCCAGAACGCAAGGAGGCCGGCAACGCCCGGGGCTTCCACCCCAACCGTCCCGGCCCTCCGCCCCGTCGGCCAGGCCATCCAGCCCGACCCGCAATTCCTCATCGTTCCTGTTATGTACCAAACGAGCGTGACGATGTCAAGCACTTTAACCGATCTGGTTCGTACTACGCAGGTACGCGAGGACTCCGGAAGCGTGTCTTGGCTCGGAAAAGATCCCGCGGGACCTCGGCAAGCGCACCATGTACTTGCGAACGCGTGCTTTGACGGCGAGAGTTGCGAGTATGAAGTATCTCTGTGTTCCGCTGTTGATCCTGTGGTCGGCGGCACTTCCTGGCCAAGCGCCGGCAACGGCCCGGACGGTGTCGATCGGCAGCTTCGACCATATTCGCGTCGACGGGCCATTCGAGGTTCGTGTCACGATCGGTCCACCGCATGCCACGATCACCGGAGCGCGGGCGGAGGACAGGGTCGTAGTACGGGTCGACGGGACGACATTGTCGGTTCGCAAGGCTTCCGGCGATTGGGGCGAACGGCCACGGGGCGATAGCGCGAGTCCGAACGTCATCTCGGTATCGACGCCCGCATTGACGTCGGCCAGCGTTGCCGCTGGCGGTCGCCTTACGATCGCGAGGATGCGCGGCATGCGGTTGGACCTTGTGGTCAGCGGCACCGGCAGTCTCGCGCTCGCGGCGGCGGACACCGATCAGCTGAACGCGACGGTGATCGGCACGGGTCGTATGAGCATCGCCGGCAAGGCCGGGCGGGCGCGGTTGGTGACCAGCGGGTCCGGCGCCATCGATGCATCCGCGCTGGATGTGAAGGACCTCATGGTGCGTCTCGACGGCGTCGGCGAGATCGACGCGGCGGCACGCTATACCGCGCAGGTGATGAACAGCGGGCTGGGAACGGTAACGGTCGCGGGCCATGCGAAATGCCGCGTGGATGCCCCGGCCGGCGGCACGGTCGTGTGCGGTAAGCCGGAGACCGTAGCCGCTCCGTAGGCCCGGTCCTGACGAGAACTCTGGCCTGGCGAGAACTCTGGCCTGTCCAGATCTCCAGCCTGGCGTGCGCCGCTAGATCAGCGCCAGTTCGGCGAGCCTTGTCATCAGCGCCGGTGGCATCACATCCAGCCCGGACGCATCGCCCCCGAGGTCGAGGGGGGCGTCCGCACCTTCGAGATACCGCCAGCCTTGATGCGCACGCTTGGGACGGGCCTGGATCAGCACCAGCTTCGGGTCGATGTGGATCGCGACGCGGCCTTCCTCCGCCTCGCCGAACCCCAGGATCGGCGAGCGGGCGATCAGCTGATGCTTCAGGATCCAGAACATCGAGCCCTGGCCCGCGACCTCCTCGTGGCGCTTCGGGAGATAGCGCGTGGTGAGGAACACCGGCCCTTCCTCGCCGCGCAGGCGCAGGCGCTCGGCGAGGTGGTCGACGCTTTCCGCGCCGAACGCGACTTTGGTGAGATGGAGCGGCATGGCGTTGGAAATGGGCGCTATAGTGCTGCGATCAACCGTGCAGACCCCATAATGACGCCAATCCGAGGAATGAGAAGAACCCCATCGTGTCGGTCATCGTCGTCACGAACACCGCCGACGACACCGCGGGATCGATCCGGAACTTGTCCAGCGTCACCGGCACCAGCACGCCGCTGAGCCCCGCGACGAGATTGTTGGTCAGCATCGCGGCGGCGATCACGATCGACAGATTCTGGTTGTGGAAGATCACATAGGTCCCGCAGCCGATCAGCAGCCCCAGCATCACGCCGTTTGCGGCGGCGATGCGGAATTCGCGGCCGATCATCCGCGCGGTGTTCGAACTCGTCAGCTGGTTGGTCGCCAGCGCACGCACCACCACCGCGAGCGTCTGCGTGCCCGCATTGCCGCCCATCCCCGAGACGATCGGCATCAGCACCGCGAGCAGCGCGAAACTGGCGATCGTCCCCTGGAACAGCCCGACGACCGATGACGCGACCATCGCGGTGCCCAGGTTGACCACCAGCCAGATGAAGCGCGTCCGCACGGTCAGCCGGATCGGCTCGTTGATGTCGCCGTCGCCAGCCCCTGCCAGCCGCAACGTATCCTCCCCCGCCTCTTCCGAAATGATGTGGACAATATCATCGACCGTAATCATCCCCACCAACCGCCCCCCATGATCGACGACCGCGGCGGAGATCAGCGCATATTTCTGAAAGCGCAGCGCCACCTCTTCCTGGTCCATGTCGACCGGGATCAGCGTCTGTTCGCGCTTCATCACGTCGGCGATGGCGATTCCGCGCGGCGTGCGCAGCATCCACGACAGCTGGCACGTGCCGATCGGCTTGTGCGCAGGGTCGACGACGAAGATCTCCCAGAAATCGGTGGTCAGCTCCTCGTGACCGCGCAAATAATCGATGGCGTCGCCGACAGTCCAATGCTCGGGCACCGCGATCAGCTCGCGCTGCATCAGGCGGCCGGCGGATTCCTCGGCGTAGCTCAGCGCCTCCTCGATCGCCGCACGGTCGTCCGGATCGAGCGCGCGCAACACCGCGCGCTGCTCGTCCTCGTCCATGTCCTCGATGATCGCGACCGCGTCGTCGGTATCGAGTTCGGACGCCAGATCGGCGACCTGGTGCGGCTCGAGCGCGTCGATCAGGTCCTCGCGGACGTAATCGTTCATCTCGGCGAACACGTCGCCGCCGAGCAGGTCGGTGACCGCGCGGGCGAGCGCCGCCCGATCCTCCTGTGGGGTCAGCTCGAACAGATCGGCGATGTCGGCCGGATGCAACGGCTCAACCAGCGCGCGCGCGGTCTCGTCGTCGCCCGCCTCGACCGCATCGAGGACGGCACGGACGAATTCGGGGCGCAAATGGTCGTCGCGATCGAGCTGAGTCTCGGGCTGGATCTCGGTTTCGGGCTCGGGAAGCTCGAGTTCGCTCATGGCTGCCTCCCTTAAAAAGCGTATGCCCGGCCCCTAACGCCGCGCGCGTGCATTTGCCAGTCGGAGTGCGGCTCCCTATCTGCGCCTCATCAATTCAGGAGAACATGAATGGCTGACACCCCCGAAACGCTGACGCTGACCCTCGATGGCGGCGACGTCATGATCAAGTTCCGCCCCGATCTCGCGCCCAAGCACGTTGAGCGGATTGCCGAACTCGCGAACGAAGGCTTCTACGACGGCGTCCCCTTCCACCGCGTGATCCCGGGCTTCATGGCGCAGGGCGGTGACGGTGGTCGCGGCGACGGCACCGGTGGCTCGACCAAGCCCAACCTCAAAGCAGAGTTCTCGGCCGAGCCGCACGTCCGCGGGGTGTGCTCGATGGCGCGCACCAATCAGCCCGACACGGCGAACTCGCAGTTCTTTATCGTGTTCGACGACGCGCGCTTCCTCGACAAGCAGTACACCGTGTGGGGCGAAGTCACCGACGGCATGGACCTGATCGACGCGCTGCCCAAGGGCGAGCCGCCGCGCGCGCCGGGCAAGATCGTTAAGGCACGCGCCGCCTGATAATGAGGTACCGGGGTGGCGTCGCGCCGCCCCGGTATTGACTATTCCGGGCTGATCCTATTGCCACTCGCCCCAGTAATGTTCGAGATTTACGGACACGGAGAGCAACTGATCGCCCAATTTGCGCGCAAGACAAACTTCGACCGCACCTGCCGCGGCGGCAGCGGCTGCGCTCCCGCCGGTGATGATTGCAGCGATCGCGGCGGCGATTGCGCCTTCGCGCAAACAGTCTTCGACGATGTCCTTGATGTCGACCGGCTTGGCAGTGGAAACTCGCAACACTGCGCGAACGTAATACCATTGCAAGTTGACCGTCCAGCCAACGCAAGTCTTTATTGGTCCGATATGCGCCCATTTGGCACATTTCTCGCGGCCATGCGGTAGAGTCGTCGGGTCCTTCGTGACGAGCAGAACGCGCTCGTAGATGATGCCGCTATCAGGTTCGACGAGTTCGTAGACGGCTTGAGTGCCCCAGGCTGCTTCTTCTGTTCTGGTACGCTGGTGACGGGTTGTAGTGTCGGGTGGCAGGTTCTCACCGAGAAACAGTTGGCCGTCAACTTTGCTCGCATCCATCACCATCAAGATCGCTCCCGAAAATGTTATGGGAACCAAGTATAACGGGATGGTCGGTCGTGATGATGTCGACAACATCCGGTTTGGAGTAGGTTTACTCCAGCATGATTAAACTTCGGCTACGGTCCGTATCAGCCAGTCGTGGAACAGCTTCACCGGCTTGGTCTGCAACGCTCGCGGGCGGCAGACGAACCAGTAGCTGTAGGGACTTTCCACTTCAATGTCGAAAAGCCGGACGAGTCGCGGATCGTTTGCGTCCTCGAAATGACTGGCGTGCATGAACGCGACACCGAGGCCTTGCGCCGCCGCCTCCAGCATCAACGCGCCGGAATCGAAATGGTCTATCGCCAGCGGCTCGATATCGTCCAGCTTGGCCGCCGTCCGCCACGCCGTGAACGTATCCGTCATGTCGCGGTGGACCAGCGCCGTCAGCGTCGAGAGCTGTTCGGGCCGCGCGACCGGGTCGGCGCGCTCCAGCAGGCTACGCGCGCCGATTACGTACACCGAATTGCGATCGAGCCGCCGCGCATAGAAGGCCGGGTCGATCTCGCGCGACAGAGCGATCACCGCGTCCAGCCCGTCGCCGAGCCGCGACACCAGATGCGCCGCCGTATCGATGTCGAGGTGCAGCTCGGGATGCGACGTGCGCAGCTCGCCAAGCCGCGGAAACAGCTTCTGCGACGCATAGAGCGGCAGGATGCCGAGCCGTAGCCGCAGCACCTCGGTCGTGCTGGTCAGCGATTCAACGGCGTCGGACAGCGAATCGAGCACCGGCGCGATCTGTGCCAGCAACCGCTCGCCATCCGCATTCAGCACCATCGCCTGATGCCGACGCGCGAACAGCGGCTTGGCGATGAACCGCTCGAGGCTTTGCACACGCCGGCTGAGTGCAGGCGCGGACAGCGCCAGATCCTCGGCCGCGGCCTTGATCGACCCCAGCCGCGCGACCTGCACGAACGCCTCGATAGCCCCCAATGGCGGCAGCCTGCGCATGATTCCTCTTTCGACTCGACGTTGGTAACGGTGACCGCTTGGCGCATTCAGACATACGATTGCAGTTAGCGCAATCGTAGCTGATCCCTTCGCACTTGCAACATGAACCGTCTCGCCGCAAAAAGACCTCGCCTTTCAGGCATCCTCTCCTAAAAACTTTCATGGGCTGGCCTTCATTGGCCGGCCCTTTTTTTGTGTTTTCAACCCCTGACAAGGCTGGAACCGGGCTCCTATCTCGGACGCTACGAGATCGAATGGAGTCGACATGGCCGATAGCGAAATTCCCACGCGCAAAATCCAGGTCGCCAACGCGCGTCCCGAAGACAGCGGCCGCGGTCTGGCGCATCTGCCCCGTGCACTGATGGCGACGCTCGGCATCGGCGAGGGCGACGTCATCGAAATCCTCGGCAAGCAGAACACGCCAGCACGCGCCGTCGGTCCGTATCCGGAGGACGAGGGTCTCGACATCCTCCGCCTCGATGGCCTCCAGCGCGCCAATGCCGGCGTCGGCTCGGGCGATTTCGTCGAGGTGCGCAAGGCCGAGTCGAAGCCCGCGACCCGCGTCGTGTTCGCGCCGGCGCAGCAGAACCTTCGCCTCCAGGGTTCGACCAACGCGCTCAAGCGCACCTTCCTTGGTCGGCCGATCTGCCAAGGCGATATCGTCGCGACCGCGGGGCATCAGCGCGTCGGCAACATGCCGCCCAACGTCCAGCAATTCATGAATGCCCCGGCGTACGCGCTGCAGGAAATTCGTCTCGCAGTGATCGCCGCCAGCCCCAAGGGCGTGGTGCACATCGACGAGAATACCGAGATCGAACTGCGCTCCGAATATGAGGAGCCGCAGGCCGCGCGTCGCGCCGACGTCACCTATGACGATATCGGCGGCATGGCGCAGACGATTGACCAGCTGCGCGAGATGGTCGAGCTGCCGCTGCGCTATCCTGAGTTGTTCCAGCGGCTGGGCGTTGATCCGCCCAAGGGCGTGTTGCTGCATGGCCCGCCCGGTACCGGCAAGACGCGTCTCGCGCGCGCCGTCGCCAACGAGTCCGACGCGCAGTTCTTCCTGATCAACGGGCCTGAAATCATGGGCTCGGCGTATGGTGAATCCGAATCACGCCTTCGAGAAGTGTTCGAGGAAGCGGCCAAGGCAGCGCCTTCGATCGTGTTTATCGACGAGATCGATTCGATCGCGCCAAAGCGTGGCCAGGTGTCGGGCGAGGCGGAAAAGCGCCTCGTCGCGCAGCTGCTGACGCTGATGGACGGCATCGAATCGCGGGCGAACCTCGTCGTGATCGCGGCGACCAATCGCCCCGAGGCGATCGACGAAGCCCTTCGCCGCCCCGGCCGGTTCGATCGCGAGATCGTCGTCGGCGTGCCGGACGAGCGTGGCCGGCGAGAGATTCTCGGCATCCACACGCGTGGCATGCCGCTTGGCGACCGTGTCGATCTGGATGAGCTGTCGCGCACCACCTACGGCTTCGTCGGCGCCGATCTTGCCGCGCTGACTCGCGAGGCGGCGATCGAGGCGGTCCGCCGGATCATGCCCAAGCTCAATCTCGAAGAGCGGACCATCCCGCCAGATGTGCTCGACGAATTGTCGGTCACGCGCGAGGATTTCCTGGGAGCGTTGAAGCGCGTCCAGCCATCGGCGATGCGCGAGGTCATGGTCCAGGCGCCAACGGTGCGTTGGGAAGACGTCGGCGGGCTCGACGATGCGCAGATGCGGCTGAAGGAAGGCGTCGAACTGCCGCTCAAGAACCCCGATGCGTTCCGACGCCTCGGCATCCGGCCTGCCAAGGGCTTCCTGCTGTACGGCCCCCCCGGCACCGGCAAGACGCTGCTGGCGAAGGCGGTCGCGCGCGAGGCGGAGGCGAACTTCATCGCCACCAAATCGTCCGACCTGCTCAGCAAATGGTATGGCGAGAGCGAACAGCAGATCGCCCGGCTGTTCCAGCGCGCACGTCAGGTGGCGCCGTGCGTGATCTTCATCGACGAGCTTGATTCGCTGGTGCCGGCACGCGGCAGCGGCGCAGGCGAGCCGCAGGTGACCGAGCGCGTCGTCAACACGATCCTGGCCGAGATGGACGGACTGGAGGAGTTGCAGTCGGTCGTCGTGATCGGCGCGACCAACCGCCCGAACCTGATCGACCCGGCGTTGCTACGCCCGGGCCGGTTCGACGAGCTCGTCTATGTCGGCGTCCCCGACAAAGCCGGCCGCCGCCGCATACTCGGCATCCAGACCCAGAAGATGCCGCTCGCATCCGACGTCGATCTCGACCGCCTCGCCGACCGTACCGACCGGTTCTCCGGCGCTGACCTGGAGGACGTCGTTCGTCGCGCGGGCCTGGTTGCATTGCGTAGGTCGATCGACTCGACCGACGTGACGATGGCCGACTTCGAAGGCGCCCTGAAGGAGTCCCGCGCCAGCGTGACCCCGGAAACCGAACGCGAGTACGAACAGATGGCGGCCCGCCTGAAGCAGGATGCGACGGCAATCCAGCCGCTCGGCTTCGCCTTCCCCAAGAAGACGGACGACTAAATCGCGTTCTTTGAGGCATGGAAGGACGGCTCCCACCCAGTTGCTGCCTGGGTGGGAGCATCGACGATGACGCGACCGATGGGCGTGCGACCGGCCCCTTCGCGTTAGATCAACCATGGTACCGTTCGGTACGAACTCGCCTGCAGGTGCTGCCATGTCTCGACCTCCACTACCGCCATTTACCCATGCGACCGCTGCGCAGAAGGCGCGCATGGCCGAGGATGCATGGAACAGTCGCGATCCCGCAAAGGTGTCGCTGGCCTATACGCTCGACAGCGTCTGGCGGAACCGCGATCAGTTCCTGACCGGCCGCGATGCGATCGTCGCCTTCCTGACGCGCAAATGGGCGAAGGAACTGGACTATCGCCTCATCAAGGAAGTCTGGGTGCAGGACGGCAACAGGATCGCCGTGCGGTTCGCCTATGAGTGGCACGACGATAGCGGCGCTTGGTTCCGGTCCTACGGTAACGAAAATTGGGAGTTCGACGATGCCGGGCTGATGGCCCGCCGCATCGCCTCGATCAACGATCATCCGATCTCGGAAGGCGATCGCAAGTTCCATTGGCCGCTCGGTCGCCGCCCCGACGATCACCCATCGTTGAGCGACCTCGACCTCTGAGCGCGAGACGGATCCCGGCCGATTGCGCTGCGTGAGTGCCACCCGTCTGCCGCATTGGAGAGGAGCCTTTACGTATTCGCGATACGCACGTGCGAGCGGTCTAACGACTATCCTCGCCCCGGTCGCCACGTGTTGACATTACGGAGCATGACCCCGATGTAACGTTCATGTACGCTCCTGCGACATATAAGCGTTTCCGCGACCATGCCGGGCAGCTCGCCGCACGTGGTTAGCCCGGACTCGCGGCTATCGGCCGCTTGAGTTCGGGCTTTATTCGATCTGACCTTTGGGACGTGCTCTGCGCGCCCATGATCTCGAGTAAACGGAAACCACGCCATGTCAGACCCTGTGTCAAAATCCGGCGACAACTCACCGGCGAGCCCAGACCTGCACGATCACGCTAATTCGCCGCAACCTTTCTTGCGGATGCGCCCCAGGCATTTCTTTTCGAATACATTCGACATGGAGGTCGTCGAGGATCTTCGGACGGAGGAGGAGCACTCCGGCGAGCAGCCGACATGGCTGAACCGGCTGCTTCAGATACACCTGTTATTGATGATACTGCTGATCGGCGTTCCGGTGCTTGTGTACTGTGTCGCTGCCTCTGCAAAGTAGCGGATCGGAACGCGTCGACGATTTGACGGGCTGGAGGACGCGCGCATCACTGTGATGCGTGCGTCCTGGACGGGTACTGGGATCGTCCAGCCTAACCGTCTTGCGCATCTTTCAGTGCCGCCCAGGCATACGCGATCATCATGACGCATGCCGCGCCCGCGACCAGATAGGGAAGCGAGTGTTGCGCTTCGTACAGGCCGACGCCAATCGACGGCCCCAGCACGAAGCTTGCGCCGTTGATGCTCGTCACCTTGCCTGCGACCGATCCTTGTGCGCTTGCGCCAACCGCCAGCGACGACCCTGCCGTGAACCCCGGTCGGGTAAAGCCGAAGCCGAGGCTGGCCAACGCATAGGCCGTCGCGATCCCGTATAGCGACGTTGCGATTCCGGTCAGCGCGGTGCCGGCCGCCGCCAGCACGAGCCCGGTAAGGACAAGGTGCCGCGGGCTCATGTTCAAGCGCGGGATGATGCCCCATTGCGCGAGCAGCGCGGCGCCGGCGCCCATCATCAGGACGATGCCGGTCGGCTCCAGTGCAAGCGCAGGCGCAAGGTGGAGGCGGTCGATCACGAGGAAGCCGATCGCCTGCCCCGTCATCGCCTGAGCATGCCCCATCACCAGCCCGGCGATCATCCACGCGCGGATTCGCGGATCGGTGTAGCCGACATGCTCGACATGCGATCCGGTTGCGGCGGCGACCGAAGCGCCGGTTGGCGCTCCACCGATCGAGGGGTAGGCCGAACTCGCGCCGTGCGTCTCGTGCGGGGCTATGATCTTGTCGTCGGGCAGCATCCGCCGCACCGTGATCCACACGGCGACGCCGAACACCGCGAACAGGAACGCCGGGCCCGCCAGTCCGATCTCGACCCCGCCGATCGAACCAAGGATCAGATACGGTGCAATCGCCGGCCCCAATATCGTGCCAAGCCCGAACGCCGAGGCCAGCAAGGTCAGCGCCTTGGTGCGTTCCTCGCGTGTCGTTTCGCCCGCGACGAGCGCCTGCACGGCGGGCGGGGCGGCCGCACCGAACGTGCCGTAGATCAGTCGGCCGCCGATGAAGCACAGGAACGCGGTCGTGCCGCCGACCCACGCGTTGATCCCGGCGAGCAGGAACACGCCGCACAATGTCAGCGAAACGCTGAACCCGCCGACGCCGAGCAGGATCATCGCGCGCCGGCCGTGCTTGTCCGATCGGTTCGCCCAGAAGGGCGCGGCGATCACCCACAGCAGGGCCGACACCGAGAACGCCGCCGCCACCGCGCTGTCGGCGACCCCAAGCGATCGCCCGAGCGCCGGCAGGACCGATTGCAGCGCGGTATTCCCCGCCGCGATCGTCAGCATCACGAGGAACATGAGCGCGAAGCGGCGGTCGATCTTCGGGCCCTCGGTCGCCGAGCCGATCATGGCCGTGACCATGCATAGGCACGCTCGATCCGCGTGACGTTGACCGAATAGCTGTCGTACCAAAGCGCCCGCCCGCGCTCGCGAATCGCCGTGTGCTCGGGGTGGTCGCGCCAGGCGATCGCCGCAGCATCGTCGGCCCAGTAACTTACGGTGATCCCCATGCCGCCCGCGTCGCGCGCGCTGTCGACGCCACGATAGCCGGACTGCGTCGCGGCCAGCGCGTCCATGGCCACGGCGGCTTCGCCATAGCCGGCGGCGTCCGCGTCGTTACGGATCGACACGAAAACTACCGCTATCTGTCCTGTACGATCGTCGTTCATGGTCCGTGCTTAAGCGATGCAGTACGCTTGGCAAAGCGGCGGTAAGGCGGGCGGAACCACTTGACGCAGCACGACTTGCGCTTCGGTTCGTCGCCCGATGCAACCCCCGCCCCTTGAAACGCGTTCGGAATTCGTGCGACGGGAGGGCCAAAGCCTCGCCAGCGTGCGGGACCCCTGACCGTAAGGAACGCGATGCCCAGTTCGACCACCGCCACCCGGCGTGCACGCAGCCGACCCGCCGGCGTGCCGTCCCCGTGGCAGATGTTCTTTTCAGGGTTCCTGAAACACCCGGTGATGGTCGGGTCCATCGTGCCGTCGTCGGACAAGCTCATTCGCAAGATGCTAGGGCCGGTCGACTGGGCGAATTGCAAATTGTTCGTCGAATACGGGCCGGGCGTCGGCACGTTCTGCCGTCCGATCCTCGACCGCATGGCGCCCGATGCCAAGCTGGTGGTGATCGATACGAACCCAGAGTTCATCCAGTATCTGCGCCACACGATTACCGACCCACGCTTCTTCGCGGTGCTGGGATCGGCGGACGAGGTCGAGACGATCGTCGCCGACCACGGCTTCGAGAAGGCGGATTACGTGCTGTCGGGGCTTCCATTTTCGACGCTGCCCCAGGCGTCGGCCCGGCGATCGCGACGGCGACCCATTCGGTTCTGCGGACCGGCGGCGCGTTCCTGGTCTATCAGTTCTCGCCGAAGGTGAAGGACTTTTTGACTCCGCATTTCGAATCGATCGATCACGACATGGAGTGGTGGAACGTACCGCCAGCGCAACTGTATTGGGCGTGGAAGGACTGACGCAAGCGCGCCCACGCTCGCGCCGATGCGCAAAGCGATAGCGGGGCGCAGCGTCAGGCCCGGCCGGCGGGTCGGCTAGAGAGCCGAACCCGTCCAATGGCGGCTTTGCCGTCGGCGCGGGGCGCGCTGGCGAACCCGTCGTGAAAGTCGTCGATCAGGCTGGCGCGATGATCGAACAGGTCGCGTCCTAGCGCCGCTTACTCGTCGATCCCGAAATTCAGTCCACGCGACAGGCTCGGGTCCACCACCGCCACCACGAAATACGCCCCGAACTGCTTGATCCGCTGCACCCAGCCGGTGTTTGCCTGATACAGTGCCTTGGTCACCTCGGTCGATTTCGCCACTTCGCCATCGATATACCCGCGGACATGCGCAGCGAACGCCGCATCCTCGATCCGCAGCATCAGTTCGAGGTTGATGAACAGGCTGCGCATGTCGAAGTTCGCCGACCCGATATGGACTGCATCATCGATCACGTAGAGCTTCGTGTGAAGCTTGGTCGGCTGGTACTCGAACAGGCGCACGCCTTTGCGCAACAGCCCCGCATAAGTGAACCGCGCGGCAGCGATCGTCGCGTTGTTGTCCGATTTGCTCGCCGTGACGACCCGGACGTCGGCTTGGCGTCGCCCCGCCTTGTCGAGCCGACGCAGCAGCGCGGGGCTTGGCGTGAAATACCCGGCGATGATGTCGATCCGCCGCCCGCGGCGCATGTCGTCGCGCACCGCGCGGGCCCAGGGCGACAGCTTGCGCGTCGGGCCGCCGATCAGCCACCGCGTCGCGCCCTTGGTCTCGCTCCAGTGCGACAGCGCAGCGTTCAGCCGGCGTAGCTTGCCCTTCGGCTCGTGAATCCAGTCCTTCAACGCATCGAAATACCCCGCCAGCCGCCCCGCCGCCGGTCCCTCGACCAGCAAACCCAGGTCGCGCCAGGCCTGCTCCGCGGCAGTCCCGAAATAATCGTCCTCGATATTGAAACCGCCGATGATGATCCGCGCTTCGTCGGCGAGCGCAAGCTTTTGGTGGTTGCGGAGCAGATAGCGACGGCCGAACCGTGCGGAGAACCGGCATACCGACACGTTGGCGGCTTCGAGTGGTTCGAAGAACGCGTGGGGCGCATCGTCGCTGCCGAACCCGTCGACGATCAGCGCGACGTCGACCCCGCGCTTGGCGGCCGCAATGAGCGCGGCGTTGACGCGCTTCCCGGACTCGTCGTCGGCGTAGATGTAATAGAGTATGCGCAGGGTTCGCTCGGCGCCATCGATCAGCGCGAGCACCGCGTCGAGGCGGCGGGGGCCGGTATCGAGGAGCGTCAACTGGTTGCCGTCGACGGTGAACGTCGGCTGGTCTGCGGGGTCATCCATGGCGCGCGTGATGGACACGGCGCGCGTGTGTGGCAACCTAGGACGCCGATCCGCGCATTTCATTGACTTTGCGAGCCACCGCCCGTAGGCGACGCATTCTCATTCTATCGTTGTTACGAAGGAAGCCGCATGGCGCGCGTTACCGTCGAGGATTGTGTCGACAAGATCCCCAACCGGTTCGACCTGGTGTTGTTCGCGGCCCAGCGTGCGCGCCAGATTTCGGGCGGCGCCGAACTGACGCTCGACCGCGACCGCGACAAAAACCCGGTCGTCGCGTTGCGCGAGATCGCAGACGAGAACGTCAAGCCGGCGCATCTCAAGGAACAGGTCATCCAGGGCCTGCAGAAGGTTCGCGTCGACGACGACGACGAGGTCGATGCCGTGGGCAGCCTGGCTGCTTCGGCCGAAGCGCTCCGCCTGACCGCCGCTGCACCGCCGCGGAACCAGAATCTGGGTGCGGATTACGAAGGGTAAGCATGAGCCAGCCGACCAACGCACGCGTTGGACGGCGATCAGGCGAATGCCGGCCGGCGGGCACAGCCCGACCGACGACGCGGCTTCGCTGCGGCGCAGGACTTAGAAAAGCCCGTGGACCCAGGTCCGCGGGCTTTTTCGTTATCAGGTTTCCGTAGAGGGACGCACCGTTTGCCTTGGGTGGG